>JAGWBY010000062.1:0-25837 GCA_021295675.1 Candidatus Latescibacterota bacterium | reverse complement strand
GCAAATTCTGCAAGGCGCACTACCTCTCCTACATGCGGATGCGCGAATGGCGCGATATCCACGCGCAGATCCGCGAGACTCTGAAAGAGATAAAAGGCTTTCGCTTCAACCGAGAACCCGCTGGGTACGACGCGATCCACCGCGCGGTGCTTACCGGCCTGCTTTCGAGTGTGGCGCGCCAAGAGGAAGGCAATGTCTATCAGGCAGCGCGCAACCGCGAGGTGATGGTTTTTCCCGGCTCGGGACTGTTCCGCTCCAACAAGGGCAAGAAGCCAGTCGAGAGCGGCCCCCCCGGCTGGCTGGTCGCGGCCGAGATCGTCGAGACCTCGCGCCTGTTCGCCCGCACTGTCGCCCGCATCCAGCCCGAATGGCTCGCTGAACTAGGCAGCCACTTGTGTCGCGCTTCCTACGACCAGCCCTACTTCAACCCGCGCTCGGGACGGGTGCTGGTGCGGGAAAAGCTGATCCTCTACGGTCTCGAAGTGCTCAGCCGCCGCATCCCTTATAGCCGCATCAACGCTCGCGAGGCCACCGAGATATTCATCCGCGAGGCGTTGGTGCCTGGGACGGTGCATACTCCGCACAAGTTCCTCGCGCACAACACGCGCCTATGTCAGAAGATCGAAACTTGGCAGACCCGCGCCCGCGGCTTGGCCGATGTCCACGTCGAAGAGGCCGCGGCCCGCTTTTACTCCCGGTATCTCGACGACGTTTCCTCGCTGCCCGACCTCAACCGGTTCCTCAAAGACAAAGCCGACGACTTCCTGCTGATGGAGGAGGAAGACTTGCTCGGCACCACTCGCGCCGACTTCGACCAGCAGGCCTTTCCAGACGCACTGGACCTCGATGGCAATAAACTAGCACTTAGCTACGCCTATCGCCCGGGACAAGACGAGGACGGCATCACCGTCAAATTGCCCTACAAACTGGCCCACGCCGTGGATCCTGAAATACTCGAATGGCTGGTGCCGGGCCTGCTCGAAGAGAAAGTTACCGTCCTGCTGCGCTCGTTGCCCAAATCTGTTCGCAAGCAGCTGGTGCCGATCCCGGAAAAAGCCCAGCGCATTGCGGCCGCGCTCAGGCCGACACATCCCACCTTTTTGGAGTCGCTGCAAGACCACATCCGCCAGCACTACCATATCCAAATCCAAGTGTCGGACTGGAACGCCGATGACTTGCCCGACCATCTCAAGATGCGCGTCGATGTCCAAGGAACCAACGAGCAGTCTGTTGCGGCCGGCCGCGATTTGCAGCAACTGACCCAACGCCTTGAACAGCACGACACCCCCGTCGAACTAGACGCTTGGAAAAAGGCGGCCCAACAGTGGGAACGGGAAGGGATAACTACTTGGGATTTCGGCGATCTGCCCGAACGAATAGAGGTGACCCAAGCGGGTGGAGTACCGCTTTATGGATGGCCTGGCCTCCGCTGTGACGAAGGCGGCGTGGCGCTGAGGCTCTACAAAAGTCGCGCCGAAGCCGAAGCCCGCTCGCGGGAGGGTTTCTTGGGCCTCTGCGCCTTGGCGTTGCGCGACGAGCTAGCGTGGCTCCAGCGCGAGCTCCAAGAGTTGGCGCAGTTCAAGGCGCGCTACCAAGGTAGTTCTCTAGAACTGCGTACCCAAGCATTTGAACATCTCGAGCGCTATCTCTTCCACCGCGAGCAAATCCTACCCCTGCGCCAAGAGGATTTCGACGCCGTGCTGATGCAGGCCAAGCAGCGGCTGCGCGGCTTGGCCGCGCGCTTCATCTCCACGGTCGATAGCTTGCTCGAAGCCCGCCGCGAAATTCTCCTCTCAGGCCAGTCCTATCGCGGGCTGGACGCGGACTTGGAGCGGCTGCTGCCCGACGATTTCCTCGCCCGCGTTCCCTTCCACCGTCTCAGTCACTTAATTCGCTACCTAAAAGCCGTCGAGATGCGCGCCGAACGCGCTGCGACCGATCCGCGCAAGGATGCACAGAAAGCTGAGTTGATCGAGATGTACCAGAGCCAGTTGGAAAAGCTCGCCGGGGAGACCAATTCGCCCGAACGAGCGGCCCAAATCGAGGAATTGCGCTGGATGCTGGAAGAATATCGCGTCTCGGTCTTCGCCCAAGAGCTAGGCACCGCCCACCCGATTTCCCCCAAGCGGCTCGACAAGAAGATTGAGCAGATTCGTCAAATCCGGTGATCCGCGCCCTGATCTTCGATCTTTGTGACACCGTAGTGCGCACCGCCGGTCTGCCTGGATTGTCTCTTTTGTTCGGAGGCACTGACCCTAGCCATGTTCGGCACTTGGAGCAGTGGTTTAGCAACAGCGCCGAGTTTCTCGCCTTTGAACGCGGCGAAATTGGCGCAGCGGCCTTCCTCGCTGCCTTGCGCAAGGGCACTGGCTTACGCGCCCCTGACGACGCATTGGGCCGCGTCTTTGAAGGGTTGATCTTGCACGAGATTGAGGGCGTCGCTCCCCTGCTCAGGCAGCTAGCCGCCGAGTACCCCCTGTACGCGCTGTCCAACAACAACGAATTGCTCTGGCGCGGCATCCAGCGCGTTTGCACGACCCTCGATGTCTTTGAGCAAGTGTTCCTCTCGCAGGAGATCGGCCTGCTCAAACCCGATCCGGCGGCCTTCTGCTACGCGCTGGAGCAGATTGGCTGTGAGCCGCGAGAAGCCGTGTTAATCGATGACAACCCGCAGTGCGTGGCCGCGGCTGCGGAGTTGGGCTTGGAGACGGTTCTCTTCTGCGACGCCGCACAAACCGCGCGCGAGTTAGCCGAAATCTTGGACAGTGAAAACCGCGCGTAGAACGTACGATTAGACGTTAGCTCCCAGCCACTGGTAGCACTTTTCGTATCCCACCTGTCCCTCGGTCTCCGGGCCTTCATACTCAGCCGTCCAAGCTCCGTTGTAGCCGGCCGCCTTGAGGCACTGGACCGCGTGGTCGAGGTGGATTTCTCCCTCGCCCAATGCTGCCCCCTTGTAGTTTTGCCGCGAGCCGGTCCCGTCTTTTATGTGGGTGTGGAAGACGTGCGGAGCCAGTATTTCATAGAAATGGTCAATCCGGTCCAACTCGTGACCGAACCAGCGGTAGTTCATGGTATCCAGATTGACGCCGAGTCGGTCCGAGTCAACGCGTTCGATCAGGCTTAATTGCCAGTCGCCGTCGTTGGTGGAAGTTCCGTGGTTGTCGAGGGCGATCCGCACGTTGTACTCTTCGAGAAAATCGGCGCAGCGCTTGAAGGCTTCGAGTAGCATGGCGTCCCACTGGTCCTCTGGGACGTCGCCATTGCGGTTCCAGCCGCCGTCCGAGCGCACGATGTCCGTGCCGGTTATGGGAATGATCTGGCAGACGTAGCGGTAGCGCTCGATTTGCGCGTCCAAGTCGCGGGGATTGGCTTGCAGGAAGTCGTTGCCAGCCGCTACTGCCGAGGCTTGCATCCCGTATTTGGCCAATAACTCGCGCGTGGCTGCGGCTGTCTGCTCGCCGTTTTTGGACTCGCCATCCCAGATATCGCCGATCTGCAACTCGCAGTACTGGTAGCCGATTTCGCTGGCCCGCCGGGCGAAGCCTTCGAGATCGCAGCCGGGCCAGTTGTAGTGAATTGCGCCGATTTTTGCCATGATGAATTCTCCTAGTTGAGGTTAAAAGCTGACTTACCCACGAGCCTCTTGGGTATGAGATGCTTCACTGCGCTCAGCATGACAGGAGGTGGCACCCTCGGCCTGTCATGCTGAGCCGCAACGCAGTGGAGGCGAAGCATTTCATACTCGCTAAGTATTCTATAAGTACCCAAAGTACCCGCGCCTTAACGGTGTGTAACGTCACTTAAAAAATTAACAGTAAAGCCGCCACACCTGCGTCTGTAGCGGCATGAGGCGGACCTCCGGAATTTCGTCGCTGGCGGGTATGGCCTCAATCGCAAGGGCTTCGTACGTGTCGAAGCACTGTTGGCGCGATGTGGGCGGCTGCGGCAGATAATCGAAGCAGAAGGAAGCCCGCCGCACGGTGCGCGAATCGAAGTTGTGGGCCACTAATAGCGCACCTTGCTCCGTATAGCGCACGTATGCCAGAATGCGGTCGTCCGGGTCGCCGCCGGCGAATTCGTTGCGGTGGAAGTAAATCTCTCCGTCGCAAAATTCCGGCCATTCCTTTTGCAGTGCGAAGACACGCTCGTAGGCCCTCGCTAGGCTGGCGTGCGGCTCGCGCTCGGCTTGGTTGAAATGCAGGAGGGTTTCGTTTTCAAAGTCAGTGCGCGTTTCCTCGCCCCACTCGCTGCCTAGCTCCAAACCCCGCGTCAGATTGCACTTAGAGGCCGAACCGGCTGAGCAGTCGATCAGGGCGGCTTGTAAGTTTTTAAGCAGGGCCATCAGCAGCGCCCGGTCTCCTAGCTGGATGGGACACGTAAAACCCTGCCAGTAGTCCCGCGCCTGCTCGTCGCAGCGCAAGAGTTCCCGGAACCGCTCGTGCCACACTTGGGTGGCGCGCGGGCTGTCGTGGTTTTCAAAGTAGGCCATGGCCACGGTGCCGGGCGCGAAGGTGCGATTCGTCTCCTCTAGGAAATCGATGAGAGGCTGGGCGTGCTCGACGTCGCGATGATAGTCAACTAAGAGCGCGTAGATCATATCTGCCGGGACGTCCACTGCCTCCGTCAGCGGGCACAGCGTCTCGCCCAACACCAACGCCTCGGGCGCGGCAGCTTGAATGAGGTTCTTGAGCTTTTTGAGAAAGGGTTGATCGATGGTCTGGCTGGCGTCGATCCGCACCCCGTCGAATCCGCATTGCTCAATCCAATACGGGGCGATCTCCAGCAAGTACTCTTGCAACGGCTGATTGTAAACTAGGTCGAAGAGCGCTACGTCCGAATAGACCAGCCAAGCGATCTGGTGGATTTGCGGCACGCCGCATTCGTCGCGCAGATACCACTCGGGATGCTCGGCGATCAGCGGGCAGTCGCGGCTGCTCTGCATCAGCACTAGGTCGAAAATGACCTTCTTGCCGAGGGCGTGCGCTCGCTTGGTCAGCGCCCGCAACTCGGCGCGACCGACGAGCTGGACGAAGGCTTCGCGGCCGAGTGCTTTTTCCGCTTGAGCCGCCGATAGTCCGGCGAGACCTTCCATCTCGTTTGGGAGCACGAAACCTTCCGCCACCAACGCCCCCCAATCCACTTCCTCGGCTGGCGAAACTAGCTCAGGGTCAACCTGGAAAAAGTCCTGTACCGCATAGACGCTGCCGAGGGTTCCCTTGCGCACGTCCTCGCCGGTATGCAGGTCTGCAAAACCCGGGCGGAAGAAGGGCAGCAAGTAGATCACATCGGCCGGAATGGCATCTAAGCGCCGCGTCAGGTCGGCGAGCCGGCCCGAGCGGAAGCGGTCCTTTTCGACCTCGGCACCGACCTTGCGTGCGCATACCTCATAGATCGTCGGTCCTTGTCGCACCCACTCAGGGCTGACGACGATGATCCCGTCGCGGTTTTCGGCCAGATCGTTGAGGCTGATCCACTCCTTGCGCCCGGCCTCGGCGTAGCTATCGGCGGAAAACTCCACCGCGTAGTTGAAGGCCCCCGTGCGTTCAAGCGCGAAAGCTGCTGACTCAAAGACGAGATTGTTGTCGGCGAGGAGGGGTGTGCCTGCCTCATCGACGAGTAGCCGCATCTCCACATACGCGTTGGTTCCGCTGGCATCGGTCCACAGCCGCGCATCCACATCCCTTGGCTGGACTTGGTATGGGTCCACAGCCGCAACGAAAAGCTCGCAGCGCACTCGGGCGCGAGCCGCTGTTTTGCCGGGTTCGATATAGGCCCTAGCGAGGGGCGGCTCACAGACCCGACCGTCGATTGCAATGGTCAGGTTGCCGCCCCAGACCTGCCAGTTATCGAACTCGCGGCGCTGGTAGCGGCAGTGCAATTGTTCGTAGAACGCGGCGCGTGAACTGAAGACGGCCGTAACGGTCAAAGAATTTTCTCCAAAAGAATTAGGAATTCCTACAATTATCTATGGTTCTGCCGATAGTGTCGCTTGAGCAGATCCTCGCCGAAATCGTTGTTCAGGTCGCGCCAGACCGCGTGGATGTGGTTGGCGTCGTTTTGGGTGTTGTCGTACTCGGCTAGGAAACCCGGCCCCTGCACCCGGTAGTAGTGCGGTCCGCCGCGTTCCTCTGCGCCGGCCCAAGCAAAGTGCGCCGCCCGGAAGTATGCTGCTCCGAGTCGCGCCCATTCGGCTTCGGCCACTGCTTCGGGCAGGCGCCGGACGTACACTTCGATCAAGGCGTCCAAGACCTGACGTTGCGCCGCGCTCATATCCGCGCTGCCCAACCCCTCCGGTTCGACTTCGCCGCGCACGTGCGGCACATTGGTCGTGAGAATGTCCCTTGGGGCTTCGGCACTGACGATGGCCACCGCTTTTTGCTCGCCGTCCAACTCGTGCAAAAGCTGACGCCCCAGATCCTCTTCCTCCCGCAGAGCACGCAACCCAGCTTGCTCGCCGTGGCGGACCTCAGCGGGATTTGAGCCAAAAAACAACGGCGTCGATCCCAGTTGGCCTTCTACTACCGTGTGGTTGAGCGAGACGTGGTGGCCTTCAAAGCGCCAGCCCCAGGGTGCGTCTCCACCCGGTTCGCCGAAAATGCTCACGTGGTACAGCTCGGGATCGCGCTGGAAGCGCCGTCCGGCTCCCTCTAACTCGGCCAGTATCGGTTCCAGCGAAATGATCGTCGAGACTTTTTCGTACCCCGACGCGCTGACTCCGGTTGCTACCAGCGCGTGGGCTAGCTGCCGCTGGCGCTCGTCCATTTCCTTGAGCGGCAGTCCGGCGCGCTCCCTCGGCACGTAGTGCCAGTTTTTGCGCTCTGTGCTGTCGGCAAAGTCGATCACCGCTTTTTGCCGCTCGGCCACATCTAAGGACGCGAGGAAGTTGCTGGCGGCCTCGGCCATGCGCTGTACTGTATTGGCTTGGTCCATGATCTTCCTTTCTCAAGTCGGCCTGTGCGCCGACAAATCGTCGTGCAAGTCAATGGTAGTGTATGTCTCGTTTGCTTGCTTCACGGCAATGCGCACAAATTCTAGCTTCTCCGGTCCAGGATTGTAAATGCCGTGCCCCTGCCCAATCCCCTGCCAAGTAGCCGATCCCGGCTTCACCGCAAAGGTTTCCTCGGCAATCGTCATCAGCCCTTGTCCCTTCAATACCACAAAGCTCTCTTCGAGGAAGTCGTGATAGTGATACCCCACCGAGCCACCCGCGCCGAGAATTGCATGGTCGAGAAAGGTCCAGTCGCTGCAGAAATCGTCGGGCGAGAGCACGTGCCGAGTGGCGATTTGTCCACAGCCGCCGTGGATTGCGTTGCGCCACTTTAGTGCTTGCTCGTCAAAGGTGCCGACTTTGGGCTGCACATCCTGTGTCTCTGAATCCGCGTCCAGCGCGACGCGTACGCTCAGTACGTTCACAGATGTATCGGTTAAATTTTTCAACTCGTGATCGCATCCAGCAGATTCGACGACAAAACAGGGCCCTTCTCCGCTTTCCACTCGCTGCTGCCCCACGGTCAACTCCACCGGCCCGCCCGTAAACACATAGCCTTGTTCACAAGCTTTTCCTGTACCTGCCACCGGGAACTGTTCCCCCGGTGCCAATACCCAATAATCGAATGCCTCCCACGGCGTCTGTCGCTGCAACCCCGAAAAGACCGGCCCTCCCTCTTGATCCAATTCATTGAGACGGACGTGCTTCATGTTTTCTTTTGCTATCCTCCGCTGTCGCCACGTAAACTACGCATCCCAACTCCCCTTAACAAACCCTTGACACCCTTCCTCTCAACCCCCAACATAAACGCCCATCTCTACACGGAGCTACCCAAATTGCCTACACAAAAAGAACCCATCCACGTCGCCGTTCTCGGCCAAGGCCGCTCCGGCCTCGACATCCACTGCCGCTACTTCAAGACCGCCCCGCACAAATACCAAATAGTCGCCGTCGCCGACCTCCTTGACGACCGCCGCCAGTGCGCCCAAAGCGAAATGGGCTGCGACGCGTACGCCGACTATCGCGACCTCCTCGCGCGCGGCGACATCGACTTGGTGATCAACGCCCTGCCCAGCCACCTCCATCCTCAAGCCACCATCGATTCCCTCAACACCGGCCACCACACCATCTGCGAAAAACCCCTCGCCTGGAGCGTGGCCGAACTCGACAACATGATCGCCGCCGCCCACAAGGCCGATCGCTTGCTCCTGCCCTTCCAGCAGTCGCGCAACGCGCCCCAATTCCAAAAGATGCTCCAAGTCATAGATTCGGGCGTCCTCGGCCGCATCGTCCAGATCTCGATTTCCTTCAGCGGTTTTGCCCGCCGCTGGGACTGGCAGACCCTGCAGGAATACCGGGGCGGCAACCTACTCAACACCGGCCCGCACCCCATGGACCAAGCCATGCGCCTGCTCGACTTCAACATGCCGGATCAAATTCTCTGCGCCATGGATCGCGCTAACACCTGCGGCGACGCCGAGGACTACGTCAAAATTCTGCTGCGCACCAAAGACAAACCCGTCATCGACGTGGAAATCTCCTCCTGCACCCCCTTCCCCCAGCCCATGTACACCGTCCACGGCGAGCGCGGCGGCCTCTCCGGCGGCCCTGCGGGGCTGGCTTGGCGCTACTACGATCCGCAAAAGGCACCCGAGCAGTCGCTCATCCGCAGCCCGCTGCCCGGCCCGAGTTATTGCCGCGAAGAGCTAAAAATGATCGAGCGGTCCTGGGCCCCGAACGAGGACGAGCAAGACGCATTTACCTATATGTCCAACGCCTATTACGACGGCGTATTCGCCGCGTTGCGGGAAGGAGTTCAACCCGAGATCACGCCGCAACAGGTGCGCGTCCAGATCGCCGTCATCGAAGAGTGCCACCGCCAAAACAGCCTCTCCCAACTGCCGCCCCAAGGTTGGCCAAAGGAATGCACGACATGAACACCGCCAAAGCGAACGCCCTTACCGCAGCCATCCAGCTAGCTTCAATCCGCCCCACCCCGCTAGAGCCGCTGCCGCGCCTGACCGCCCACCTCGACAGCCCGGCACTCTACATCAAGCGCGACGACCTGACCGGCTTGGCCTTTGGCGGCAACAAGACGCGGATGTTCGAGTTTGCCTTGGCCGACGCCTTGGCCAAAGGGGCCGACACCATCGTCTCGGGCGCGGCAGTGCAGTCCAACTACTGCCGCCAACTCGCCGCCGCCTGCGCCAAGCTATACTTGGAACTGCACCTGATCCTCCGCCCAGTTCGCGCAATCGACCGCGCCGAATCGCAAGGCAACAACCTGCTACAGCATCTGCTCGGCGCACAGATCACCGTCCTAGCGGAAGGCGATAAGCACGGCCAGCAAGACGCTCTCCAAGCCAAGGTCGAGGAGCTTGCCGCACAGGGGAAAAACGCGTACTGGCCGCGCCGCGAAGATACTATTGACCTCGACGCCATCGCCTATGTAGAAGTGGGCGTGGAGATTGCCCGCCAATGCCAAGAACAAGGCATCAATCCGTCCTACCTCTACCTCTCCGCCCTCGACACTACCCAAGCCGGCTTAGCATTGGGCCTAGCCTATATCGAATCGCCGATCCAAGTGCGCGGCTTTTGCCCTATCGCCAATGTCGAGAGCCGCCAAGAGGACATGGCCACCATCGCCAATCAAGCCGCCCGTCGCCTCGGCCTCGACATTGCCATGAGCGCCGCCGACTTTGACAACGATGGTTCCTTCGTCGGCGAGGGGTACGGCATCCCCACCTCCGCTGGCTTGGATGCCCTGCGCACCTTAGCGCGCAAGGAGGGCATTCTCCTCGATCCCGTGTACACCAGCAAGGCCTTCGCCGGCCTTTTTGCCCACGCACGCGACGGCAGACTCGACGGCGAATCGATCTTCCTGCACACCGGCGGCAACCCGGCCCTGTTCGCCTATGCTAAAGAAGTGCTCGCCGACTGAATGGATCCCTTTTTCCTGATCGGCGTCTCCTTCCTGACCTCGACCTTTACCGCCATCATCGGCGTGGGCGGCGGCATTGCGCTGATCTCGGTCATGCCGGGCTTGCTGCCCGCCGCAGCCATCATCCCCGTCCACGGTGCCGTACAACTAGCCTCCAACGCCAGCCGCGTATTCTTTGGCCTGCGCCACATCGAGTGGCGCATCTTCTGGCCCTTCGCGGGCGGCGCGCTCCTCGGCGCGGTCGTGGGGGCGCAGGTCGTCGGCGACTTTAGCTTCGACAATCTACCCCTGTATCTGGGTGTCTTTATCCTTCTCGTCATCTGGGTTCCCGTGCCCAGCAGCGCTTTTCGCCTCCCCGGCCACTTCGCCATTTTCGGTGCTCTCCAGACCTTCCTCGCCCTCTTCGTCGGCGTCGCTGGTCCCCTGACCGGTGCCTTCTTAGCCAGCGCGGGTTTGCCCAAGGACCGCTTGGTCATTACCCACGGCACGGTAATGACTGTCACCCACCTGTGCAAAATTTTGGTCTTTGGCTTTGTCGGCTTCGCCTTCGCGCCCTATTTGCCTCTTATTGCCGGGATGATTGGCGCGGCGACGCTTGGCTCTTGGTGCGGGACGCGCTTGCGCAACCGGGTTTCCGAAAAACTCTTCCGCAAGGTCTTCAGAATCGCGATCACGCTCCTCTGTTTGCGCATGATCGCAGAGACGCTCTATCCGGCGTAATCGCCAATTTTTTTTGCGACACTTGCACCTTGTCGGTTAGCAGCGGTCGTTTGCAGAAGCTAACTTTGCGGGCTTATTTTAGTAGCAACTCGAACAAGCCATCCAAGAAATCGAAATCTACGGCTTCACCCTGCTCGAAAGCGTCCTCGATTCCGACACGGCCGCGGCCATGCGCCAAGCCCTGATCCGCTGCGAACAAGAGCACGGCACCGAACACACTCATCGCGGCCCTGCCCGCCACGTGGCCAATCTCCCGGTCATGGATCGCATTTTCCACCAGTGCATCGACCACCCCAGCGTCTTGCCCATCCTCGAACACTTTCTCGAGCCCTCACTGATTTTGGGCAGCCTCAACTCGCGCATCGTCCGCCCCGGCGACGGCTACCAACACCTGCACAGCGACATCCCCGTCTATATGCTCAACATGGACACGCCGGTGATGATGAACACCGTGTGGATGCTCGACGACTTTAGCCCCGAAATCGGCGGCACCCGCGTGGTACCCGGCTCGCACAAGAGTGGCCTCGCCGCGCCCCCGGAGGGATTTATGGTCCAGCACGAGGTGCAGCCGACAGCTCCGACCGGCTCGGTGATTGTCTTCAACGGCCAGTGCTGGCACGGCGGCGGTGCCAATACCGGCGACCGCAACCGCCACGCCCTCTTCGGCCACTATAGAAAGCACATGTTGGTCTTCCAGCTCGACCCGCACGACGGCTTCCCACCGGAATGGCACGATGGATTAAGCCCGCGTCAACGCCAGCTAATGAGGATGCAGAACGGCCCGGGTGCCCTGCACGCGGCCGATGCACATTTTCGCTAGGAGCTAGGACATGCTGAGAACCCGCAGCTTCGCGCTCACCGTTGCTATCGCGCTTCTGGCTCCGACCGCCCTAAAAGCCGAGGTGACGACTTGGCAACTCGGCGGCAGCCAGCCTTGGGCCGGCCAAGACACGGTCAGCATTATGATTGACTTTGAGCGCGTTCCTGGTGCTATCCAGCCGGTGCGCGTCGAGCCGGGCGTCAACATCATTTCCCTGCTCAGCAACTGGACGACCTTTCGCCAGCCTAAAGAATTAGGCTATATCGACGGCGAGCGCCCCCGCATCTGGAAGTGGAACGAAGGCAACGGCGACCCCACCGAAAACGGCGTCGCACTCATCGATGCCGACAGCACCACGTACAATTCCTCCAAGGCCGAGGGCATTGGCAAGCAGTTTTTCACCATCGACTTGGCCGTGCCCATGCCAGCGCACACCTTCGGCTTCCACGCCCCTTCGGGCGGCTTCCGCTCGGACGGCACGCCGCTGCGCACGGATTCGACGCCGGCCTTCCAAATCTCGATCCAAGAAGAAAACAGCGAGATTTTCGCCATCAAAGGCCCCTTGCCCCTCGCGAGGATCGTCGCCGAGCCGACGCAAAATTTTGCGCCTGACGTGCGCATTGGTTTCGACCAGCAATACGTGCGCTTCTTCCGCTGGGCCCGCAAATTCTCCATCATCGACGAGACGGCTTTGAGCCGCGTTAGCGGTACGTCCGGCGGCCAAGGCAATCAAGCTCGCTCACTCTTGGGCACCATCAGCGAGTTTGAGGTCTATGGCGAGGGTTTTCCCAAGCGGGCCACGTACCGCTCCAAAATCATCGACCTCGGAGCTGAGCAAAACTTTGGCCGGCTGTTCTTTACCGCCACGCCGATGCGCTTTGTCGATGGCGAAGCCGTTGAGGCACTCGATGCACGGGCCTTCGCCGAGATCGAGGTTCGCACGGGCCGCGACGACGACCCGAACATCTATCACGAATACACGGTCACCGGCAAGGAAAAGGTCGTCTCTCGCGCCCGCTACGAGAACGATCTCCGCACGGGGTTTGCCCGCACGTGCGCCTCCTGTGACTTTGTCCAGCGCAGCCCCCGTCCTGGAATGCGGGCCGCAGTCACCTACGACCGCGATAACTGGACCTTCTGGTCAACACCCATCACTCAGTCGGGCCTGCCGCTCAACCTCGACAGCGGCTCCTTCATACAGGTGTTCATCACCTTGCACAGCACTCGCTTTGCAGATTTTGTGCGCTTGGATTCGCTGTGGGTCGAGCGGGCACCGCTGTTGGCAGCGCGCATCCTCGGCGAAGTGGCCCCGCTTGCCGACCCGCGACCCGCGCATGGATTTGGCGAGGTGGCCTTGGGCGAAATGGTCGAGTTTGCATACGACCTATCGGCCTCCTTTTCAGGGGGGAATCAGCGCGGCTTCGACCAAGTGCGCATTCAAACGGGTGCCCGGCCTGTGTTCAAAGAGTTGCTCTTCGGCGGCCAAGCGACCGACCCAGCCGCCGTCCGCGAAGAGGACGATGGGCTGACAGTACTCCTACCCGAGCGCGTTACCCGCGCCAACAACGCGCCGTTGCGCATCGTCTTTGCCGCGGAAGTGTTTGAACTGGCCACCACGTTCTTGGGCACAGTCACCGACTCAGAGGTCGAGACCTTGCCCCAACCCATCGTCTCTGGCGACGCCAGCGAATTGCTCTCCACCAATAGCCTGCGCGTCCTTAGCGTTTCGGATCAACAACCTGCCTTGGTGCAAAACTTGCGCTTTTCAACGTCTGTGTTGACGCCCAATGGCGACGGCGTTCACGACGAGCTTCGCATGGCCTATTCCCTCTATGGCCTGCCGGAACAAGTGCCCGTCGAATTGGCGGTCTATGCGCTCGACGGACGCCATGTGGCGACCGTGTCCCAAGGCTTGCAAACAGCCGGCCCGCAAACGGCTCGCTGGGACGGACGCGACGCACAGGGCGCTACCCTGCCTCCGGGCGTGTACCTAATCTCCGTGGTCCTGCAATCCGAGCGCCGCGCTGCCGCTTTGCTCCGCCCCGTGGGCGTAGCGTACTGAGGGAGTGGGAGCGATGCGATTTCTTTTACCGCTCGTCTGCGTCGCGGTTGTTGCCATGACCGCCAGCAGCGAAACCCTGACCTTCCAAGGGCAAGATGCTTGGGCTACTTGGCAGGTGCCTCTCGGCCTAACTGAAGTGGGCGAGAATGGCCAACTACAGCTCGTCAAATTCCGCAAGGACATCAATGCAGTCGCTGATGCCCATCGCTTCTCCTATGAGAGCAAAAGCCGCGGACGAGTTGCGGGCGGCGTCTGGGAGGCAGCCTCCAATCCAGCCGATGCAGACAACATCATCGACGGGGATCTCCAGACCTTTTGGCGTCCAGATCCGGCCGACGCCGTCGAGGACTGGGCCATTGAGATAGACTTGGGCCGCGCTGTACTAGCCCGGGAAATACGCCTCGTCTTTCCCGACGAGGAGGGCGCGCGGCCCTTCCGTCAGTTTACCGTGTATGGTAGCCCGGGGACCCGCATATCGGTCCAAGACGACTTAGTGCTGCTGGAGCCGCTCTTCCGCACGACCCGACCCAACGCGGCCAGCGAACTAGTCATCCCCCTCGGGTTTACTGCCCGCGATAGCGTATTTCAGCTCGACGAGGGCTTGGATATTGACCCGGTGACCAAAAACAACTATCGGGTGATCCAGCGCATCCGCATTGAGGCCGAGGAGAAAACTCCGGACGCGGCCTTGGCCGAGATCGAAGTCCGCGGCATCGGCGACAACATCAGCATTGGCACCATGCAGCGGGGCCGCTTTGTCAACGGGGTCAATTCGGTCGATCCGCAAAATCTCTTCGACGCCGACATGAACACCAACAACCTAATCGGCTCTTCGTATGGCAGCCTCGGCTGGAAGGAGGGCGGGGTGTGGTTTGGAGTGGATTTGGGGGCGGTGTTTTTCGTCGATGAATTCTTTCTCTATTCCTTTAGGCCCGACGAGGGCTTGGTGGGCTTCTCGATCAGAGGCACCGGCCCGGGTCATACCGTGCTCTATTCAGATGGCACCCGCAGTCTTAGTTCCAATCTGCCCGTGCCCGATGCGTTTGACTACACAGAGCTCCTGACCCACATCAATCCCAACGCCGACCGCCTGCTCTACATTCGCTATATGTTCAAGCCGCGCAAGATGCGCTACTTCTTCTGGCACGGCATCAGAGACACCGGCTGGGGCATTGTCAAATGGGCCGAGTTCATGCTGTTCTCTCCGGGCTATCCCGCCGAAGTAGTATTGCACTCGGACTTCATCGACTTAGGACAAACTTCGGGCGACGGGCGGCCAAAAGTCATCAAAAACCTCTCTTGGGATACCGAGCTGGCCGCGGGCACCCGCCTGCAACTGCGCTCGCGCTCGGGCAACTCGCTAGAGCCGGTCTATACGTTTTACAACAAGATCGGCGAACAGGTCACCGAGGATAAGTGGAATAGTTCGCCCAAGGTGCTGCGCGGTCCGGTCGATACGACGCTCGTGGTGGGCGAGGACTGGGGCGAGTGGAGCAATGTCTATCAGTTCTCGGGCGAGGCATTCCAATCGGAGAGCCCGCGCCGCTTCATCCTGCTGGAGATGATCCTCTCCACCAATGACCCCAGCGTAGCGCCTGTGGTCCATTCGCTCTCGGTCGAGTTTGAGGACGCGCTGTTGCAGGGCGCGGTGGGCCGCATTGAGCCGCGCCAAGCCATCCCCAACGAGGACACCCGTTTCACCTATACGCTTTGGCCGCAGATGGAGGCTGAGGACTCGGGTTTCGACCTGTTGCGCTTTACTGTGCCGGGCCGGATTGATGCCGAGGACCTCGAACTACACATCGGCTCCGCGCCGGTCGAACCTGCCCGCGTCGAGCAGCGGGGCGATTCGCTATTAGTTGTCCTGCCGCACATTGTGACCGAGGACTCGATTCGGGTGGGTTTCACGACGCGGGTTTTGCACAATGCCACGGTTTTTCCCCTCGATCTCGGGTTGAGTGAGCGCCCCGGCCTCTGGCAGTCGGTCGAGCCAGCCGAGCGCCGTTCTCAGGTAGTAATGCTCCCCAAACTAGCCGAGCACGGTCAACTCATCGACGCCTTGGAACTGGCCTCGCCCGTGATCACGCCCAACGGCGACGGGGTCAACGACGCGCTCGACATGCGCTTTGTGGTCTTCAAGCTAGACGCGGCGACCCCCACGCTCGTGCTCTACGACCTAGCGGGCCGCCAAATCGCTGCGGTCGAGGCTACGCCGACTGCAAAAGGCCACCGCTTTACTTGGACGGCTCGCGACGAATCGGGGACCTTGGTCGCGCCGGGCATTTATCTCTACCGCCTCGATTTGGGGGCCGAGTCGGGGCCGGGGACGCACGCGGGTGCGATCTCGGTAGTATATTAGCCGCGCCCGCAGATGGACAGTCAGGCCGTCTTGCGGCGACTAAGGGCGGATGGTTGGGAAATAGACCGCATTCGCGGGTCGCATTACCATTTGAAACACCCCGAAAAGCGCGGTTTGGTGACCGTTCCGCATCCACGGCGCGACCTTCCAGCCGGTACGCTGCGGAGCATCGAAAGACAATCTGGGCTTAGACTACGATAAGGAGATTCCATGGAGCGAACGTACATCGGCTTAATTCACAAGGAGCCGAGCAGCGACTACGGCGTGAGTTTCCCCGATTTTCCCGGCTGCATCACGGCTGGCGACACCTTGGAGAAAGCTCGAACAATGGCTGCTGAGGCGCTAGCGCTTCATATTGAGGGCATGGCCTCTTCGGGCCTAGAGATTCCCAAGCCCAGTTCCGCCGACGCCGTGGTCGCGCACCCGGACGCTTGCGACGCCATTGCCTTAGTTGTTGTTAAAGCTTTACCGGAATACGCCGAGATTCAGGAGTCTCTCTGATGTCTTTTAAGCGGCCAATGCGACGTTTTATGAAATGGAATCTACTCGTTCTTCTCATTCCTTCCATCGCCTTCACAACCCAAAGGAGTTCCACTATGATCGACTATCTCGTCTATATCGGCACCTATTCCAGCGGCGACGAGGACGGCATCCACGTCTATCGCCTCGACATGGCCACTGGGGCTCTCGCCTATCAAAGCAGCATTGGCGGCATTGACAACCCTTCCTTCCTCGACATCGCGCCCAACCGCCGCTTCCTCTACGCCATCGGCGAGACCAGCGATGTTGGTGGCCGGCCTGGCGGCGCGGTTGCGGCCTTTGCCATTGACCAGCAAAGCGGTGCCCTCACCCACATCAACACCGAATCGACCGTTGGTCCCGGACCCTGCCATATCAGCATTGACCGCGCCGGTAAGTACGCGCTAGCCGCTAATTACGGCGGCGGCAGCGTCGCAATCCTGCCGATCCGCGAAGATGGCTCGCTCGGCGCGGCCACGGATTTCGTCCAACACGAGGGTTCTTCGGTCAACCCGGGCCGCCAAGAGGTGGTTGCCCCCAACAACAAACACGCCTTTGCCCCAGACTTGGGCATCGACAAGGTGCTCATCTATGCGATTGACCACGCAAATGGCAAGCTGGTCGCGCAGACGCCCGCGGAAATCGCTCCCGGTAGCGGCCCGCGCCATCTCGCCTTCCATCCCGACAGCCAACGGGCTTACGTCATCAACGAGTTGAGCAATACCATCACGGCTTTCGACTACGACGCCGATGCCGGTACGCTCTCCACTATCCAGACCATCTCGACGCTGCCCGATGGATACGCCGACGTCAGCCACACCGCCGATATCCACGTCCACCCCAACGGCCGCTTCCTCTACGGGTCCAATCGCGGCCACGACTCCATTGCCGTTTATGCAATTGACCAAGACACCGGCCAGCTCGCGCTCGTCGAGATCGTGCCGACCGGCGGTGCCGGCCCGCGCAACTTCGGCCTCGACCCCACGGGGACCTACCTAATCGCTGGCAACCACAGCACCGACGACATCTTCACCTTCCGCGTCGATCCAGACACCGGCAAGCTGACGCCGACCGGGCACAAGGCGGAAGTCGTCTCGCCCGTGTGCCACAAGTTTATTCCGATTTTTTAGGAATGGATGGTAGGGCGTGCGACGCGGTCCAATGGTAGCGTTGCACGCCCTGCTAGCGCTGATTGAGAAGTAGCTCTGAATAGGGTTCGATGGAGTACACCCTTTCAAGACTGGCTACGAAAGGAGAGTTTCAGAGGGGCTCGTAGAAAAAAATGTATGGGCCTTTTTAATTTTGCCTCCGCTGGACGTCTTTATCAATAGAAGGGTTAAATACCTATGGACGACTTCCATTCCGAAAAATTCGTCGAGCGCTGCCTGATGGGAAACGCGCAAGCCTTTGAGCCGCTCGTCCGGCACTACCAGAACGAAGGGAACGTCGCTAGCGATCATACCCAACGCGTCATTATCCAAAACGAAGTTTGCTAAGTACGGGAGCGTCAGTGTTGAACGCAGACTACCTCTTATTCGGATTGAATGCTGTAAGCCGGGCTCATTCCCTCGATTACTTTGAGGACGGGCATCGTGGCGGTGCGATCATCTCAGCCATTTATCTCTGCAAAGAGAACCCAGTTGAGGACGAAGTTCCACAGGTGTTGGGGCGACTGATTGACAAGCACTGGACGCATACAGATCTGTGCGCCCCTTTCCCAGATGAAGATGCGCAGCCCGAGTTGAGGCAAAGAATACTAGACACGCTGGCTCGAAACACGGACGGTTTGCGCCAGGCCGGACACAACGTCATCCTTCCGACACTGGCGTTGAAGGCCTTTACCGATGTTCCAGAGGCAGTCACGGAGTCTCGAGTAGAGGGCATCTGTAGGCTCATTGAGAGTTTCACCGTATCCGATGTACCCGGTTCGGACCCAGTCGAAGTACCTAATCCAGTACATGGCCAAGCGTTTGCGGAGTTTGTGCTGGAAGAATTCCTCGAATGCGGGAGACGATTTGACGGTAGAGGACAGGGATGGACGGGCCATCTATTGACCTATTCCAGGGCATTATTGGATCTGCAATGCATGGGATATCTAGAAACTGTTCAGGCTGCTAGAGCAGGGTTTGAAGCCTTTATTCGGCGAATTCGATTGGGGCCGCTGGAATCGGATATTCCAAGAGAGGAGCATTCACGAAAGGAGGCCAAACCACTTCAGAAGCAATACTGGGTCGAGCAGGAAGGGGACTGGAACCTTGGTCATGTTGTGAAGTACCCGTATGGATTCTATGGAATCCTTGGCTACGCACAAGATAGAGCTCTCGTTGATCGGTGTATGACTGAAGTTTACAGGATCTTCTGATGTGCCCAAGGCAGCAAAGCTACCGATGCCCAACGTTTACAGCGTCGCCTAACACGACCATGCGCGGTTCGGGCACGGTGGAGACGTTGCTTGCCGAATAGATGGGAGTGGATTTGGAACGGTAGGATCTGAAGCCGGTGCTATTTTCCCCTTTTTTTGGATCTCCCACAATAGCGTTGGTATATGCCCAGATTGTCAAACATCGGCAAGGGGGACGGGTCAAACTGGTGGAAATCCGACCGATCTTTGGCAAGGGCAAATTGGCCCAAGTCGTGGCCGACTTGGGTTGCAGAAAAGCCAACACCAGCGCCATTGAGCGCTTCCATCTGCCCGATTGGATACGCAACGGGCGCAAAACCTGCAAGACGCCGGACTTTTCGCGTCGGACCGATCGGCATGATGCCCTCAGTTGATTAGTGCCGTGCGCTACAACTTTCACCATCCGCATCGGTCTTTGCGACAGCGGACGCAAGAAGGCCGATGGCAACAGAGGGGTCCGGCGATGGCCACCGGTATCGCCGATCATCTCTATCCCTCACTAGAACTCATACGAGGACTATACAATGAGACATATACTTTTGGGACTTTTGCTTCTCTCTGTCGGATCAGACAAATCCTATGGAGAAGAAAAGCAGAATAATGACAAGGTAATCGAAGTATATCAGAATCTAGGAGCATACCCTCAAGCAGTACTGGTAGCAGCTCACAGAGGGAATTGGCGTAACGCTCCAGAGAATTCTCTGCTAGCAATGGATTTTTGCATCAAGTATGGTATAGACATTATGGAAACGGACCTTAAGATGACCAAAGATAGTGTTCTGGTTCTGTTCCATGACTCTACTTTAGATCGGACAACGACAGGTTCTGGTAACGTCGCGGACTGGACATTGGATTCTCTGAAAACACTATATCTGAAGAACGGCCTGGGGGTCCCCACATCTCAACGAATACCTACCTTTGAGGAAGGGTTGAGATATGCAAAAAACAGGATAATGTTGGATTTGGACAAGAGCTATCCGTACTTCAGAGAAGCATACGATATGGTGAAACAAGAGGGCACGTTAGATCAGGTGATTTTTCGGATCAATGATTCCTATGAAGATTTCTCCATGAAGTACGGTGAGCTCATAAAGGGCATAAACTACATGCCTTTACTTTGGTGGAATACAGAGGATCCTAAAGGATTTGTAGATAGCTATATACATGCCCCATATCCTCCAAAAGTAATTGAAATCATCTTTGGAGAAGATCGTACTGACCTGTTAGATCAGGTGGATAGGATAAAATCCAAGAGGATAGGTATCATGATGAACCCTATCTATCCACACATTGCTGCTGGTCGCTTGGATGATCTAGCTCTGTCAAATCCGGATGATAACTGGGGCTGGGTCATAGAGAATGGAGCTACGGTGATTGGGACAGACCGGCCTGTACTCTTAATGGATTATCTTGAAGATACACACAACAGGGGATTCAGTAAGTGATTGTCTGATGGGTCGAGTTATAGTCAGTACATACAATTTGGGGTAAGGATAAAACCCTCGCCGCCTAACAATGGCTACCTGCTCGGACTGCGCCCGGCCCATTGGGACCTATTACGCAGTTCGGGTAGCCACATACGTTAGACTAACTGCAAAAAAGGAGTCAGAAGATGCCGCTATTTCTTTTGATAATCTGTTTAGGCGTTCTTCTCATATCTTCTGGTTATGTGAGAGCAACACCGATCATTGCCTGTGAACAAGCCCAAGGTCGGCTTTTGTTAATAGACGAGGCGAGTGATTGGAATGATGCCCAATCGATACTATGGTCTTGGTCTCCGGATGGTTCTCCTGATATTCCACAGCGGCATGTCCCGTGGTTTATCAATTTTTCAGATGCTAAATCAGTATTGGACGAGACGCATGTCTTAGCGACCGCATCTGGTGGTGCCGTTATTCTCATTCGCTTAGAAGACAAAAAGGTTCGTTTCTACGCTCATGCGGGTGTTAATCCTCATTCTGCGGAGATTTTACCCGATGGGAATATTATATCTGCATCTTCTACGGACAATACGCTTCGCATTTTCTCAACCAACGCTTCGGTTACATCATTTCCTGATAGCGTTTACTCACAAGACTATACTCTGCCTAGTGCGCATGGCGTGGTATGGGATCAGGCTCGAACCTGCGTTTGGGCCGTTGGGTATCGCACCATTCGACGATATAGCTATAACTTTGATCAGCAGAAGCCAAGGTTGCAAGAGGAAGCCGTTTTTGAGCTACCTGAAGAAGGAGGCCACGATTTGTTCCCAACTTGGGACGCGAATGACTTAATGATCACAACCCATTCAAAAATTTGGTCTTTTGATCCAGTAGAACAGACTTTCTCTCCTTATCCATTACTCGCTGAAGCCGTTCGTGTAAAAAGCATTAGCGAACGGAGTCAGGAGCCTACTACCGTATATATGCAGGCTTGTGAGAGTTGGTGGTGTGATACTATTCGTTTTGCATGGAGTTCGAAAACCAATCAGAGAGAAGGGGCTCGATTTTATAAGATCCGCTGGTGGATTCCAAATCATTTCAGTTACGACACCAAAAGATGACATGGATGTACAGGCTAAATACGACGATCGCGAAAGGATTGACCGAAAATCGCACCACCAGCGACATCAGAGAACGCCAGCGCATAGGGGAGCAACTGTACGCTCATCGCCGGAAGCTGTGGTCGCTGGCGGTTGGGCTATCAACAAGCGCGGAGCGCGAGCAGTTCCGCACGACAAGCTATGGCTCAGGCGATCATTTTTGACTTTGACCTTACACTAGCGGACTCAACAAAAGGCATCATTGAGTGTGTCAATTTTGCGCTGGAGAGGTTGAATCTGCCTCAAGCCGATGACGAGCGAATCAAGTGAACTAGAAGAAGTTACCCTTGACATAGCTCAAGGCGTTCTCGAACCTCTGCAACAGATCGACGTAGGGAACCCTGCCTCATCCCTGTCTTTATAAAGAAAGAAATGGCAATGACAACTTCTGCCCGTTGGCTTTTTCTGCTAATCCTAACGGCTAGTGCACTACCCAATCCCTCTGAAACCGCAGCGGAACCCCTTCGTTTTGAAGAGTCACCTGACACGGCTCCGCGCTGGCGGCATCCAGAGGCCAATGCCCTCGAATCTGTGCGCCTAGATCTCATTCAGAGCGATGAAGTGCGCGCCTCTTTTTTCGCTGATATGCGGAGCAGGCGGAGAATGTCTTGGGAAACTTCTCCCGACACGATAGCTCCCTTCACTTTCGACATTGACCTATCGGACGTCTCCGGCATCCATCTAGGTTCCTGCACCGTCAGGGCGTCGCGTTGGGGTTTCCTCCCCCAAGAGACCAAGGTAAACCTAGAACGGGGCGGCAGGGCCGAGTTGTCGGCGATACTAACTAGGGATCCGCTTTTTCCGACCATTGTGTCTCCTCGACTGACGAGTGCCGTGACCCGTCTCGCAGGAGACTCTCTCATCGTCGAGATCGACGCCGATCGCACCGTACAAGGCTGGTCGGCCTCCCTAAGCACCGAACACTTCTCCCGTCCCCTGAAGGTACTACGTGCGGAATACGGACGTTGGATGATCCGGCACGAAGCAGAGCCGGGATGGTGCCTCCTCGTCCAGATACCGCCTGACACCCCTGAGGAGTTAAACTCCCTAGGAACAGCCTCCCAACCGAACGCCGTTAACGTACTACTGGAATATCCCGACCCCATCTATCTGACCGGCAACTTCCACCATGCTCTCGACTCACACCGGCTCTCGGTGGATGGAGAGATCGCCTCTCTCTTCCGGGAGACGGTCAACATCATCCGCCCCGCCTTCTACGCCAATGTTGATGATATAGGTTACGAGGACGAGCGCGTCGTCGCCCGCATCGCCGACGCAGCCTCCCGACATCTGGATGTGCCTTACTTCGGAGGGCTCGGCAACCACGACCGCGGCGGCATCGCAGACTACGGGCACTACCCCCACGAGCCTTATCCCGACCAGCCAATGAGCATTGAGTATTACCGACATTACTTCGGTACGCGATACCAATCCCGCGACATCGGTCCGCTGCACATCGTCTTGCCCTACTGCCCGGACCAGTGGGAGACCCATGCGGTCCGCCCGGACCAAGACCGCTGGCTCAAAGAGGATCTGCTAGCTCATAAACGGAGCGGCTTGCGGCTCTTTATGTGTCACCACCTTACTTGGTGGCACCGCGATGGCGAGCCGTGGCAGATCACCGATCTCCTCGACGAACAGTACGGCTTGAATCTGGTCCTGCTTGAGCGAGCCCACCGAACCGATGACGGCACGATCCACCGCGGTCCAGTCCCTACCTATTATGGAGGGTTAGCCAAATCCCCCGAACTGGAGCTCGTCGGTCTGCTGGAGATATCAAAGCTAGTGCCGGACGATCCTAGGCTGGGCAAAGGCATCATCGAATCGCAACCGCCGATCGGCAAGGTGGCCGTTGACTCGGCCCTAGCACAGACCAACTACAGCACGGCGGTCGAGAAGGAAGAGCGCCTGCCCACCTGCGATACCTACGTTGCCAATGGGTATTTGGTGCGCGACTGCACCCTACGGAAGTTCGAGGTAGCGTACGCGGTACCGGGGACGGATAGGTCGGGCCCAAGCGCGGTACTCAACCAAGGGACGGAAACTGCGCTCAGCGCCACGATCAACAGGGACCTCGGTGACAACCCTATCGTGATCCAAGGTGGGCGCCTTAAGTTCGTCATGGCTAGCGGCATTTATGCCGTCGAGGGCGGCGAGATCATTCAGCAAGTTGACTCCGACGACCAAGCCCGGACCATCGTCTACGTTAAGACCGACATCGGCCATCCTAACACACAGGTGACGGTCCGCCCTGCGGATTGATGCCTAGCACCGAGTAACAGGCGTATCGCACCGTATTGAGAAAGGGATTCGCACGGCAAGCTATGGCTCGGGCGATCATTTTTGACTTTGACCTTACACTAGCGGACTCGACAAAAGGCATCATTGAGTGTGTCAATTTTGCGCTGGAGAAGTTGAATCTGCCTCGAGCTGATGACGAGCAAATCAAGCGAACTATTGGTATGTCTTTGGGAGATACCTTTCTGAGTCTGACTGGGCAAACAAACAATCAGAACGTCAGTTTGTTTGTAAGCAACTTTGTCAAACGAGCCGATCAGGTTATGGTGGACGTAACGTCCATGTTTGCTAGCGTCCCCGCGACAACTGAGCGGTTGATCGAAATGGGTTTTTCATTGGGAATCGTGTCAACGAAGTTCCGCTATAGAATTGAGGAGATTTTAGCAAGAGAAGGGCTGTCCAATCGCTTTGGCGTCATCATAGGCGGAGAAGACGTTGCCGAACACAAGCCACATCCCGGAGGTTTGACAGCCGCTATCGCCAGACTTTACGTTGGCGACAGTACGATTGATGCGCTAACGGCCGAACGGGCCAAGGTGCCCTTTATTGCGGTACTATCAGGCGCGACGAGCAAAAGTGAATTTGATGAAGTACCCAAAGTTGCAGTTATCGACGATATTTCAGCGTTGCCTCGACTGCTCTGTACCTAGGTGCGCGGCTTGACCATTTTGGAGTAAACTCCGAAAAAGTTCGACTAATTTGGAGGAAGGTTCAAAATGGTTCAGTATCTGCGGCGCTTAGAAATGGACTTGCCCAAGCGGCAGTCGGCAGCGACCGAGAGCCACTACCAGTTCGTATGGGACCCATCCCGCCGCCGCAAATGCGGCGCTTCCCAAAACTTGAACTCCTGCTCCTTGGCCAGTTCTTCGTTGAACTCCACGCCCAGTCCCGGCCCCTCGCGACCCCACCAGTTCGCACTGCACCGGAAACAAATCTTCGTCCATGAACTTGCCCGCTTCCGTCGGCGTCACGCGATGTTCGAGCCACGCGAAGTTGGGCACGGCCGCCGCTAGATGCACGGTCGCGGCGGTGCAGATCGGCCCCAGCGGGTTGTGGGGCATCAGGTCGATGTAGTGGGATTCGGCCAAGCTCGCCACTTTCATAGATTCGGTCAGCCCGCCGACGTTGCACACGTCGATCCGCGCAAACTGCGTGATTCCGCGTTCGAGATAGGGCAAAAACTGCCACTTGCTGGCAAATTCCTCGCCGATGGCAAACGGCACGTCGGTCATGGTGCGGAGCGATTCGTAGGCTTCGGGGCACTCGTCGCGAATGGGTTCTTCAAGGAAGTCGAGCGTCCCCGGCGCTCTCGGCGACCGTCAGCCGATGGTGGTAGTCAATGCCCAAAACTGGGTCAGGACCAATCTCTTGGCGCACTTCAGTCAGCCAAGCCGCGGTGATGCCGATGGTCTCGCGCGGCTCGAACAGCAGTTCGTCGTCGTCCTGTTTGCGCTGGGCCATTCCCGTACGAATCACGTCCCACCCCTTGTCCAACAGCAGCTTGCAGTTTTTGACCAAGGTCTCTAGGTCTGGTGCCCCGGTCGTCGCAAAGCAGGGCACCCATTCGCGCTGCTTGCCGCCCAAAAGCTGATAGACCGGCACGCCGAGGGCCTTGCCTACCACGTCGTGTAAGGCGATGTCGATGGCCGAAATCGCCGCGGTCAACACCCGCCCGCCTTCAAAGTACTGGCCGCGGTACATCTCCTGCCAGAGCCGCCCGATTTCGCGCGGGTCGCGGCCGAGCAAAAACTCCCGGTAGTGCCGCACTGCGCCCACGACAGCCAGTTCGCGCCCCGATAGCCCCGACTCGCCCCAGCCGTGGATGCCTTCGTCGGTCTCGACCTTGACGATGAGCTGATTGCGGTGGCCGACCCAAGTTGGATAGGCTTTGATGTCGCTGATTTTCATGGGACATCGTCTCCTTGTTATTTACTGACGTTACGCATGAGCATCTTAGGTAACAGATGCTTCGACTCCGCTTCGCTCCGCTCAGCATGACTTGGCTCAGGTAATCCGCTTCCTGTCATGCTGAGCGAAGCGAAGCATCCCATACCTAGGGGTCTGTGCGTAAATTAGTTGTTTAGCGCAACAGCGCGACCAATTGTTCGTAGATTCTCGGCGCGGCGGCGACCAAGTCGCGGCCGT
>JAGWBY010000061.1 GCA_021295675.1 Candidatus Latescibacterota bacterium | reverse complement strand
AAGCCCTTAGCCAATATCGATGGTCGAGCCGCGTTCATGATGAAACCGGACATCTCCCTTTGGGAAAGGAAACATGGAGACGTAGCCTTCATTCTCGACGCCAAGTGGAAGCACATCAATGCGGTTGCCGACCATCCGAAGCATGGTATCGACCAAGACGACCTGTACCAGCTTTACGCCTATGGTAAGGGCTACGGTTGTGATGCCGTGGCGCTGATCTATCCGCGGTCACAGACCTTCACGAACAAAGACAAACTGCGATATCAAATTCTTGATGATTTAACACTGATTTGCCTGCCGTTCGACGTCGAGCATCCAAAGGAAAGCGTGCAGCGGTCAATGGAGGTACTCACGAGTGCTTGATTTCCTCTCAGCCGCCAAGATGATCCATGCCCCTATGTTGTCCTACAATCCCAACCTCCAAAGACAGAAAATCCGCACCCTCATCACCGGCCAAGTTGCGACCAGGTGAGGCGAAGTCGATTGGGATGGCCGCGACCACAGTGGCCAAGTCGTAGATAGCGGCGTGTATCTCTATCACTTGGAAACCGAGAGAGTGGAATTGACGCGCAAGTTGCTTTTCTTACGCTGACTAGCGCAAGTGTATTTACATCATAAATGAGGCTTACGATGAAGACGCTCAAAGGTCATCTTGAGGACAAACTTCAGCATGATCGCTTTCGCAAGCTGTTTTCAGAAGGAAAGCAGTTGGCCCAGCTTTCGATGCAAATACTTGAGGTCCGCCAGCGCCTTGGCTTGTCCCAGCGAGAAGTCGCGGAAAAAGCGAAAGTTACTCAGCAGCAACTATCCAATCTGGAGCATGGAGCTAATTGCAATGTTTCGACGTTTCTCAAGGTATGCAACGCATTGGGCGTACTCGTCGCATTAGAAACGCCGGAGTTCGTGGAAGAGTCCGTCGTATAACAGCGCGGTTCTTGTAGCAGGTAAGAACGCCTTAACCGCCCTAACTTGGCACGTATTTTGGCCAAGGACCTACACCCTCAAAAACCCGACGATCCAGAAAGTTCTTGTCGAGCTTGTCCTCGCGCTTCTTCAAAGCGTTCTCTAGCTTCCCTTGATTAAGTCGAGCATGGATCATCTTAAGCTTGAAGAAGTCGTCCGATTCTTGTGCAGCTTCAATATCTTGGTTCATCCATGCCCAACAACGACGATCCGCCGAGCTCAAAAATAAAACCCAAGCAGCGTAAGCCTCAGTCGGATTAGAGGATGCAAGATATTCTCGCCGCCAGTGTCGGGCACACGCCTCGGCCCACCTATAACGAGCTGCTTTCTGAGCAAGATCGGCGTAGCCCGTTTTGATTTCTCTATCAGGCCAAGCACCTTCAACCGGCAGCGTATTATTCGCAGTGAAGCTCGCGAGGACAGCGGCGCGCTCCCGTCGCCAAGCAAATTTCGATGCTTGATCTTGCTCAATGAGAGTAGCGAGCCAATCGTCTTTACCGTTACAGGACGCAGCGATTGCCAGATTGAATAGTGCCTGATCGGTATGGCAATGTTCCAACTCAACCAACTCCTTTCGGAGCGCCTTTACTGCCGGTGAGTCTGGAACCCGAAATACCATGTGTAAGAGATCCTCTACGCCGCCAGCACCGATGTACCGCGTTATCATGGTCGCACGCAGGGTTTTCCATAACGGTGCGCCCCGCTCAGGGTCGTGTGCAAGGAGGGCCTCGCAGAGCGCAATATAAGCTCTTCCAGCAAAAAAAATACGATGCTGAAAATCTGTCGTGACCTCAGTGCAACCCTCAAGCCACTGTTCGACAATATCAGGTGCATGTTGCAGGACGGGAACGAAATCCTCCGCGCAATAGGAGATAGCTTCCGAACGATGCTTCCCATCGAGTAATTGACCGAAGATTTTAGCTGCCAGCCTTACCTCGGTGGGGGCAACTCCACGTTGACGAACAGCTTCCAGCAACCACCAAGGTGCCAGTCTTGGTGCTAGCTGGTCGAAAGGAATATCCAGCGTGGCCTTGATAAGAGCGTCCGTTCCGTAATCGTTGACCCAGTCATGCTCGTCCGGCTTCCAAGACCAACCGTCAGCTTCAAGCGTTTGACCGAACCGCACTGGGTCAGCATGGGTTAGAATTCGGAATGCAAATCCGCGAGAGTCATCGTCTTGACATTCCGCATATTCTTTAACCCATGACCAAGCCGTGTCTGTGAGTTCAACCGGGTGGATCGACAATAAGGTGAGCAGATCGCGTTGTTGTTTGAGTGATCCATCGGCATAGCGGGCGATCAGGCCATCGACATCATTCGGTGTCGGAGGACGCAAGATTTTGGCGAAGTTGGTCGAGATGTACTTCAAATCCGCATGAATTAATTCGTCGAATTGGTCCTGTGCATCCAGATTTCGGAGCTCTATCAACAGGAGGTTATTGGCGTCAGAAGCATCATCTTCTTCATCCTCTACACTCAGACGTAACGCTCTCGCTGCTGCCGCCTCATCCTCGCCCGCCAGCACTAGGTGATCGGTAGCATGGATAGCACTCCAGTGCCGAGACTCCGGCGGACAGGTAGCCATACTCCGCATCTTGCGGCGGATTAGATCCGCGAGCAGATCCGGCGCACATCGAGCCAGCACCGGTTCCAGTCTTTCAAAGTCATCATCCTCAGAAGTGAGATCTCCGTGTCGGTTCAACTTCTCAACATCAATACAGGTCGCTGCGGCGCGAACTTCTTCAACAAAGCTCGCTGGCGGTCCAAAACTCGGATCAAGCCATAGCTCTGTGGTCCGCTGTACGCGGGAGTACAGAGGTAGTTCCGTGTCGGTGAGGACGCTCTGTGCATGTCGCCGCTCCAGCGGGAACCAGCTTCGGCCGGGCTGTGGCAGATAGTCCTTCTCATAGGTGAGCGGGCGGTCAATGCCAGGATCCATAGACACAGCAGCGTCCTCGTCTTCGTCCTGACCTGTCAGCCACAGCAGGAGCGCAGCAATGCGCTTCGGAAGATCCGGATGTACGCCCTGTTCTGGCTGGCGGCGGCTGATTTCTTCTGACAAGCCACGTAAAGCCGTCGCCGTTTCATCGGAATCAACTTCGTTGAGTAGGCAGAGCCACTTCAGGCCATCCCAACAACTACTGCGGTCTCCGACCTCCAACGCAACGGCCGCTGTCTCGAAAATCGGCAGGGCGTTAGCCAATGGAAAACCTTCGGCAATTAACGGGACCACAGCTTTCAGTAAGCCAGAGGACTGATCGACCAGTTTGAGATCAACGCCGACGACCGTAATCGGACCCGGGGTATCGATACCGATCAGGCGTTTAAGCCTATCCGACCGCCTATCGCCGTCATAGGAGACAACGCCCAGCCAGCAGCAGGACCGTTCGACAATCATATCAAGGACTGCGCTATCGTCTCGCGAAATTTTGCTCAGCGCGTTCACGGCCCAAACTCTAGCGGAATTGTGAGCGTGACTGTTCGAATATTCGATCGCGTCGAGTAGAGCATTCGGAAAATGCGGGGCAAGATCGACAAGTTCTTGGCGATGCTCGTCCGGTATATTCTGGCTTTGCAGCCATGCCGTGACGAGCACTCCGGGGCCGGGTGCCTCTGCCGCACGTCCCTGCTCTACCAAAATTGACACCGCCGCACGCAGGATTTCCGCTTGTTCGTCAAGACCCGCAATAGAATCGAGCCATTCTCCCAACGTGGCATCTAGGGTTTCAAAAGTTGGCGAGGTTACTTGATCAAGGTGATTCAGAAGCGCAATGCCGAGAGCATGTGCAACGACCGCAGGAGTGAGTTGTAGGTCGCCCGATGCGCTACGTGTAGCGAACCGACCGTCAATTATGTCGCTGAGTCGTGCATATACTTCGTTTTTATTGAAGTCTGGTCGGTTCACCATCTTGCCGAGCGACCTTTCTGAGTATTTTTCCATACCTTGACGACGACTCTGAGCAATTTCCTTCAGCCAGTCCTTCCACTCATTCTCGCTAAACGACTTGCCCGCCCGCTCTCCGAAAGCATCACGTCCATACTCCCAGAGCAGTCGGTGTACCGTTATTTGACCTGCCTGGACCAGCCTGTCACGGAAACGTACTACTAGCTTGAAAAGACGAGGTTTACGCGCCCACTCAATCACATCAGGATGCAAGTCGGCCTGCGTGAGATTCTCGAACGCAAGCATTTGGTCGAGTTCGCTCCCCGGTGCTGTATCATAGAGATCTACGTCAACCCGCTCGGCTAGCACGGCGAGGTCGCGAAGCCCCGATAACTTTTCTTCAAAATGATGGGTGCGAGTGCTGACGATTACTCGCACTCGTCCTGTAAAAATATCCCCCTGTAGAACCTTCATAACCAACAACCATGGGACAGAAGGTTCCTGATTCAGGCCGTCTAAGAAAACAGTCAGGACTGGTCCTTCATCGGCCGGACGGGCAAGCAAACGGTCGAGGCGGCGGAGCCAGTGCTCATGGTTGCGTACGCTACCTCTACTCATCTCGTAAAGGCGATCTGCCAAGAGTTGTTTTACGCTTGTTTCTGAGACATTACTGACGGTAGCTGCCGTCGAGGAAGGTATCATTAGTACAATTGGTTGCTCATCCTTGCTGTCGATCAACCAGTCAAGCGTCGCCCATGTCTTACCGGCACCCTCTAATCCGACCACACCAGCCGGGGCATCATCCCGAGCCGCTCCTTGCCACCACTTATTCAGCGCTTCATGTACCGCGCTGCGTTTGACTTTCTTCTGCTGCGCACCCCCAGCTACGTCTTGTCCGAGTACGGCTTTCGATTCTCGCGACGAGTTCCAAATTTCGTCGAGCTTATCGTGAGAGCGTGCCCGTATTGCTTCAAACCCCAAGCACCAAGATTGCAGGTCGCGTCGCAACCTTTCGATTGCTTCTTCTGACATGGGTTGAAGGGCGCAAGCCGCCGCGCCAGCTTCCTGTGAAAACTCTCTCTCGACCAAATCCGGAGCGAATGCACACAATGCTGCAAGCGGTGCCACTTCGTGATCTATCCAATCGATAATCAGGACAGGAACGCCTAGCCGTTCTCCATGCTGATTAAGCGATTGTCGGATCTGTTCTGAAACGCTACGAGTCACAACCAGTACCCAAGCTTCAAGGGCCTCATTCCGCATTAGTGCTTGGTCAACTTCCCCAAGTAACTCTCGTTCGTTCAGGTCTGTGGTGTCACTGTATTTCTTGCATTCTATGCGAAAACGTCGCCCTTGCTGTCCAGCCGGACCAGCATCCGCGCCATGTTGAAAGCCAGACTTAGCAACCGCAATCGGCACGTCGAGAAGACGACCGATCAAAGCAGCCGCGAGATCTTCGAGCTTAGACGCTTTTGGGACTTTTTGCAGTTCCTGCTTGAGTTTTTCTTGGTTTTCCAACCCTGCTGTGCTCAAGGACATATTACGCTAGAATTACCCCGGTTTTGTCTCTACGTGAGATAGTACCTTGGCTTGTTGCTCCATCTATTGGAGCAGTTTCTTTTTGCACACCTCACCCAAAAGGCAGTCAGATTGCCAGAGAAGGCGCGGTGAGTGAGCCAAGCTTTGTGTAATTTCTCAGCGGCCTGCTGAGCATGGAACCCGGGTTTCGTTAGCGAAGACCATTGGGTCGCTCATGCCTTATAGTGCACGAAGGTCGCGCTCAGCCGCATATAGCAGGGTACGGGCCTTATCAAGGGCGCTCATAAAGTACCTTCCCCTCCCGGAGCGCCCGCGCCAGAACGTGATTGAGGGAGTCGCGCCAGTACTCGACGTCGTCGCGGCTATAAACGAGGATGTCCTTTGGAACGCCCGATCCGGCGAGGACCTTGTATAGTCGGACCGCCTCTTGGTGCCGGCTCCGCGTCTTCCCAAAGGGCTCGGCCTCCACCACCACCAGATCGACATCCGAATCTTCCCGCGCATCGCCCCGGGCGCGAGAGCCGAAGAGGATCACCTGCTCGGGATCAACCTCGGCGACGATGGCTTGGACCATCTGGTCGAGAAGATCGTCGGTAACTTGTGTCATTCCTTCACCTCGCGGATTCGGTCTGCCGGGTTTTAGCGCTCACCAACGAGCATCGACGATGTAGAAGTGTCAATGAGGTTTTCGAGGGGTAAGTTAATTTCGACGTTTTGTCAACATTAGTCATCTTATACCTCCGGCGTTCCTATTCCAAATTTTGGGTCGTGTATAAAACTTGGTGGGATTCACTCGTGGAGTACGAGGGCCTTCAATCGTCGCCATCGACTATCTTGGCGAAGGCTTGGCCTAGCTTCTGCAATCATCTCGGTCAAGGAATCTAATTCGTATGGTACGGGGTCAGGATCGTCTGGAATTATCTTATTGATGAGCATCAGCGTAGCATCCGGAAACCGTGTTGGCAATCCACCTATCTCTTCATCACTCTGCCGCGTTAAGGAATACACGGATCCGACGTCCTGGGAGCTTGGAACCAGATACGGAAGGATGGCTCGGACCACCTCGGGGAAGAAGTCGCCGGCCCTTTCTGCTAGGTCTACAAGATGCTGCGATGTCTGCTCTGTCTGGAAACGAGTCTCCTTCGGCCAAGCCTTTTCCAAGAAGGGCTTGCCAAAGCGTCGCCAAGCGTGGTTCTCTTCAACGATTCGGGTGAAAGACCAGAGGCTATGAGCGCGGCCACTAGCGTTAGTTTTCTGTAGAATCTGGCGAGTCTCTTCAAAGGTGATATAGGCGTCATTGTCTTGGTGACAGAAGCATCCGAGAACTAGAAATTCATGCAGTTTTTGAAGAGAATGATCGTCCCAGTTCCACCTCGCTGCATGAACAATCACTTTCAAGAAGTCGGATTTGATCAGCGAGAATAGTTCCGGTTTTGGTAGCCCATTACTATACACAAAGCCGTTCCATGCGGGTTCTAATGCCGGATGCGGATGCTCCAAGTCGAACCAAGGGATAATCTTGGTACGGACCCATTCCGGGTCAATATAATCGAGCCACCTGAGTTGACTAGCAACGACGTAAATCGCGTGATCAGCGCCTTGGCCGGGAGCGCCGAATAGGCGTTCAAGCCTCGATTTAATTTCTAGTGGTACACCTGACTCCTCTCGGGGATCTTGCGAATTCAAAAGATCGAGAAGCAATTCGGTCGCTTTGCCGACGGGTGCGTTTATTGCGTGGTTGAGTGTCTTGCGTGACCGATCTTGGTGCTCTCCGCTCTGCTCCACCTCTGCTTCACCTGTGAATAGCTTTTCGAGTAGCACATCGAATATGCTCAGGGCGCGAGGTTGATCCTGAGCAGCCAGCTTCGGCAAATGCCTTTGTAACCAGCTAAACACGTCGTCTCGCAATTCGACTACAGTTTCCGAAGGTAGTCGCGCTAGCCTCGCACCGAACAGCAAGCTAAGGCGATACCGCGCTTCATCTGGCCACTCCCGAAGTGTGGAGCGCCAGAATTTCGCCGGATAGTCGCCTCGTCGCGCTGCGTGCGTCAGGGCGGCAACAGCTCTGACAGGATGTTGTTCGACCAACCCATCAAAGGGACTATAAACAGTAGGTTCAGGGAACGCACGTCCTGTATGCTGTCTGGCCAATGGAATAATCTGACTAATCGGAGCGTCAATAATGGGAGACGGATCTGAGTCTGTTCCAACCCCTCTCACTCTAACATCACGGCTTCTATCAGCGGTTTCGGCACATTCTGGACGCCAACGCGGATCAGCACTGCGGAGACTAGGCAGGACTGAACGTGTTTCCCCACCAAGATCGCAGCCTTGATTTATAAGCCAATCCAAGACTGTAGCAGACTCGCTTGCACGCCTTTGCTCGAAGTCCTCTTCCGATTCGCCATCGTATCTTGCTCGGCCCTTGACCAAGCGTCGTTCCACCATTTCGCGCTTGTCCGAAGGTAGCTCATGCCAGCGACGCTTTAAGAGATGGAGCAACTCTCGGCGGTAATTTTCTTCCCAGAACGCCTTGTCGGAAAGCGATATAGCGATCCTGAATGATTTGAGAGGTTTTCTAGTTTTTTCTATTTTTCTTCTACGTTTTCCTATGATCCGTCTTTTTTAGGAGTTTTTCTATGGTTTCGGATTCGTCTTTATCGGCGTTTATCGCCAGCAATCCCGACGCGCGCGAACTGAAACGGGTGTTAGCGGTTCAGATGACGCTTTTGGGCCTCAAACAAGGTGCGATTCAAGCGATTCTCGGCGTGCAGTCGAGCTTCATCAGTACGTGGAAGAAGCGCTACCTCTCCGAGGGGATCGCCTGCTTTGGCTTAGGCTATAAAGGCTCGCAGCCGTATTTGTCGGTCGATCAACGGGCGCAAATCAAGGGATGGTTAGCGACCCAATCGCAGCCTTCGGTCGCCTCGTTGGCCTCCTATATCCAAACGCAGTTTGGCGTGGTTTTTCGCTCGTCGCAAAGTTATTACGATCTGCTTGCTCAAGCGGGCTATCGCTGGAAAAAGACGCAGACTCGACAGCCCAAGGCCGATCCTCAACAGGGGCTAGACAAACGAGAAGAGATAAAAAAAACTAGTCGAGCATAAGGCCGAACTCGAAGCGGGTCAAGTCAGGGCCTTTTTCATCGATGAGTCCCATCTACACTGGGGCGATGCCTGCGGCTATGGCTGGGGACGGAGCGACCGAAGGCTGGAAGTGGCCATTGAAAATGGGCGGCAACGACAAACCTATTATGGGGCGTTAGATCTAGTCAAGGGCACGTTCCTCATGCAAAGCTACCCGAAAGCCAATTCGCAGCATACGGTGGATTTTATACGCTATTTACAACAGCGTCGTCCCGGTCAGAAGTTGTTGATTTTTTAGGATGGGGTTTCGTATCATCATCAACAGGCCATGCGTGATTTTCTTGAACGCATGCAGGCGGAGGTAGCGCCGGATGAATGGAAAATATGTTGTACGCGATTAGCGCCCTATGCACCACAAGAAAATCCGGTCGAAGACATCTGGTTGAAAGGCAAGACCTTTGTGCGTACCCAAGCGTTGTGGACCACCTGTTTTGAACAGATTAAAGACCTATTTGTAAAGGGAATCCGACAGAAAAAATACTGCCAATTCCCCAAGTTAATGCAATATACATTAGCTCTTAAATGATTTAGGACTGCTAT
>JAGWBY010000060.1:58146-58826 GCA_021295675.1 Candidatus Latescibacterota bacterium | reverse complement strand
TTGGACATGGCTGGAACAGTCTCGAATATCCAAAAAAGTGGCACCCTTACGGCTCCCTGATTTCGACGAGTTGGTTGCTCTCTATGGGACCGGCGACGGTCTGCGCGGTGCCAGAGGGCCACTGCACTTCGATGCGCTCGACGGTGCTGGTCGGCCCGAGTCCGAAGTAGAGCGGCAAGAGGCTTTGTGAGAGATAGCCAGACTTGCCGTCGTGTACTCGGGTGTAGGTGTGGGTACGGGTGTGGACGCTGACTACTGCGCCGAGGCCATCGCGGTTGGAGCGAGTGCCGATCAGGCGGAGCTTGAGAAAGTTGAGATCCGCTTTTTGGTCGCTCAGATCGCTGATTAACAGCAGCGGCGGCCCATTGAATTCATTGGTGACGATGTCTAGGTCGCCGTCGTCGTCCAAGTCCGCCAGCGCCGACGCGCGCGATCCCAGCGCACCCCAGAAGACGTGGGGGCCGCTGCGTCCCTCGCAGTCGGGATGGGTTGCGTATTCCCCAGCGCAATCTAAGGCAAACCACGGCATGGCCGTGCGGCCCTCGCGTCGCGGCTCGACGCCAAGGGCAAACTCGGCGTCGAGGAAGCCCTTGCCGCGGTTGTTGAGCAACAGGGAGTTGACTGCGTAGCGGAAGGCGTAGTTCATGCTGGCGGCGATAAAGACATCTTCGTACCCGTCG
>JAGWBY010000060.1:31423-58121 GCA_021295675.1 Candidatus Latescibacterota bacterium | reverse complement strand
CGCCGATGGAGTCGGAAATCTCGGCGTAGGTGCCGTCGGCTTGGCGGTGGTAAAAGGCGTTGCCGTAGATGCTGCGCCCGCCCGAGCGGAGAAAACTCTCGGTCCACTGCATGCGCGATTTGAGCTTTTCGCGCTCCGGCTCGATGTCCTCGCTCATGTCCGAGTGCATGTCGGTGATGTAGAGGTCTTGGTGGCCGTCGTTGTCAAAGTCGAGGATCTGGGCCGACATGGCCCCCCACGGCGTGCGCGGAAAAACCGCTAGGCTCTTATCGATAAAGCGCTGGCCTTGGTCGTTTTCGTAGTATTGGTCGTGCCCCTGCATGTTCAGCACGTACAGGTCTGGCCAGCCGTCTTCATTGGCGTCCAGCGGCATGGCGTCGCCGGACCAACCATCGGCTTTGATCCCAACCTCCTCGGTCACATCGACAAAGCGGTTTTCGCCCACATTGCGGAAGAGCAGGCTCGGCTCGGTGCGCTCGGGTTTGAGGTGCCCAGCAAAGGCGTCCTTGAAGCCGACGTAGTAGTGATACTGTTCCGGTTGCTCCTCGGGCGCAAAGCCGATAACCGCGATTGAATCGCCGCGCTCGGTGTACTGACCAACATTGGTCAAAAAGAGGTCGAGCTGTCCGTCGCGGTCGTAGTCGAAGAAGATTGCCGCCGAAGAATGCCCTTGGTGATCGAGGCCCGATTCTTGCGAAATGTCCGCAAAGCGCCCGTCGCCTTGGTTGCGAAAGAGAACATTGCCCACGCGCACATTGGTGACGTATAGGTCGGGTACTCCGTCGTTGTCTAGGTCGGCGAAGGAAGCGGTCACGCCGATGCGGTCTGCGAGTGCCACGCCGCCCTGCTCGGTGATGTCGGCAAATTGGCCGCCGCCCGCGTTGCGCCACAGCCCGTTTGGCCCGGTTTGGTTGACGAAGTAGAGGTCCGTGCGTCCGTCGCCATCATTGCCGTGGTCGTAGTGATTGGGCCGGTAGTGCCGCCCCGAGTCATCGACGATGCGGTGGTGGAAGGCAATGCCGCTGGTGGGCTGGTGATCGGTGAAGCTGAAATCGCAGAAGACTGCGTAGTCTGCGGCCGCGGCTACTTGGGTTTGGCGACGACTCTCTAGCCAAGGAGGCTCCAGCACTTCCGGGGAGACGCCGACATCGGTGGGTGGATTGGCTGCGTTTATTTGGATCGCTGCCGACAAAGACAAGAGAATTAGAATTAGAGACATGCACACTACCTGTGTAGTTCGAGGGCTCCGCCGATTTCCACGGCGAGGTCTAGGATAACGGCACGGTCTTTCACTGGTAATTCGAAGGTAGCGGATTTTTCCAAGCATCGGTCGTAAACCTGGACTTGGAGACGCTCGCCTTCGACGCCTTCTAGACGGGTATAGAGGTGCTCTTGGACACGGCGGATATTTTCCGATGGCACTGCAAGTACGCCGGGGAAGGTGGGAGTGAAAGCTCCCCAGAGTGCCTCGTCGCCGAGATGTACGGAAAAGAGCGAGTGGTGCGAATCGGCGCTGAGGAGTTGCTGGTGACCGAAGAGCAATAGGTCGCGGTGCTGGCGGTAAAAGGCGAGCCAAGCGCGGGCGATGCGCTGGTGCTCTGCGGGCAAAGCGCGCAGGTTCATCGAGAGCATGGGCACGGCACTTGTGACGAGGCTGGCCATAAAGCGGCCGACGTTTGCGGGGCTTTCCTCGGGTAGCCAATAGGCTGGATCGGTGTGGACGGCCACGTTGCCCTCGCGGCCAGCTTCTGGGTTGAGGATATAGCTTTTGAGCCGAGTGCACATGCGGCGGATGTGGTCGGGGTCGAAGGGCGCGTCTTGGGCGCGGTGGCTGGTGGCAAAAGGCCGGGTGACGAGGGTCGAGTAGTTCATGCGGTATTCGAGCAGGGCGTCGGCGCGCACTTGCGTGGCGGTTTGGTAGATGCCTTGGAGTAAGTCGTACACGGCCTCGCCGTAGTCGGCGATATCGTGCTCGTGGTCGGTGGTGCAGGGTAAGCTGGCGCGGTCTCGCAGTGGATCGATGAAGTCGATTTTGAGGCCATTGCAGCCGTAGGTCTGCATCAGGTGTTTGACCGTGCGATAGGCGTATTGGCGCACCGCAGGGCAGCGGGGGCAGAGAAAATTGTTCGCGTCGTCGGAGTCTGCGGCTTGGAAACGGTGCGCTTTTATGAAGGGCACGTCGGCTAGGTCGCTGATATTGAACAGCGGCGCGCACCACAGCAGGATGGTCAAGCCCTCGGATTGAACCTCTTCGACGAGGCCCTTGAGATCGGGGAATTTGCTTGCGTCGGGAATGTAGTGGCCGGTGTCGGGGTCGAAGCCGTCGCCTTTGAACCAGCCTGCATCGACGATGATGTTGCCGATGCCCCATTCTTTGAGCAGGGGTACCATAGAGCGGATATAGTCGGCATCGACATCGTTTTTGATGCCGTACCAAGAGCACCAGACCGGCTCCCATACCGAGGGCGGCGCTGGCGGCAGGGCGACTTTGTGCAGCTCGTCGTACCTCGTCGAAGATGGGGCGGTCCTCGCAGGACAGGTAGAGCGTCTCTTCCCAGACGCTCGTCTCGCGGGGAGCGGGATCGAAGAGGCGCTGCAAGGACATGTTGGCATCTTCGTCGTAGCAGCTATGCCGGGTATCCGCCGCATGGACGTGGTCCATAAAGCCCATGCAGAAGCGGTTCTGGTCAAAGCGGTTTAGCGCGGCGACGAAGGGGAAGGACCAAGAGGTAAAGGTGCGCTCCTCGACGCCCCAGGGCAGGCTGATCAGGTCGCGCTTGCCGATGGCTTCGTATAGCACGGGCACGAAGACGCGGTGCAAGTCTAGGCCGGGGACTGCGGCTTCTGCTTTGAATGCGGTGACCTTGAATGGGCTGCCATCCACTCGGCGCAGTTGCAATTTCAGCAGCAGACTTTTGGGGCCGAGCGGCGTTTCGGTGCAGGAGTACTCGTAGTGGTCATCCGCATAGGTGCCGGGGGCGTCGATTGGCCGGTCGTCCAGCGCCGGGTCTGCCGCGAGAGTGACGGACACGGGGATGCCGTTGAAGTGGGTAGTGTAGTGCATGCCTTCAGGGCGTCACTTCGTGGTAGCGGTTTATCTGTGGATCGGATAGGGTGGTGACCTTGCCTCCGGGCCACTGGACTTCGACGGCTTCGACCTGTTCGCCGTGGCCCAAGCCGAAAAGGCGGGTGGGTGAGCGCTGGGCGTCGAAGGATTCGCCGGTATAGACCCATTGCGTCTTGGTGCCTTGGGATGAGCGCAGGGTGATGCGCGCGCCGATGGGAGAGATGCCGGCCGCGCCTTGGAGGCGCACGCCGAGCCAGTTGTTGTCGCTGGGCCAGACATTGCGCAAGACGTGGACTCGCTCGCGGCGCGGAGTACCGGACCACTCGCTGACTAATAGGTCCACGCGGCCGTCGGCGTCGATGTCCATATCGAGCACGGTGCGCGCGTCGAATTCAAAAGCCACGCCCATCAGATAGCCGATCTCAACAAAGGAGCGGCCCCCTCCGCTCAGGTAGAGCTTGTTGTGCTCAAAGCCATTCCACGAGATGCCCGCGCTGTTCCAGTCTGCAATCGCCTCGTCGAAAAATGCGGCTATTTGCGGGTCGGGTTCCGAGCCGCCGGTGTAGATGTCGTGCGTCCAGAAGGTGGTGCAGTAGTCTTGGGCGGTTTCGCCGCTGAGATGGCCGTTGGCCACGTAGATTTCGTCGTCGCCATCGTTGTCGAAGTCCGCGGAGGCCACGCCCCAAGACCACCCGGTGCGCGCCACATGCTCCGTGCTGGGGGCGATGCTGAACTGGGCGTCTTCGCCCCCGAGGTAAAGCCGGTTGCCAAAGCCCATGGCCTGGCGCTGCTGGTGGTGCTCGGGGTACTCCTCGCGCCCGAGATTGAGGTAGTCGAGGCGGCGTGCCGTGGTCGAACTCATGCCCACTACGTACATGTCGAGGCGGCCGTCGGCGTTGTAGTCGCCAAAGACGTGGGACATGCCAAAGGTCGATGCCTCGCTGACGGTGCGGGAGGTGACATCGGCAAAGGTGCCGGTGCCGTCGTTGTAGTACAGGTCGATGCCGGCGAAATCGCTGACGACCAGCAGGTCGAGGTCGTCGTCGCCGTCGAGATCGGCCAAGGAGCCGCTGTAGGTGCGCCGTTTGCGCTTGGTTTCGAGGCCCGCGCGGGCCGTGATGTCGGTGAAGCGCCCGTTGCCGTCGTTGCTCAGCAAGTACGCGGGATAGCCGTCGTTGGCGTCGTAGTACGGCGTGGGCATCTGGCCCTCGCGGTAGGGCAGCCGGTACTGGCCAACCCACAGGTCGAGATCGCCGTCGCCGTCTATGTCGCCGGCGCTCATGGCTTCGGGGTATTGCAGGGGACGAGTTGCAATGGCCAAGCCAGGTTGGTCGAAGCTCTTGCCGCCCTCGTAGAGACCTAGCAGTTGCCCGGGGCCGCCGACGATTAGATCGGGTGCGCCATCGCCGGTAAAATCGGCCAAGAGTGCCACTTCGATGCGACCGACCGGAGGTGGATACGCCAAAAGTGGCTCGGGCGCAAAGCGTCCACCTTGGTTGCGGTAGAGCAAGTTGGCACCGAGTGCAAGCAGGTCGTCGAGACCGTCGCCGTCGAGGTCGGCGGCGATGAGGGGCGAGAGCGCGGTGTCGTCCGCCAAGACGGCTGAAGAGGTAAAAGTGGGTGTGCCTCGGCGTTCGGTCAGCGTCAGATTCGAGGCGTCGATGGTGGCGGGGATATAGTGCCCGGCCTCGTCTTGTCGCTCGCTCCAGGTAACGGACAGGTCGCCGCTGACGATTAGACGTTTATCGTGGTTTTTGACGTGCAGTTTCAGGTCTATTAAAGAGCGGGCTGGGCCGTCCTCGGCCGGGATGAATTGCTTGTGGTGCCATTCGGATTGTTCAAGAACGAGGCCCTCGTCTTCCCATTGTTCGAGCAAGGCCGACCACTGTGCTTGGTCAAGCGTGCGCGGCGGGCTGCCATAGTGCGTTTCGACGATATCCCAGTCGTGCTTGACGCTATCCTGCGGAGAGCCGAGTAGCAGTTGGTCAAAGGGGAAAGCGGCTAGTATTGGCCTCGCCTCTTGGGCAGCGCGCAGTCGGTCCCATAAGGAGACAAAGACGGCCTCGAACTGCTGGGCGCGCCGCTCGTCGGACCAGACCGTGCGGTCCAGTTCGAGCCGCTGTTGGCGGATAGCAGCAGCGCCCTGTGCCTCGGTGTGATGCGGTGCCGCCAGCGAGAGGACGGCGAGGGTAAAGAGCAGTTTCAGCATAGGTGAAATGACCATGGGGGACTGAGTTGAACAAGGGCCTACACTGGACGAGCAGACAGTATAGGCAACGCCGGTTTTTTTATCAAAGCGAATGCTTGTTGTTTGAGGCCAAGTAGCTATGGCTCTACTCCTCCGGCGGCCGGTAGCCCACGTCGGCATAGGCAGGAGCTTGGGGCCGGTAGTGTTCGTCGAATTGCGGGTCCGGTGCTTGGAGTACATTGCGCTTCGGGTCCAAGGTGCCGCGCAGGTCGTCGATTTGGCCGCGGATAAAGCAGCCGCTGAAACGGCGGCTGTCGAGCAGATCGACTTCGTAGCGGCTGCCGGGGGCGATGCCGCCGCCGCGCACGTTCATCCAGAAGATGGTATTATGGTATGAACTGCCGCGACCTTTGTCGTCAACGCCGTTCCAGTTGTCCGTGAAGGTGCAGTTGCGCACTTCGACGCGCGCGCCGGGAAAGACGGTCAACGCACCTGAGCCATGCGCCTTGTTGTACTCGACGCCGCCACGGCGACCCACGTAGTCGGGGCCGAGATTGGCGACATTGCCGACGAAGAGGCAGTTGTCGAGCACGGCTGAGCTGCCGGGCAGCACATCGACGGCCGCGCCGGTGATTTGGCAGCTATTGTTGCGGAAGATGGAGTTTTTGATCAGCACGGCCTCGGCGTCGAACCCCCGATGCTCGATGGAGATGCCGCCGCCGCAGGGGCTGGCGTAGTTGTCGTGGATCACTAGTCCTTCGAGGGTTGGATAGGAACGGCCAAACACCTTGATGCCGCCGCCGTCGGCGTAGAAGAACAGCCCCTTTTCCCAGCGCACGCCGTTGGAGGAGTCCGGCTGAATGGGTTCAGGACCTTCGCTGCGGCTGGCAAAGTTGTTGGCACCGGTGATGGTGAAACCGCGCAGGACGGTGCGCTGGGAGATACCATCGCCGAAGAAGACCACGTGATTGACGATGGCCGGGTAACTCGCCGCGTCGGGGTCGGCGCGCTCGGCATGAGCGGCCGTCAGGACCACGCGCCCCACTGCTTCGAGCGCGATACCATCGTGGCGGGCCGCGAAAAAGAGCATTGCTTGGCCAGCTTGCTGCGGACGGTAGGTTCCCGCGTGGACCTTGACGGTCTTGCGGATAGAGTCGCGGGCTGCTGCTTCGAGGGCCGCTTGGATGCTGTCGCCCGGATAGACGTGGTACGCGGCGTCCGCTTGGGGTTGTGGGGGCGGAGGGTCGCAGCCAACAGAGAGCAGGCAGAGTGCGAGAAAATGGGCTGCCGCCCGGTCGAAAAACGCCAAACTGCGGAACACTTTCTTTCTTGACTTAGGTTTTGGATACATATATATATGATATTTGACATTCAAATTTTAATTCAAATTTTAATCTATAATTACTTTAACAACAAGCACTTGCAACGTTTTTAGTCGCCGTTCTGGTTCAGGAGAGAATCTACGACATGCCTCGCTCGCCCGTGGATTGCATCGCCCTTCTCGCCCTCCTCTCAATCGGAGGATGCGGCGAGGTGCGGCAAGAGCCGCCAGCGGACGATTCACTGCTCGCAGTGGGAAGGGCCTATTTGGATCAGGGCCAGTACGACCAAGCTGCGGCTGTGTACCAAGAGGCCGTTAGCCGCGATTCGCTGTCCCGCGACGCACACTTTTACTTAGGCTTGGCGCATTTGCAGCGCAAGAGCACGGATGCGGCCGCGCACTTTGCGCGGGCCATTGCGCTGGATTCGATGTACATTCCCTCCTATCACAACTTGGCCATCGCCCACCTCGAAGCAGGTCGCTACCCGCAGGCCGTAGAGGCGGCGGAAACCGCGCTGCGCTTCGACCCTCAATCGCCTAGCTCGTATCGCTTGCTGGCCTTCTTGCACAAGGAGCAGGGGCAATACGAGCGCGCCGAAGAGGCCCTGCTGAGGGCGCTTTACATCGCGCCAAAAGACGTGGAAGCGCGGCAGGCCCTAGCGTTGCTCTACAGCCAGCAGGGACGCAATGCACGCGCGGAAGAGGTTTTGCTGGAAGCGGCCGAGTTGGCACCAAGGCGCAAAGAAATCTGGCGGGACATGGGACGGCTCTACCTAAACGAGAAGCGGTACGACGAAGCAGCGCAGGCGCTCAACCGGGCCGTGGCGCTCGACGCCAACTACGGCGAGGCGTACCACGATTTGGCGAATTTGTACTCGGCTCAGGGCCGCTACGACGAAGCCGAAGCCATGCTCGCGCGCCTAGAGGGCCTGCTCGACTTGTCAGAGCGGGAAGAGACCTTGGAAAAGGTGCTGGAGAGAGAGCCGGGCGATGTGGAAGCGCGGTTGGCGCTGGGCCGAGCGCAGATGCGCTTGGGGCAATACGCCGACGCGCTGAGTACGTACAAGGAAGTGCTTAGCCGCGACCCCGAGCACGTTGACGCGCTGGCCGCGGTGGTGCAAATCCACCTGCGGCAGGGCGATGTCGAGCGCGCCGCGCACTTGGCCGGCAAAATCGCAGCGCACGATCCTCGTGGCCGGCGCGCGCCCGAAGCGCATTTCACCATGGGCTTTGCCCATGCGCAAAAGCAGCGTTGGGCCGAAGCCGAGGCCGCGTTTTCCCGCGCCTTGGACATCGACGCCTGCTACGCCAAGGCGCACAATGCCTTGGGCAATGTGTATGCTCTGCAGGACGACTTGGAAAAAGCCATCAGCGCCTATCGGGCCGCCCTCGCCTGCGACGCCGAGTTGCGCGATGCGTACTACGGATTGGGCATGGCTTTGGCTCGGCGCGAGTCCTTGGCCGAGGCCATTGCCCAGTTTGAGGAGGTCGTGCGGCGCGATTCCACTCATGCGCGCTCCCACTACGCGCTGGGCCAAGCCTACGAACAACAGGGCGAGGGCGAGGCGGCACGCCTCGCGTACGGGGCCTTCGTCCGGCACTGGCGCGGCGACGAGAAGGTGCTGGCGACGGCTCAGAGCCGCATTGCACACCTGCAAACACCGCAATAAATTACAACCCCACAGAGAAAGGAGGTCGTTATCAAAATAAGTGCAGTGCAACGAAAGCATTTTGATTATAATATCATGCCCCACTGTAGCGGGCGTTTTAACTAAAACCCAAGGAGGATGATTTTGAAAAAAATCACTGTTTTGCTCGCACTGGCCTTGTGCGTGGGCGTCGTTGCTCCGGCTACGGCGCACGTGCCCGAGGGCGCTGTGCGCACGGCTTTCCAGTGGCCGGCGGGCCTTGAGCCAACGCTGGACGGCGATCTGTCCGAATGGGCGATCGTGCCCGAGGACTACTTGATTTCCTTTGCCGATCACACCGAGTTCAACGGCGAAAAGCCGGCCGATTTCGGCGACTTGAACTTCCGCACTATCGTCGGCTGGAGCGAATCGACCAACAGCCTCTATTTTATGATGGAGCGCTTTGACGACTTCTACGATCGCGACGCCATGGGCGGCGTGGCCGGCGGCGACGATAGCTGGGAAATGCATGTCGATGGCGACCACGGCGGCGAGCAGATGCGCTTTGGCGCTGCCGACATCGAGGACGAAGAAGAGCGCGCCTTGGCCCAAGGCCGCTGGGCGCAGTCCTACCACACCCGTTTCCCGAATCTCGGCCCCGACGGCCAGGAGAGCTGGTCGTGGTTTTGGATGACCCAAGCGCAGTGGCACGACGAGCTGCCCTACGCCGACCACGGCTTCCGCTTGGACGGCGAAATCGGCGGCGGCGAGGCCACGGCCTTTATCGAGGTGCGGCGCCAATCTTGGGACGACTTTCTCTTCAATGACCCGGAAGGCAGCGTCATCCACGACTACAACGAAGGCGATATCACCGGCTTGGGCTGGGCGGTCTTCGACAGCGATGTAGCCGGTGCCGACGGCGGCGTTGGTCAGGATACCGAGCACTCTGGCCAGTGGTCTCTTTCGGGCGCTAGCGACGTGTGGAAAACCACGGCTTCGGCCACGGATTTCCTGTTGGCACCCGTTGATCCGCGCGTCGATTTCAGCGCGATCGAGAGCGCGGTCGAGGCGAATAGCTGGGGTCGCATCAAGTCCGCTTTCGTCCAGTAAGCGGGTAGTATTTAGGATGCAAGAACGAGGGGGGATGGGCTAGTCCCATCCCCTTTTCTTCTTGGAGGTGCCATTGTGAAAAAATTGCAGTGCACGACATGGCTCATCGCGGCCCTGTTGGCTTTGCTCGGCGTCCAGCCGAGTGCGGCCTTGGTCGTCTATCGCATCGGCGGCGAGAGCCTGCCGCCGCCGGCTGAGGTGGAGGCGGGTGCCGAGTTTCGCCAGTTGAACTGGGCCGACTTAGATAAAGACCTCGGCGGCGAGAGCTTTGGGCTCGCGCTCACGGAGCAGATCACGCCGTTTTTCTACAACGAGGGCGATAATATGGCTACTACCCTGAGCGGGGTCAGCGGCAATTTTCAGCACGGCGCGTACAATGGTTTTGAAGATGTCGGCGACGAGTTGAAATTGGTGATCGACGGGGACCCAACGACGTTTTTCTTGGAGACCCGTCCGAGGGAACACGCCCATACCTTCCGCGGCACGGCTTTTTTCTTTGATCTCGGCGGCGACTTTGCGACGCGGTTGATTCGCTTTGTCCCACAGGTGGGCAGCGAGCGCTCAGTCGCCCACGTCATCGTCGCTGCGCAGACCGATGCTGGAGGCGGCGTTGATCAGATTGAATTTGTTGGAGCGAGTGCGCTCAATCGGTCGCTGGGAGAGGCCGACCAAAAGAAGGGCATTAAACTGCAGGTGGTCGCGGAAATCCTGGAAAACAAAAACCCGCAGCTCGACATTGAGTTAGACGGAAGGCCGATCCGCTATTTGATGATTCACGTGATGCCCCAAAATGAGATATGGGACTTGGCTGAGTTGGAGGTGTACGGCGGCGGTTTCCAAGGCTCGGCCTCGTACCAGTCCAACGTCCTCGATATAGGCGAATTCGCCAATCTGGGCTGGGTGCGCTGGGGAGGGCGGCAGGACGAAGGGGCGCAAGTGGAGATCCGCTCCCGCGCTGGCGGTGATGAGACGCCGCTCGTGTACTGGCGCAATACCTTCCGCGGCGACGAGCAGGTGCCCTTTGGCGAGGACGGCAAGCTGCTGACCCGCAAAACCTATGGCCGCTTGGGGCCGATCATGCGCGGGGCCATCACCGACGACACCGCCCAATGGGAGTTGTGGTCGTCGCCGTACGAGTTCGCCGACAGCGCGGGCGTGGCGCTGCGGGCGACGCGCTCCCACCGCTACGTGCAGTTCAGGATAGCATTCAGCTCCTTCGGCCAAGCTGGCGGCCAGCTCGGCTATCTCGAATTCGCCGTTTCCCCGCGCTTGGTGACCGGCTTAGTCGGCGAGATTGATCCTTGGCAAGCGGCCGTGGCTGAGGAACGCACGTTTACCTATGCAGTGCGCCCGACGATTGAACCCGGCGACCAAGGATTTGACGGTTTGGACCTGCGCTTGGTCGGCGGCCGGATCGTCGGCGTGGAGGCCGTGCGCCTCAGCGGTGAACCCGTGGCGGATTTCAGCGCCGTGGCCGAGGAGGCCGGCGTAGTCTTGGGTTTCCCACGACTCGATGTCGCGCGCAGCGGCGAGCTGCTCGAAGTGGATGTGCGCGCGGAAATTTTCCGCTTTGGCGCAATTTTTGAAGGTCGGGTGATCGACAGCACTGCGCCGGGGGAGATCGGCCAACTCGTGGCCGCTGGCGAGGCCAACGAGCTGGTAGATGGCAACCAACTTTTGGTGCAGGCGATGACCCTAGACGATAAGGTCTTAGGTGCCGTGTCGCTGAGCACCGAGGTGTTTACGCCCAACGGCGACCAGATCAACGACCAAGTGGAGATTGCCTACGAACTGCTCAAAGTGACCCAGCCGGTGCCGGTGGAGGTGCTGGTGCGAGACTTGAGCGGTCGCTTGGTGCGGCGCGTGTACGCAGACGCCGATGGCGCGGGCCGGCATCCACATCAATGGGACGGGCGAGACGAGGCTGGCCAGCAGGTCGCCCCCGGTCTGTACATCTGCCAAGTCGAGGTCGAGAGCGGCGGGCAGCGCCAAGTGCAAATGCGGCCCATTGCCGTCGCCTATTGAGGAGCAGGGGCCATGTCGAGAAGCTGTCTGCAAACCCTTGGTAGCCTTCGCGCGGCCGTTGGGCAAAACCACCCATATGTCGTCAATATGGGCGGCTTTGCCCGCCTTGTCCGCCGCGCTTTCGCTCGCGCTCGGGGCACACCCGGAATTTCCAGACAGCTTCTGAATGCTGCGCTGTTGCTGAGTGTGTTGGGCGTTGTCGCCGCCTATGGACAAGGCCATACCATCGCCGGGAACAAGGTCGTCGTTGATCGGCAGGCGCACTGGCAGCAGTGGACTTTTCCCGGCGGCACGCTCGACATCGACGAAACCGGGACCGTGCGTCCCCACTTCGTGCCCAAGAACACACTGGCAACGTCAGACATCGCGGCGTTTATCAAGCGCGGCAAAGACTCGGAGGACGCGACCCTGCGCGACGCCCTCAGTGCGGGAACTCGGGCCGCGGACCTGGTCCACCTTCTCGACGGGGACTTGAGCACCTATTGGGAACCCGATCCGGCCAGCCCGCTGCGCCAATGGTGGTTCGAGATCGATTTGGGTCGGCTGGTGGCGGCCACTCACATCCGGCTCACATTCGTCGGCGAGGAGCTAGGCGACCCCTTCCTGCAATTCGTGGTCCTGACCTCGGACGGAGCCGAGGTCACAAAAGGTCAGCGCAGGTTCAACCAAGTTTTCCGCACCTTGAAGTCAAACAAAGACCAGCGAGAATTTGCAATCGAGTTGGACCCCACGCGCTTTGACCGAGAGGGGCGCATGGTGAGCGACTACATCCGCTTCGTGCGCTTGACGATTACCGACACGGATAGCACGCGAGCTGCCGAGGTGTCGGCTGAACAATACGACCAGCTAGCGGCCGCGGATCAAGGCGCAGTGGATTTTTACAAAAAGGCCGGTGCGGGCCAAGTGCAGGTGAGCGAGGCCACGTATGAGGTAGTTGACTCTGCGTTGCGCGGTGAGATCCGCCGCTACCGCCGCGAGCGGCCGCGGCTGGCCGAGCTGGAGGTCCAGACGCTCGGGGAAAACATCTCGCTGGGCTTGGTGGAGCGCCGAGGTGCCGCGCTGCTCACCTTCTTGGACAACGCACCCGCGACTGCCTTCTTCGACGGCATCTTCGAGACGTCCTTGGCCTTTACCAGTACCGACGAGATACGGGAATTATTCTTCGACTTAGGCTCATCCTTCTGGATCGATCGGCACCAGATTTACTACGACCGTCAGCGCAGCCGCTTCCCCAATTACGACTTGCAGACTTCGGACGGCTCGCTGGCTGCGGATGGCTCGCTGGTGTGGACGACGCAGGCCTCGCATCGCAATCGCGCCACGTCTGGCCACTATACCGGAGACGTGTACGACGTGGATACGTTCGCGCCGACGCGGACGCGCTTTGCGCGGATTTTGTTCTGGGGAGGCGGTCAGTTCAAGCCACGCGAAGTGCAATTCTACGGAGAGGGGTTCCAGCCGGAGGTCGAGTTGGTTTCGCCGCTCATCCGCTTGGGCAGCTCGAAAAACTTGGTCTCGGTTGAGTGGGATGGCGACGCCGACGTGGGGACCTTTATCGAAATTCAGACGCGCACGGGCAGCGAGTTAGTCGAAGAGTATAGCTACTTCAACAGCGGCGGTGCCGAAGTTTCGGCCGAGGCATACGCCGGCTTGGGCTTTTTCAGCAAGGGGCGGATCGACACGACGGAAGTCCCCGGGGGCGACTGGAGCGCGTGGAGTTTGCCCTACGAGGCGTCGGGCGCGGCGATCACTTCTCCAAGCCCACGCCAGTTTCTGGAGCTCAAGGCCCGCTTGGTCTCGGACGACCCGCACCGCGCGGCCGAGTTGCGCTCCATTCGGCTCAACTTCGTCGAGCCGCTGGCCCGCCAGCTTTTGGGCGAGATCGAACCCAGCGTCGTGGGCGCGCTGGGCAAGGAGCAGGAGCTTTCGCTTTTCATCAAACCAAGTTTTGCTGCGCAGAGCGCGGGGTTTGACGAGGTGCAGATAAGGGCACCGGATAACATGGCTCTGGAGTTCCGGGGCCTGCGGCTGGGACGCGAAGCTCAGTGGGACAGCGCGGAACTGGTGTCCTCAGCAGAAGTGATGGCGACTGCCCCAGACTCTTTGTGGGTGCGGCTGAGCGAAGTAGTAAGCCCGTCCGCAGCCGATCTGATTGAGGTGCAATTCGCCACCGCCCTCTACTTGCCCGGTGCTGTGTTCAAGGCGTCGTTGGGACATTCGGCCCTTGAGAACTCTTGGCAGCGGGTTGATCCAGCGGATGCAACGGAGTTGGCGACCGGGCAGGGGATGCTGTTGGTGGGCCCAGAAGGCGGCCGCCACGTGCTGGGCGACCTGAGCATTGACAGTGGGGTCGCGACGCCGAATGGAGATGGGGTCAACGACGAGTTGGCGTTCTCATTCGCGGTCACCAAGCTGACTGGCACCCAGCCGCTTCACGTGCGGATTTACGATCTGGCCGGCCGGCTGGTGCGGCACTGGCAGGAGACGCGGCCCTTGATTAGCGGCGAGTACGCCCTGCGCTGGTCGTGCGAGGATCAATCCGGCGCGCTGGTCGCCCCCGGAATGTATCTGCTAGAGGTAGAAGTGGTGCCCAACGACGACTCGCGCGTGGAGCGCACCGCGCGGCACCGCCTCGTTCACGTGGTGTATTGAGGGAGGTTGCGATGTACTGGTTGCCGATCGCGCTGCTGTTGTTAGCGGCACTGCAAGGCACGGCCGAGACGCGGAGCATTGCCATCGGCGGCGCGAGCGGATCGTCTTGGCAAGACGGCGGCGGCCAGATACAGGCGATTTTCCCGACTGGGGCCAGAGCGGTCGAGAGCGGCAACACCCCAGGCGGCGTGATCGATTTCGATCCCGGGGACCGGGAGGGTTGGATTTTTCCGCAGAATGTGGTCGAGGGCACCAATCTAGCCCTCGGCATACTCGGGCGCGGCGGCTCGGTCACCTCGCCGACGGTCCTCGAAGCGGGCATTGAGTCGCAGCTAGAGACGATGATCGACGGCGACGGCGCAACAGCCTTGGAGCGCAAGAACGTGGCCGTCATTCGCGGCATGGCCATGGACTTCGACCTAGGCGCTCGCTTTGGCGTCAATCGCGTCCAGTTCTTCCCGCGCAATGGCCACCCGGATTTTCCCGCAGACCCGTTCCAAGAGGACTTCATCCGCGGCTACGAGTTGTTTTTCAACGACGGCAGCGAGGAGACGCAAGGCGCGGGCGGCCCGGAATGGCGCTCGTTTCGGTTGAATGCTACCAATCAAGACGCGCTAGTCGATCTGAGCATTCCCCCGCAATTTGTGCGCTTCATCCGCTTGCAGTCGCGCACCAGCAACGGTTTTGAGATCGCCGAGTTCCGCGTCTTTGGCACGGGCTTTGTGCCCACGGCCGAATACATCTCTAACATATTCGACCTCGGCCCAGATTTGGGCTTGTGGGGGACCATTCGCTGGGTGGAGGAAAGCGTCGGTCCGGCTGGTTTCGCCAACGCGCGCGTGCGCACCCGCACCGGCTTGGACGACACTCCCTTAGTCTATACCCGGCGCTTCTTCTTTGAGGGGGTCCAAGTCGAGGTGCCGTGGCAAAAGAATGCCGCGGTTGCGACCGAGAGCGGCGAGGTCAATCTCGACCAAGCCGACTTAGAGAGGGCGCGTGCGCTCTTTGGCGCGCTGCCGCTGGAGGAGCGCAATGCCATCTCGCTGTCGCTGGACGACTACAAGGGCTTGGGTGCCGAGCGGGGCAATGTGGTCGCCGACCTAGACGCTTGGAGCCCGTGGTCCTCGCCCTACGAATTGGGGACCCTGTTGACCGAGGCAGAGATTGAGGACAGCCAATTGGGCGTGCCGATTGTCTCGCCCGGGCCGAGGCGGTACATACAGTTTCGCATCGACTTTCTCAGCGAGGACTTGGAGGCGGCCACAGGTATCGGCCCGCTGGCCTTCACGGTGGCCACGCCGCCGCCAGCCGCGCAAATTCTCGGAGAGATCTTTCCGCGTCAGGTCGATTTGGGCAAGCCGGTGGATTTCGTCTATGCGGTGATGCCGACGTCCATTCGGCCAGGTGTAGATACGGGCTTTGACGGTTTTGAGATCGCCACGCCGGTGCGAGTAGAGGTCATTGAGTCCATTGAAATCGTCGATGCCGATGGGCAGGTCGAGGCTGCGGACTTTTCAACGGCCGATCTTGCCGCGCTGCCGGCTACCGATGAGACCGGACGCTTTGCCATTGAGTCGGTCGATGCGCGCCGCTTTCGCGTGCGCTTTCCCCTCATTGCCGAAAGCGAGTTGACGACTGGGCGGACGGCCCAGCTCAAAATTCGCTTTCGCAGCCGCGTGTTGCGCTACGGCACCAAGTTCGCCGGTTTTGCCTTCAACAGCGCCGAGGGGGATGTGGGGCAGGAGGTCGTCGCCGGCAACGTGGCCACGCTGGCTCCCGGCGACGACGATATTGTAGCTGTTGGCACGGAGACGAACCGGGGCCTTTCGGTGGATGTGCCGCTAGCCGGCGGCAGCGCCCTGCTGATCAACGTGCGGGCCGACCCCCGGCCCTTTAGCCCCAACGGCGATGGAATCAACGACGCGACGCAGGTGTACTACGATCTGAGCCGTTTGGTCAGCCCGTCCCCGGTCGATGTAGAAATCGTCGATTTGGCCGGACGCCGGGTGCGCCAGCTATTTTCCGGCCTCCAAGGCGGCGGCTCGTACGCCATGCCTTGGGACGGCGCGGATGCGAACGGAGACGCGCTGCCGCCGGGCATTTACTTAGTGCGGGTGACGCTGGCCAGCGATACAGGCGGCGAAAGCGCGGTTAGAGTTGTCGAACTAGTGTACTAACTGATTTTACGCATGGGCATCTGGGTATAAGATGCTTCGATGACGCGGGGAAGCAGCAAACTAGCACTTGTCATGCTGAGCGTAGCGAAGCATCCCATACCTAGGGGTCTGTGCGTAACATCAGGTACTAATTAGGGAGGGTCTAATGCGAGATCTACGGTGGATACTCGCCGCCTTGCTCGTCGCGGCGATAAGTGCCCACGCCCAAGGCCGGCGTTGGGGCGCGGACATCACCTATGAACCGCGAGGGCCGGGCGTGCTCTTTGACGCCTTGGATCCAACGATCAAGCGCTGGTACGTGCCGCAGGAGCTGTTTGCCGACTATGGTTGGCAGCAGTGGCAGTACACCAACTACGCGCGCGACGCGTACGAGCGCTACGTCAGCACCACGATTGAAGGCTCTCCGTTTTACGACCTGTACGGCAACTACTTGACGCGCGGCTGGCTCATCTACGACTGGACCCAGAACCAGCCCGTGCAATTTGGTTCGTCCATCTTTAAGGATCCGCGCTTTAACAATTGGTTCAATGCAGTCACCATTAGCTCGGACTCGCAGGGGCAGTTCTACTATGCGATCACAGTGGGCGACCGAATCCGCACGACCCTGACCCCACTCACCTTCTCCAAGCCGGCCTTCAGCGGCGTGCAGATGGACTTTGCCGCGGACAAGTACGAGGGCACCCTGCTCTTTTCGCGGGTGAGCCGCCCGGTCATCGGCAGCACGCCCAACGCCCCTACTGGCGTCACCAATGCCACCAATCTGATGGCTGGCCGCGCCGTGGTGCAGATCGGCGATTTCGTGGCCGTGGGGGCCAATTTAGTCAATGCGCGCAACTCCACTACGGTGGCCGATGCGTTTGAGCGCAACCCCTTTGTCGGTACCCTCGCGGCCAATCAGGGCAGCCTGCCGGTCTCGGGCCTTGCCCTGGTCCTCAGCGACGACTCGCCCGAGGATGGTCGGGGCGGAGCGACCTTGTTTTCGCACGACATCGTATTGACAAGTGAGGATCCAGAGACGGGGGAGCGCGAACAGTTTAGGCTCCGCGACGTGGTCTCCGATCCGGCGCGGTGGCCCGTGGTCTCAGGCGGGGCACCCAAGGAAGGGGCCTTGGCGGCCGACGGCGACGAGAAGATCGTCATCAACTACGACTTCACAGATATCGCCTATACCGGCCCGCGTCCCTCAGAGCTCGTCGCCGTGCAGTTCGACTTAGTCTTGGCCAATGACTACAAGGTGCAGGTTTGGTCCGACCGGCAGACGGGCAGCCGCGTGCTGCCGGTCTTGCCGCTGACGGGTCAAGACATTGAGGATCAGTCCCCGGCGCTGTTCGACATCCTCAGCGCCGAGGGCAATGTGCAGGACAATTCCAACCAGCAGCGGGTCGTCTTCGACTACGGATTGCCGTCGTCCCGCTTGATCTACGGTTTCACCGTAGAAGCCACGGATATCAAGGGCGTGGACCTATACGCGGAATTCGATGTCAGCCGCGCGTACAGCCAGTACCCCAACCCGGCGCGCCAAGCAGCCCAGCGCTCGCTAGCTACGCACGCCCGCGACGCCGAGGCTTGGATGGTCAACGCCGCAAAGGTGGCCGCGCCGTTTTACTTTTTCGGCGAGGCGTACAGCATGGACCCGGATTACTCGACGAGCTCGTTTATTGTAGATGACGGCGGGGATATTACCTACGACAATCCGCGCACGTCTCTGTACGAGTTGGTTGACGACAACGACGACCAAGACCGCTCGGCCGATTGGTTCCGCTTCTCGCAGGGCGGCGGCGATGTGGCCGTCTTCCCAGGGTGGGACGAGAACAACGATTTTGTCTCCGACTTCAACCAAAACGACAATCGCATCCTCAACAACCGCATCCCGGATTACGAAGAACCCTTCTTCCGCTACGCGGCCGATCGCCCGGAGTTTTTGTTCGGCATTGACCTGAACAACAATGGTTGGATCGACCGCTTTGAAAACGACGACTTGCCCGACTATCCCTACAAGGTCGATCGCCGGGGCTACAACCTGTACGCCGGCATCTTCCTCGACCCGCACACGCGGCTGACGTTGGGTAGGCTGAGCGAAAAGAGCCTAGCATCCGACGGGCGCAACCGCGCCGCGTATGGCCTTTTGACCTACGACCGCGACTTCACTTGGGGTCGGTTGCGGGCCTTTGAGATGCTGCGGCGCGTGGAAGACGATATCGCCGACGACCGGCGCGAGATGACGCCGCACCTCGAAGTCAACTCGCTGGCGCTGGTGCGCGACATTCTGCCGGCGCGGGACACGTGGATCAATACGACTTATCTACAGCTCGATTACCAGCCACTCGACAACCTAAACGCGATCAACAAGTTCAAGTACGAGCGCTTTTGGCAGCAGGGCAGCGCGTTCAAAAGCCGCGTCAAAGGCCCGGCGCTCAACCAAGGCAGCCACTTGATTGGGCTGATCAACAAAGCGGATTACACCTTCGGCTTGGCCGGTTTCAAGTTGCAGCCCAAGGTCAAGAGCGAGTATCTCAACCAGACTGCGCTCGAAGCGCGCGCTGAGGACCGCAAAGAGTGGGTCGGCACGGGCATCGTGCTGCTGAGCCATCCGCTGTTGAGCCAGTCGCTGGTGGAAACGGGCGTTGAGTTTTCCCTGTTCCGGGACTTGGTCCTCGACGAGGACGAACAGCTCGCCAACGGCCCGGCCGGGCCTACGGGCGACTTCCGCAACTTGGTGCTGGCCCTGCAATGGTCCAGCGCCGGTTCCTACTTGGGCTACCGGCTGACGACGCAGTTTGGCTTTAGCTATACGCGCTTGTGGGAGGAGCGGGTGATTATCGGCAGCGAAGACTTGGAGCGGACCAATGAAGTCAGCGCCTTTAGCACCAGCTTCATAACCGTGTACGCGGGGCTGGAGTAGCGGCATGAACGCCAGCTTGCGCCGCGTCGGCGCTCTCTGCTGGGTCGCGCTGCTTGGGGCTGTGCCGCTCAACGCCCAGCGCGAGGATTACGGCAGCCGCTTGGGCCGCATCGAAACGGGCCAGCCGATCTACTATTCGGCCGGTACCGGACTGCGCATGGAGGCCGTCTATCCCTCGTTGCAGAAGTGGTATCTGCCGCAGGAAATCGCCGGCGAGTACCGCCAGCAGTGGGCCTACACCAACTACGCGCGGGACCCATACCGGCGCTACCTCGATCCGGGGTTGGAGGGCGGGTACTTCTACGACATCTACGGGCGCTTCTTGAACAAGGGCTGGTTGATCTACGACTGGCGTCAGGTCCAGCCGACCGGCTCGGGCGGCTCGGGCATTTTGCAGGCCGGCCAATACGGCTCGTGGTTCCGCAACTTGGTCATTGCCGGCGACACCAAGGGCCAGCACTACTTCTCAGTGCTCATCGGCGACGAGATCTTCGCCATGCTGACGCCCATGACCTTTCGCAAGACCGCGTACAATGGGGTTATGTTCAACTACGCGGCCGACCGCCTGACGGCCACCGTGCTGATGTCGCGGATCAACCTGCCGCTGTTCCGCACGGACCCCTTTCCCGTGACAGAGGACAATTTCACCAACCTCATCGGCGGGCGCGTGGTCTTGGACTTGGGCGCTACGACGCGGATCGGTGGCACCTTTCTCAACGCGCACAACGGCCGGACGGCCTCCGATCGCTTTGAGGGACACCCCCTCAAGGGCAAGCTGACGAGCGGCCAGCTAGACGGACGCATCGACCGCATCGTGGTGCGGCTGACCGACGATTCGCCCGAAGACGAGGGCGGCGGAGCCGTGCTTTTTAGCAGCGACATTGAGATTGAGACGCGGATCGGTGACCGCGACACCCTGCTGATTGGCAGCGAGATTGGCTTTGCGCCGCGCATCGTCGGTGGAATCGAGCGGGGCGGTTTTCTGACGGCCGAAGGTCGGGGCGAGGCGAGCCAGATCTTGCTCGAATACGTGTTCTCAGACGACGATCCGGCGGTCATGGATCTAGAGGCTGTAGTGCCGAGCGCGGACTTGGTCAACCAAATCAGCCGGGTGCGCTTCCGCTTGGTGTTGGGCAACGATTACAAGGTAGAGGTCACGTCCAACCGCCAGACCGACAACAGCCCCAGCGGCGAGCAGCCGCAGTTTCGCACGGTCGCCCGGGCCGAGGGCAACGTCTGGGACAACTCCAACCAGCGGACGGTGGTTTTTGACTACGGGCTGCCGACGGCGACGCAGGTAGCCGGGTTGACGCTCCAGGCCGACGATTGGGCTGGCTTTCGCGTGTACGGCGAGTTCAACGTCAATCACCAGTTCACCCAGTACCCGACGCGGACGCGGGATACGCACAAGGCGTCCTCGGGCATTGGCGGTGATCGCGCGGCCCTCGGCTGGATGGTCAATGTCTCGCGCCGCTTTGCGCCGTTTTTCTTTTTTGGCGAGGCATTCGGCCTAGACGCCGAGTACGACACGAGCCCGCGCTTTGTCGATAGCGGCGGCCGGGTAGATTGGTCAAACGACGACGAAGCGCGGGCGCGGCACGTGTACGACTTTGTCGATGACAACGACGACAACGACCGCATCAACGATCAAAAGCGCCGCTTTGACGACGGCCGCACCAGTGATCAGCGCCAGGGCCGCGCGCGCACCTTTGAGGGCTTTGCCGACGACGCGGTCTTCCCCGGCCTCGACGAGAACAACGACTTCATTTCCGACTTCAATCAGAACGACCTGCGCGAGCGGCCCAATTTTTTGCCCGACTACGAAGAGCCTTTTCTCCGCTACAATGTCGATCGGCCCGAGTATCTCTTTGCCCTCGACTTGAACAACAATGGCTGGGGCGACCGCTTTGAAAACGACGACGAGCCCGACTACCCCTACAAGCGCGACCGGCGCGGGTACAACGCCTATCTCAGCGCGGAGCTCCGGCCCGAACTCAAGCTGACGACTGGGCAGGTGTGGGAGCGCAAGCCGACGACGGGTGCGCGCAACCGCACGTACTATGCCCTGCTGGCGTACGAACAGAGCTTTGCCGGCTTGGGCACGCTGACGGCGTATAATTCGTTCAAGTGGGCCGCCGATGCGATTGCCGAAGACTTGGTGCAGTGGATTCAACTGCGCCCCGTGCTCGGCCGCCCGAGCAATTCCCCCGGCAGCATGACTGCCATCCGCGATCCGCTGGGCATGGGCGACGCCTTGGTCAACAAGCTGTGGATAGGCGCTGAGCGCCGCGGCCGCGTTGGTCTCCAGAGCGAGAGCAAGCTGCTGTATGAATTCATACAACAGCGGCAAGAAGATGCCGTTGACCGCGATGGCCGCCCCTTGCAACGCAATGCGCGGCGCTTGGGGCTGCTCAACAAGGCCGAGTACCCACTGCATCTAGGCCGCATAACTGCGCTGCCGCGCCTCAAGCACGAGTTGTTCATGGACGATACCCCGTTCAATATCGAGCGGCAGCTAGGCACCCCCACGGCCGAGCGCCGCGACTGGAGCGCGCTGGCCTCGATATTGGTAAAGGTGCCCTTTATGAAACGCTCGGTTGTACAATTCGGCACGGAGTACTTGCGCTTCCGCGACATGGTCGTAGAAGAGGCCGCCGTCGACTCGGGAGATTCTACTGGGGACTACGACGAGACTTCCTTTGCCGTGCAATTGTCCAATACAACTTCGTACTTGGGCTATAAGCTCATGTCTCAAGTGGGGCTGCGCATTGACAAGCGGCGGATAGAGCTCGCAGAGGAGAAGGCCCGCACCGAAACCAGTGGATTGACTTTTGTCACAGTACAAGCAGGACTTAGTGAGTAGAGCGAAGCACGCGGTATATTGGCTGTGGCTCCTCGTTTGCTGGAGCTGCGGCACCCCCACCGAGGACTTGGTGGTGGCCCGAGTCGGCGAGGTGGAAATCGACGCCCCCCAATTGATAGAGTTTGAAGAAAGGCTACACCCCGATCTGCGGAGTAAAAAGACGGGTGCGGACGCCTATTTCGACTACTTGCAGACCATGATCGACAAGGAGCTCATGGTCCTGGAGGCCAAGAAGCGGGGCCTCGACCAGCGCGCCGACTTCCGCCGCAAGATGGACAAGCTGCATAGCGACCGCGTCTTGCGGCGCTTTTTGCAGCTAGAGGTGTACGACAAGATCGTCCACACGCAAGAGGAAATGTTGGCCCACCAGCGAGAGACGGGCCGCGACCGCGCCGTGCAGGTGCGGCGCATCGTAGTTGCCACAATAGAAGAGGCGCGAGCGATCAAGGCGGCCTTGGAAAGCGGCGACGATTTCGACGCATGGGCCAGCCACAACCTGCTCGACGCGACCCAGCTAGAGGAGGGCCGCTACCTGATCAAGGACGAGCTGTACCCACGCATCTTGCAGGAGAAGATCTTTCCGCTGGCACCGGGCGAGTTTTCGGAGCCGGTGCTCTTCAACGACCAGTTCGGCGTATACGAGGTAACAGCCGAAGCGCCGGTCAAGCTCTCGGTCGTGCAGTCGGTCATCGAGGCCGAGTTGCTCAAGGAGAAGCTGCCACCGGCCGTGCAGGCGCTGTCGGCCCGCTTGCGGCAGGAGCTCGACTTTGTGGTTCACGACCAAGCCTTGGAAAGCGTGCGTGGGCGCATCGGGCAGGGTGCCAAGGCGTTTTCTGCCGAGGAGCGCGAGCAGCCGATCTACGAGCACGAGAGCGGCACATTTACCATCGGCGATTTGCTCGATTTTGCTCGCGAGCTAAGCGTTGGCTTCCCAGAGAACGCGCCCGAGCAGTTCGACTGGTTCGTCCAGGACATCGTCGAGCCGCGCGCGTTGCTCTTGGCTGGCGCGTACACGGCGGGCGTTGACCGCGAAGAAGCAGTGATCGCTTGGTTGCAAAAGCGACAGCTATCGAACCTGCTAGTGGCCATGCGTCGGGACGTGGTCGATGGCGTCTTCGCCAGCCGTGAAGAAGCTCAAGAGTTCTACGACCGCCATCCCGACCTTTTCCGCCCCCTTGAATCTATCGGCGTGCAGGAAATTTTAGTTCGCACCGAGGAGGAAGCGCTCGCACTGCGCGAGGAAGTAGAACGCGGCGGCGACTTGGGCGCGCTGGCCGCCGAGTACACTCTGCGTCGCCGCGGCAAAGCCAACGAGGGCGAGTTCCACCTGCATCCTTGGGAGAAACAGCAGTTCGTCCCGCTCTTTGAGGCGGCACAAGGACAAAGAATCGGCGCACTCATCGGCCCCATCGCCGTGGAGGTCGCGGCTGCTGAGGTGCTGAGTTCCGAGCCGATCAGCGGCCCGTACTACGCCGTCTTCCGCTTGCTCGATTCGACGATCAACGCCGCCCCGAGGCCCTTCGCGCAGGCCGAGCGCCGCGCTCGGGCACTGGTGCGACGCCAAAAGCAGGAGCGGCTCTTCGGGCAATTTATCATCCAATTGCGCCACGAATACGCGGCGCAAATCGAGGTCTTCCGCGCGCAGGTGGAGGCCCTCGTCCGCAATACATGAGGAGGCTAAAGTGGTAAGAATCGAAGGAAACATACCGTTTGTCGAGCCGCCCCAATGGGCCGTTCTCGAGCGCAGCCTAATCGACCTGATGGACGCTTCCGTCCATCCGCTCATGGAGCGCTACGTGCGCCCGGACGGCTCGGTGCTGTGGCCGCCCACAGAGGACTTTAGCAGCATCGATGGCCTCGACGACGCGTACGAGAGTTTCCACAACTGGCCGCTCTTTTACTTGATGGGCGGCGGCGAGCACGTGCTCGAATATTCTCACCGCACTTGGGAGGGCATCACCCGGCAGTTCACCCGCTACGATACGGGTCACGGTCATCCCATGGTCGTCAAAGAATACGAGCAAGGATACGACTGGATGCACCAAGGCGAGGGGTACTTGTTTTTCTATTTGCTATGCCTTGCCGACCCAACCGAAAAGAACGTCGAGCGCGCCAAGCGCTATGCGGGGTTCTATCTCAACGAAGATCCCGAGGCCCCCAATTACGACGCGGAGAACAAGCTCATCCGCTGCGCCCACAACGGCAGCATGGGACCAGCGCACCGCAATTTTGAAAAGCACTACACGGTCTATCGCTATGCCCAGTGGAAGCCTTGGCCCTTGCCCTTTCACGACATTCCCGGCATTGAGACGGTCGAGGATTTGCAAAAGCCGGGCATGGAAGAGAAGATGGGCCAAACCCTCGTCGAGCGCATGAGCCGCGGCGATGTGGCCTGCAACCTCGCCGCTACCAGCATGGTGACCAACGCCTATCTGTGCAGCGGCGACGACAAGTACCGAGCTTGGGTCGAGGAATACACTAACGCGTGGATCGAGCGCACCCGGCAAAACAACGGCATCCTGCCCGACAACGTCGGCCTGTCGGGGCAGATCGGCGAATACATCGACGGCAAGTGGTACGGCGGGTACTACGGCTGGACGTGGCCGCACGGCTGGCACCATTTGAGCGATGCCTGTATTGCGGCTGCGGAAAACGCGGCCTTGCTCTCCGGCGATTTGCGCTACATGGACTTTCCGCGCTCGCAAATCGATGTGCTGATGCAGCAGGGGGAAATAAGGGGCCAGACGCTGTACGCGCCGCACTTCTACCACGACAAAGGTTGGGACGGGTATAGCCCCATGCAGGCCCATCCCACGACGCACCTCTGGTGCATGAGCATGCAGCAAGAGGACCTGGCGCGGCTCCAACAGCAGCGCAACCACGACAGCGATAACTGGCGGCAGGTAAGCTCGCACTCTTCCAAGCACGGCGGCGGCCACGAAGCCGCTTGGACCGCGTATCTCGGAGGCGAATACCCGGACTACCCGGTAGAAATCCTGCGGCACAACCACGCGCAGGTATATCAGCGCTTGGCCTTCATGCGCGACGACCAGCAAGATCCTGCCACCTACAGCGACGCGTACCTGCAAGTGCGCAATCCCATCACCGTCGAGGGCTTGGTGCAACTGACGATGGGTGCGCCGCTCTTCATGTACAACGGCGGCCTGCTCATGGCCCGCCTGCGCTACTTCGACCCGCAACGCCGCCGACCGGGCTTGCCGCTAGACGTGGCCGCCTTGGTGGAATCGCTGGCAGGCGACCGGGCTGTCCTGCACTTGGTCAACTTGCACCCCACGGAAGAGCGCGAGGTCTTGGTACAGGCTGGCGCTTTTGGCGAGCATAGCTTTACCCGCGTTGCCTACCAGCAGCGCCGGCCCATCTCGGCTGAGGAAGCTGGCGCTGGACACTCGCACGCCACTCAATGGCAACTGGAGGACAAAACGGTCGCCGTACAGGACCGCCACTTCACCGTCTGTCTCCAAGCTGGCGCGGCGATTCGGCTCGATTTGGGGATGGAGCGGTTCGTCAATAAGCCCTCGTATGCCCTGCCGTGGAATTAGGAATTAGGAATTAGGAATTAGGAATTGATGTTACAGGTATGGGATGCTTCGCTTCGCTCAGCATGACAAGGAAGGAGAGCGCCTAGCGCACAAGAAGAACGGTGCGTAACGTCTGTTAGGAGGTTACATGCACAATCGCATCAAAGACCAATTCGCTGCGGGCAAGCCCGCTTTTGGTACCCAGCTCCGCTTTGGCTCTCCGGCTATTGCCGAACTCTGCGGCCACTCGGGCTTTGACTTTCTCGTCATCGACTCGGAACACGCGCCGCAGACCCCCACCGGCATCCAGGCGCAATTGCAGGCCATCGGCAATACCCCGGCCACGCCCATCGTCCGCCTGCCGCGCATTGACGAGGAGCAGATCCGCCTCTACCTCGACATGGGTGCGCTGGGCATCCTCGCCCCGTTCGTCAACACCGCTGCCCAAGCTGCAGAAGGCGCTCGTGCCTGCCGCTATCCTCCGGTTGGCATTCGCGGTTTCGGACCGCATCGGGCGGCCCAGTACGGGTTGCGCACTGACGAGTACTTCGCGGAGATAAACGACTTGGTGGTATTCATCGCTCTGATCGAGACGGCCGAGGCGGTCGCTAATATCGACGAGATTCTCGCCGTCGAGGGCGTCGATACGTTCGTCATCGGCCCGGTCGATCTGTCGATCTCGCTGGGGGTGCCCTTCGACTACGAGGGGTCTGTCTTCCAAGACGCCCAAGCCCAGCTCGCCGCGGCCGCTCGGCGCGCTGGTAAGCCCGCTGGTATCGGGGTCTATCGCCCGGCCAGCGACCCGCAGTCAATCCAACGCGCCATAGACGACGGCTTTTCACTGATTCTCGCTGGTGGCGACGAGCCGTTTCTCGCGGCTGGCTGCCAACAGATGGCGCGCGTCCGCGCCGATTTGGGGTACTAGGTATGCGACGGCTTGAGGTTCTTTTTCTCCCCCACCCGGTCGCTGCGATCGCTGCGCCTTGGACGACCGATGTGATCGAGGCGGTAAGCGCCCGCCACAATCTCCGCATCTTCGACCGCACCCAGCCGGCCGCGCCGCAAATGGAGGGTATTGAAGCCATTGTCGATTTAGGGGGTAATAGTGTCGCCAATGCTGGCGACAGGAAGCGCACCCCAGACCTATTGGCCGCTGCGGCCGACGCTGGCGTCAAATTCCTCCAGGTCCAGACTACCGGCCTCGACCACGTCGATGTCGAAGGGAT
>JAGWBY010000060.1:16111-31372 GCA_021295675.1 Candidatus Latescibacterota bacterium | reverse complement strand
GTTCATCCTCATGCACGCCCACCGCTACGGAGAGGCGCGGCGGAACTTCGACGCTGGCAAGATGTACGTGCCTACGGGCATCGAGTTGGAGGGCCTGACGCTCGGCCTGATCGGTTTTGGCGCGAGCGCCCAAGATTTGGCGCGCCGGGCCAAGCCCTTTGGCCTGCGGATCTTGGCCATCGACATCCGCCCTATTGAAGAGAAAATCCTCGCCGAGATCCAACCTGAATTTCTCGGCGGACCCGAGGACGTCGATCGCGTGGTGGCCGAGAGCGACTACCTGTCGCTACATCTGCACTTGACGCCGGAAACTCGGCACACTATTGACGCGCGGCGCATCGGCCTGATGAAGGAGACCGCCTGCTTGATCAACGTGGCGCGAGGGGCGCTCGTCGATGAGGACGCCCTGTACCGGGCGCTTTTGGACGGTCGCTTGAGCGGGGCTGGACTCGATGTTTTCGCTCAGGAGCCACCTCCAATTGCCCAATGTGTTTGCCATGCCCCACACCGCGGGTTCGACCGACGGCACCTCGCGCAAGCGGGCGCGTCTGGCCGCGGACAACCTCGACCGCTACGCTCGGGGCGCGGCGCTCGTGGGGCAAGTCACGTCTAGGTTTATCTAAGTTTCCGTCGCACCGAAATATTCTTGACATGGTTCTACTGCTCTTTTTGATTGCGGCATAGGTGCTTTAAGGGAGCCTCCTAGTCCGCCAAAAGGGCCAAGCCCACCTCTCTCGGAATATCTCCTGCTGTGTACTCTTTTCTGCCTGATCTACGCGGACATCAGGCGCAACAAAGGGAGATCACATGCAGGGATACCCCCGGATTCATCCTGCTGCAAGCCCTATCCTCACCCGTTTTATCTCCGCCTCCGCAGAGAACGGAACGGCAGTAAGAAAAAGCCAATTCATCGCAGTCCTCGTCGCACTGAACTTTTTCGGGAGTCTCGCTTGGGCTGCGGAAACGCCCGAGACGGTCTTGATCCGCCAGGTTTTGAGTACTGAAAAATCCGGCCATCGTCGGGGAAATGCAGACCTAGCCATCCAAGCCTATGCCGATCACGTCGTTGTCTATGAAGGGCATCGTTCGGCAGACCCGCGTGGCTGGACCATAATTCGCGAAAACCGAGCGGCCTTGGCTCGCGCCCTAGCCGCTGATTTTGAGCACCGGCGCTACGATCTCAACCGCACGGTGTTGTTCGTTCTCGCCCGCAACGACAAGGCCATCGTCGCTACTCAGGATTCTGGTCTCGTCATCGATCGGCAAAGCGGTACTAGCCGGCCCCTCGACGTCTATCGCCTGTGGACCTTTACCAAAGACGATGATGACTGGCTCGCCGCCAGCGTCTTCCAAAATATCGCAGATACCACGGCTATAGCACCTGCCCCCGCGGCGAGTGCGACGGAAATCGCGGCGCTATTGGAGCGGGAAGTCGGGGCTTGGCAAAGCAAAGACATCGGGGCCATAGTGGCGGCGGTTGATGAGGACTTCGTCGCCTGCGACGCCTATCACCTGATGGACCGAACTAAGTGGCGCATTGCATTCAGCGACGCCGAGGAATTTGAGGATTGGCTGAAAAAACGGTTGGCGTATGCGAACTATACCATCGATCGGCGCGTGATTTACACCCATTTAGGTAAAAACGGGCTGACAGCCCTGGCCGTGACGCAGGAGACGGTCTCTGTCTCCTATGAAAAAGGCTCGGCGATCCATAGCATGAAGCGATATGTATTTTGGGGATTGAGTCGCAGGTCCGGGACTTGGAAAATTACCCAGGTACTCGCGAACTTGCCGATTCCCCAGGGTATAGAAGAGTAGCCTTAGGCACTGCGAAAGGAGTGTGTATGTCCCCGGCTGCGCTTCCGCCCAATCCCAACCTAGAGCAACTCAAGAAGCAAGCCAAAAGTCTGCTGAAGGGCCACCGATCTGCCGATCCCGCCAGCGCGCAGCGGCTCAGGCAAACCCTGTCGCATTTGTCCGAGCAGACGGACGACGAGATATTTCAGGCCAAGTTCTCTTTGAGAAACGCCCAACTGGTCATTGCCCGCGAGTATGGCTTCGAGCGATGGGTCGATTTGAAGCGGCACGTCGAGTCTCGTCGGGCGACGGGGACCATGTATATATTTACCTGAATGGTTGACAGATTATCAGGAGATACCTCGCAATGAATGTACTTATTACAGGTGCCAGTTCCGGCATTGGCGAGACTATCGCGCGGCGGCTGGCGGCGGCTGGGCACCGAGTTGCGCTGATGGCGCGGCGGGCGGAGCGGGTGCAGGCTATCGCCGCTCGGGCGATGTGGGGATTGTTGCGGATTGCGAAGCTGCGGTGCGGGAGTCAGTGGAAGCGTTTGGGAGCCTCGACGCGCTAGTCAATGCGGCCGGGACTTGGGTGGAGGAGCCGCTTGTTGAGGTCAGCTATGAGGACCTGCGCGCTTTTGTCGATACGGATGTAAGTGGTGCGTTGCAGATTACGCGCGCTGCCCTGTCGGTGTTGATGCAAAGCGGCGGACGGATAGTACATATCAACGGCTTGCAGGGGTTGATCCGCGCGCGGCAGCCGGTGCTCTATGCGGCGGTTGAGTCCGCGGTGCGCGGGCTATGCGAGAGTTTGCGCTGGGAGGTGGCGGAGCAGGGAGTCCACGTCGGCTTAATCACCCTAGGCGCGGTGGCTAGCCCCGATCCGGTGCCGTTGGACGAAGGCGGTCGGCGTTGTCGCTTGAGCCGTGACGAGGTCGCCGACGCTGTGTGCTTTGTGCTGGCGCAGCCGCGCGGGGTCAATGTCGATGAACTGGTGCTGACGCCGCTGGGACAGCAGTGGTGAGGAAATTCGTTCAAGGGTGAGCGGATGCCTCGACGAGCGACTCAATGGTGCTGATGTCGGTCGAGGCACGGGCGAGGTCGAGGTCGTACATTCGTTGGAGATTCAGCCAGAACTCTGGGGTCATCCCCAGGGCTTGTCCGATCCGCAGCGCCGTGTCCGCTGTGATTGATCTACGGCAGTGGACGATTTCGTTGATACGTATCGGAGGTACCCCGATAGTCTTAGCCAGACGGTACTGGCTGATGCCGAGCTCGTCCAAAATCTCTGCCAGATGTTCTCCTGGATGAATCGCGGTCGTTGAGGTCATTGGATTTTCTCCTCAGTGATAGTCGGTGATTTCGATATCCATAGCGCCTTGGTCTGTCCATTTAAAGCACACGCGCCACTGGTCATTAATGCGAATGCTATACTGGCCTGTCCGGTCACCACGCAGCGATTTGAGGCGATGGGAGGGCGGTACCCGAAGGTCGGCCAGTACAGTCGCCGCAACCACTCGCTGCAACCTCATTCGTGCCCGGCGTTGGATGTCAACAGGCAGGCGACGGACCATTTGTCCATTGAATATCCGTTCAGTGTCATTGTTCCTGAATCGATTCATCGCAATTCATAATAACGCGGCACATTAATAACGTCAAGAATACATACTGATACAACGATCCATCGCCGCTTGTCCTGTAAGTTTATATTGTTTTTTTACAGTTGTCCTGTAAGTTTGCATTGTTTTTTTACGGTTGTTCCGTAAATTTGCAATGTGCAAAATTTCTCAATACAGCGTCTGCTCGAATTGCCCGAGCGCTCCTTTTTTCTCTTCGGTCCGCGTGGAGTGGGCAAAAGTACTTGGCTGCGCCAAGCCTTGCCCAATGCCGCCTTCTTCGATTTGCTCGACGCGGCTCTCTATCTGCAGCTATCAAATAACCCCCATGACCTAGAGGCACTAGTCGGCGATAGGGAGGCGGATTCGTGGATCGTGCTCGACGAAATCCAGAAAGTACCCGCTCTCTTAGACGAGGTGCATCGCCTGCTGGAAACGCGGCGCTGGCGTTTTGCCCTCTGCGGCTCATCGGCGCGCACGTTGCGGCGCGGTGGCGTCAACCTGCTCGGCGGACGTGCGCTGACCCGCTTTATGGCACCGTTTTCCCAGCGGGAGTTGGGTGCCGACTTCGATGCTGAGTTTTCTCTGCAATGGGGCCTTTTGCCCCTCGTGCAAGCGGACCGACGGTACGCCGCCGACCTGCTACAGGCTTACGTCCACACGTATATCAAGGAAGAAATCAGCGAAGAGGGCTTGGTGCGCCGACTACCCCCTTTTCTCCGCTTTCTTGAAGTCGCCGGTCTGCTCAATGGCCAAGTTGTCAACGGCCTAAACATCGCCCGCGATGCCGCCATCCCGCGCAGCAGCGTCGATGGGTATTTCTCCATTCTCCAGGACACCTTGCTCGGTTACTTCTTACCTGCCTACCGCCCTCAGCTCAAAGTGCGCGAAAAGGCCCGTCCTAAATTCTACTGGTTCGATGCTGGGGTGGCCCGGGCCGCCGCCGGTCTCGCCTATGACCCGCCCGATCGCCTGTGGCTGGGCGCGGCCCTAGAGACCTTAGTCTATCACGAATTGCGCGTCTATAATCACGTGTACAACAAACACCGTCCCGTCGCCTTTTACCGCACTCCCGCTGGTGCAGAAATCGACTTTGTCATTGAAACGCGCAAGCGCACGGCTTCCTCGCCGCCGCACGTCGTCTGTTTGGAAATCAAGTTGGCAGAAAAATGGAATCGAAGTTGGGAGCGCTCTATGCGCTCCTTGCACGAGACAGAGGGCATTGAGGTGGAGCGCATGATCGGCATCTATACCGGCGAGCGAGTCTATCACTACGACGGCTTAGATGTGTGGCCGCTGGAGGAGTTTTTGCGCCGACTGTACGAGGGGGAGGTCTTTTAGTACCCAACCGCGTCAGCAAGAAGGCCGAAGCGGTCAAAGGCCCCGCCTCAAGCCGCGACGGGCGTGGGCAATTCTGGTACGTATTCGTATTCCGGCTCGGCCTTTTGCCGTTCGAGAATGGCAGCGATCTCCGTCCAAGCCTCGTACAGCCCCTGCGGACAGTGCGGCAGGTCGCTTTTGATGGCCGCGTGTAGCTTGCCGAGCCGGTAGCACGGCACGCCGGCGTACATGTGGTGCTCGATGTGGTAGTTCATGTGCCAGTAGAGGAAGCGGAAGAACGGATTCAAGATGACTGTGCGGGTGCAGAGCCGAAAGTCCGGCACGTCGTCCTGCACAGCAACCAGCCGCCGTAAAAAGGCGCGAGCGTAATGAGCACTGGCACCATCCACAGGCCGAAGTACAAGGATACCACCACGATTAGGGCGTGCCCCACTAGCAAGAAGCGATCCCAGCGGATGAGCCGTCGCCGCTTGTCTGGGTCCGACTCGGGGAAGATCGCCAGTTCCCATTCGCCTTCTAATTTCCCGCGCGCCCGCCGCCAAGTCGTCTTGTAGCGGGCGTATAAGCCCCACGGATTTACAATGGCACTCTTGAGAAAATCCACTAATCGCAATTGGGCCGGCAGGACCACTTCGAGGTCGTCGGGTGGGTGTAGGGTGTACTTGTGGTGTTCGGTGTGGCTGGTCCAGAAATGGATGTGGTTGTACGCGCCGAGAAAGCTGAATACGCGCAGGAAAAAATAGTTGAGGAACTTGCTCTTGAAGACCGTGGAGTGACACAATTCGTGGAAGCCGTTGAGCAAAAAGGCGTAGAACGTGCCGTGGAAAAAGAGGATCAGCAGCAGCCACGGCAGGGCCAAATGCTCGGCCGCGTACCAAGCCCCCGCACCCGTCGCCGCTAGCAAGGAGACCCCAAAAGTCGCTGCGCTGGTTGAGCGCAGCGAGCGTCTCGCGCGGCAAGGGACACCGATACCAGTTTATTTTACGCTGGTTTTTTGTCATTTCCATGGTATATCCTCCTCTAAAAAAGCTAGCCTTACTGTCGCAATTTTGCGCTGGCCGGGCAAATTATAATCATCCAAAAGAGTCGAGTCCGCTCTACAAGTGCCCTTTCTTTATATCCTCGACGATGTGAGTCCCTTACGTTTTTCTTCCTCAGCAACTAGTGGCGCTTCCTATGCCAGAGTCAGGTTTCACTTTGCCGCGGTAGGAGGTCCCGGAATATAGGATCGAGATCGATCAGTGCTTGCACGGACAAATCTTCTAACGCCGACAAATCGGAACGAAAACGTACGTCACTTACGCCTGTCGGTAAAGGCCCTCTGACAGAAGGCACATCAGCGAGATTAAAGAAGCGCAAGGATGTATCCGTGAGAGTTACGTCGAAGGCCAACTCCATAGCCTCTTTGATACTCGTGCCCAGAGTAGCGGCTGTCACCTCATGCAGCTTAAGTGCGAGGTCCATATCGGACGCAACAACGCCTAGAATATCGTCAATGAGAGTTCTCAGTGTGATGCCCCTTGAAACGCGTTCAACGAACATAGACACGACGATAGACAATGTGTTAGGAGGTGAGTTACACTGCTCGTAAGAGAAGCTATGAGCACGCACTCGGCCCGTAGTCGTCTTGACATCGAGACACACATCTCCTTCGATAAAATCGAAACGGGCTGTTTCATCAGTACGCCAAGCCGTTAGTGTCCTAACCGGATTGGTACTGCGATAGATTAAATAGAGTTCCCCAAATAGTCCGTTTATAGTCCTCGCTGGTGGTTTTTGTGTCTTCTGAAAAATTGCAGCAAGCCGATGCACGGCTGAAGCCACGGCATGTTGTGCCGGTCTATCACCAACTATCCGCAAGACCGCATTGCATATAAAAAGGAAATAGCGGACTATCTCATAGTCGAGAGAGCGGCAACGGATAACCGTGAATCGCTCTTCTTGGTCTGGCTCGTGCGCCTTTTTGATGTGACAGGGCAACCCAAACTGTACATCGAGGCTTTCAAGGCGGATTGGTGGTGGTTGTCGTCGTGAAAAGTCAGCGGTAGTAATCAATAGGCAGGCGTAGGAGTCACGATCCTTGCCGACAAAGTAGCTCTGGTAGCCGGGGACAGGCAGTACGGCATAGAGTGGCTTGCCCGCATCACCACCCACAGGAGCAACGATCGTCTCGAATAGAGCATCGAGTGATACGCTCATCAGTCGCCTTGGATCGGTTGATCCTGGCTGATCCAGCCACGTGCTAGACGTGCTGGAATCCATGCGGCGATTACAGGCACATTCTCCATAACGATTTCGTCAACGTCGTTTTTTTTTGTGAGATTAAGGGTATGAATTTGAACCGTTATTGTGTCGTTATCGCGAATCGCACGGTCTCCGGGATAAACTTCGCCGCGGCGCTCTCGCGGATTCACTGGTGCCTCGCCTTGGAAGAGATTGGTGACTTCCCCATTCTCATCGATGCCGCGTCTCCGCCTGAGACGAGGACTCATCCGGTAGACGATACAACGCTCATCGGGGTTGTTTTCCAGTACACGACTTAGTTGAAGAAGCATACCGGTATTGCGCTGCGAATCAATTGTGCCGGTGATCCGCATACGCACGAGGAGTTGCTCAATCACGCCGCGCAGAGGAACCTCACGGCAGACCTTGTGACGCTGGATGTCAGTGCGGTCAAGATGGCCGTCATTGTCGACAAACGTCATTCCCTCCAAGAATGCCGCAACGGCCTCCCGGTTAGCTTGGATGACAGGATCAGATGCGAGCACAACGCGCGGTGCCACCCAAGCATCAGAAAACCGCCCACGCATGTAATCGAACTCAAGCACAGTCTGACGGCATGGACGTAACTTTGTATCGAGAATGAAAGCGCGCTTCCATTCATTCAATGGCTGGTTCTCTTGCTGAATGGTTTCTAGTTGGCTGCGGATATCCTCCTCATGCTCGACATAGTTCTGAAACGCATTAAGTGTGCCCTGCTCAAGATAGAGGCGACAATAACCGAGATACGATCTTTTATAACCAAAGAACCGGGCGCGTTGCTGCACGGTATCGGCATTGCCCACACCGATGCCTCTAGGCATATAGGTGACCGTGAGGCCTTCTATGGTGAAACCACGATCCATCGCCTGTCCACCGACGAGTATCCAGCCATAGGCACTGCGCCAGTCCACCAGAGGCGTGCTGCGCCTGCCACGAGTATTCACCTCTAAGACACGGGTATTTCTGAAGGCCAGAGACAAAGAAGGCACGAGTTCGTCGAAAGCAAGTAGGTCTGATCCAGCAGTCTCGGCCAAGTCGCCATAGGCTTCACGAAAATCCTCAATCAATTCCAGCTTGTCAGGATCGGCATCCGGCAAAGTGAGAGTACTCTTCCATGCTTCAAAGATTTCTCGAACCCAGTTGTAGAACTCTTGATGCTGCTCAGTCCGATGTGAAGGATGGACCAGCATAGAGCGATTTCCGGTATTGCGACTGACGCGAAGACCGGCTGTAACGCCGACCATAAAAACGCGTAGTGCCTGTAGGAGAGTTTCCGGTGGCTCGATCAAGGGATTAGACTTTACGGGTACATCCTCCGGGGGAATTACACGGACGTAGTTAGAATTGTCGGCGAAGAACTCGCGCCCTCCAACATACGTATCGCCAGGCTCAAGGACCTGAACAAAGTTGGGGGACAAGGAATCAATGATGCTGACTAACAGTGGAGCTTGCGGCGTTGCGGTATATTGCAGATATGTATGGCTGGGTAGCTCCTGCCTAAGCTCCATCAGACGACGGTAAGTTGTACTTTCTTGTCCTTGTGCAGCCTCTGTGTTCAAGCTGGCTTGATCCGCTTCATCATCAATGATGAGAACGGGAACGTTTTGCATATTCAGGGCACCAACGAGTGCAGTGAGACTCCGCAAGTGACGATGATTTTTGAGGACTGTGATGAGAACGGTCTTCTTGTACTCCTCGGGCGTTCCGGGATCACGCCAGTCATCCAGAACATCACGAATGGCCTGAACAGTCGCGTCATTATCAGATGGGTTCTGAAACTGAATCCAGCGTCGTGCACGGTCCGGCTCGTCGAGCCTCAAGTCACGGCGCAGCCGGCCTGTCGATTGGTCGAGCAGAGGATTGGAGATGCCGGCAACGACGATGACGATTTGGAAGGCATTGTCACGGGCGAGCGCGGCAACAGCCTCGAATGACATCGTTTTGCCGCTTTGAACATAGCCGACTACCAGACCCGTTTCCCATCCAGTGGCGGCTGTGGGATTGATTCCCTTAGCGAGAATAGAAACCGCAGCATCACTCACGTTATCGCGGCTGCTTTGTGGAACTACTTCCTCAAGAAAGTCGATGGTTTCTGGCCCTAAGATCGGATTCCAGCGGTTGTCACCGGATTCCTCGGAAGTAGCCTCAATTATTATCGGAGTGTCGTCAGACACGAGTGCCTCCTTTTATGGCTCTGATAGTGCCTCTTTTAAGATGTTATTGACATTGCGCCGGACAGTGCCAGCTTGGCGTACGCCGGAGTCACGAGCCAGAACCTCGGCTAGCGCGATCGCTGCCGCCACTCGAAGCAATCCCTCCACATCTTCAGTGTCGGTCTGGGCAAAGCGCATCATAAACGGGTGGGCCATAGAAACCCGGATGCTGAGTTTGCGTGGCTCGCTCTGCGTATTGGGGGTATCGCTAATGGCAACCCACTGACTCTCCGCCGGGTCATTGGTGAGTTCGACCTTGATTGACCATTTCTTATCACGAAAGTGAATGTCAAACTGGCGACCAGCGAGAAGAGATTTCTGTGGCGCTTCCTCGGTCGGTGTATCTACCGGCTTAGCTGTTGCAACGGCTGGCAATATCTCAGGTAAGTGTGTCTCCATCACCTGTGTTGTGTTGCTAACGGCTTGCTTGGCGGCTGTCTTGATACGTCCGATAGGCTCACGAACTCTGTAGCCCTCAGCCTGCCTCAGCAAAGGAAGGTCTTCGCTATCTAGGTGATCGCGCAGCAATTCCAGAAACGGCTGCTCATTCTCGTCCCACCGGAACCCATCCTTTGTATGACTTACTTCAAATCCATCAAGATGAAGCTCTCCGAATAGCCTTTGATAACGATAGCTGTTGGAGTGGCCAAAAACGTGGGCAGGACGATAGCCCTCGTCTCCGCTACCCTGAATGACGCGGCCCCTCCGGAAAAGCGAGAATCCCGCCTTGGTTGTGCTTGCCGTCTCTCGGATTGCGGAGAAGCCATGGACAGAGAGGCCTTTGCCGAAATCAAACTTGATGTCCTTGCGCCAGATTCGGTTAGGTCCACTCTTATCTTTGAAATATGGAGCCTTTAGGATCTTCGGCTCTTTATAGGTCAGTGCATCGCCATTGAAGCGTAATTCGAGGAGGTCGTCGCGGATGAATTTTCGATAAATATCGGTGAGATGCTCCTTGATTTTGGCAGTCGTACGCCCAACAGGCGGTTGGAATATGTGCTCAAGGGTAATTTCTGTGTAGTGGTGTTTAGGCCTTTCTTGAGTCTCTTGGATCGTAAGTTCTTTAATATCATCATTGACGATGTTCTCAATATCAAAGCGCACCGTGCGTTCAATAGGCTCGTCCAATGCAGACGTGCGCACACTCCACCGTGGAGCGAACCAACAGGCGGCGCTCTTCATGCCCATGCCGAACTCTGCAAGACCGGACCGATCCGGAGGTATAGCGGCCGGTCGAAAGGCTCGACCATACTCAGACTCAAAGATACCGGCCGCATTGTCACGGATAGAGATACGGGCTGGCGATGCTGTGTCGATGTCAATATTGACCCGGAGCTTGAGAGGCCCGCCGTGCGCTTTCTCCAGCGCTTCCCGATGCTTGACAAAGCTCTCTACCGCATTATCGACGAACTCGCCCAAGGCATACCAAGGCCTATAGTTGAGATACCTCAGAACAGCTAGAACACTAACGCCGGGTTGGATATCAACGGTTTTGTCCGCCAATGCTTTTTATCTCTTTCTCGCAAAACGGAAACCGTTTAACCATGTGCTCGATAGTTTCCAGTTGGTTGAATGATTCACGATGATGTTGTCTGTGACCCGACCGAATGGTCTTATGTTGACATTTCCTCATCCGTCAATAGATGTCGAGCTATCTCACGTACGACATCAACGTTGACGGCGTTGCCTAGGGCTTTGAATGCTCCGTTTTGGGTTGACGGAAGATGCTGCAATCCCTCCATGCTTTGAAGTCGACTACATTCGTGGATTGTCATGTACCGGCGCTCCCAAGCAATGACGGGCACTTGGCTTACCGTCATTGCAACGAGGGAGGGAGCTGTCGTCGGTCGCTTAACACGAATACCAGATGCACGAAACTGAATAATATATTTCCAGATATCCCGTTCCTCTCCTTTGCAATTCCACTCAAATTTCTGAAAGCTAGGGGCAAATTCAAGAATCGAAGGAAGCCATTTATCAATCCAAGCCTTGTGACGTTCATAAAGTTCTCGGTTTTGACGGATGAAATCGATCTTCCATTCAGGAAAGGAATGCGCGGGATCACGGGCATAGACGGGTAGCGCCGCGAGGACGTCCTGTTTCGACATACCGCACAACGGACGACCAAAGCTACCCCTATAGGATTTAATTTTTGAGATACCAATCCCTGCGGGTGAATTGTCCTTGTACGGATAGGTGGCACCGAACTCCATGGCCCAAATTGGAAAGGAGGGCAATTGCTCGTCTTTTGGAAAGTTTTCGAGAAACGTTTGCCAAGCCTTCAAATACTCAATGTAACGGGCTGGCAACGGACGAGCTTCCTCAGGATTTTGATCCAGTATGGAGCTAATGGAAAGTTCAGTCTCTTGGAAGGGAGCGGGCCATGCGAACCCGTTTAGGCCGCCCAAACGACCTACGATGAAGGCCCGTTTGCGGATCTGAGGTACACCAAAATGATGTGGCGAAAGCAACTGATCTTGTGGATCGTTGTAGCCAGCCTTACAAAGTTTATCCTTGATCGTTTGCCAAGTTTCCCCTTGTTGGTGCCTGACAAGGTTGGGAACGTTCTCAATGATGAAATAACTCGGTTTGTGAGCTTCAAGGATGCGGATGACGTAATCGACGAGGTCTCCCCATTGCGGGCATTCAAGTCCTTGCTGGCTTCCAGCTTTTGAAAAAGGCTGACAGGGAAAGCCAGCGCAGAGTATGTCGTGGGCAGGCAGCGATTGGATATCAAGCTCTCGAATATCGCCGGAAGGACGGATCTCAAAATTCTTCTCGTAAAGTTCTGCGAGGCCCTCATTGAGTTCGCAGGCAGAGACGCACTGGTGGCCAAGTGCCTTAAGTGCTAGATGAAACCCGCCGAGACCGGCAAACAAATCGATGAAGCGTAGCGACTTACCCATATTGGTTTTCATTACTCCCGATTCGAGGACACGCGATATTCCTAGCGCACCTAAGATAGGGGAGAGCCTTGGGGACGCTGCTCTTAAGGGTAAGGGAGATGGTATTGAATCCGTTTCCGACAACTCGTCGGTGGTACTAATAAAGAAGTTGCTCTCTAAATGGGCAATTCCTCTGCTACAGGTGCCCCTTCCTTATGTCCTCGACGATGCGGACCAGCACCTCGACCGCGGCGCGGATGAAGCGCTCCCCCTTTTCGGCGGACCCAAAGGTGGGGTCGCCGTAGGTGCCTTGATCGGTCGATTGGTGAATCCACCGGTAGCGGGCGACTTGGCCGGCGCGCTCGGATTGCGGCGGGTGGCCGTCCTTTTGCAGGCGATCTGCTTTGACCCACTCGGGATGCAGGGCCATCATCAGCGAAGTTTCCATCTCGCCCGCGTGCCCCCAGCCGTGGGGCCCCGCCTCCCTGATCTGGCCTAGCTCGTCGTAGGCAAACCAAGAGGTGCCATAGATTCTCGCGTCGGGGCACTTCTCCATCAGCCGCTGGAGGGAGACGTTCATATGACGATGAGGATTTTGTCGAAGTCGGCGTGGACCATGCTGCTGACGGTATCGACGATCATGTTGATGTGGGTCTCTGATTGGGCTGTTATCGTGCCCTTAAACCGCAGGTGGTGCGGGGAATAGCCCAGCCATTGCGCGGGGAGACAGAGGACCTGATCGGGAATCTCCGCGTCGAGGCGATCGACGATGGCGGCGACCTCGGCCGTATCCGTTATAAACGGCAGGTGCGGCCCGTGCTGCTCAAACGCCGCTATGGGATATACTACTACCGTGTCGTCTCTAGACACCTGCTCCAGGTCGGGCCAAGTGAGTTCAGCTAGTTTCACGATTAGTTCCCCCAACGGTCTGGATTGATGCCGGGCGCGTCGTGCTCCATGCCTTGGGGTTTGTGGACCTGTTTCCACTCCTTGCCGGTCGTGTTGCGGCTTTGGAGAAAAGGTTTGGCCACTGCGGGTGCATTTTTTACCCATTCTGGGTCCCAATCGTCCATCGGCTGAACCGGCCCCGCCCAAGCTGGCCGGTAGCCGAACTGGATTAGTTCCCGAGGGGCCAAGTCCTTGTTGGGATGGGTGCCGTGGAAAAGGAGGGCGGGTATCATTACTACCGAACCGGCTTTGGCACAGAGCGTGATTTCCTGTGGGTGCGAGACATAGCGCACATACGGGTTGGCTTGGGCGTGAAACGAAAGATGGGAGCGCGGGATGAGCCGGAAGGGCGCGCGCTCAGGCGGCAGGTCGTCGAGGTAGTAAAGCACCCGCAAAAGGCGCGGCGAAGAGCCTTCGAAGCCAAAGATCGACGAGCATTGAAATGCCCGGCGAGCCGGAGAGGGTGCGGGTAAAAAGCCCGTGCGTGAAGACGATGTCCGGCCCCATGAGCGCTTGGAGGAATTCCGCGATCGGCGGATAGCCGATCAGTTCGGCTACCATCCGGCTCGCGCATTGGGGTTCGTGGTGGAAGGTTTGGGCCTCGCTGTAGTCCTTGTGCCCCATCGGCAGGTCTTGCAGTTCGGCCTTTAGCGCTGCAATGTGCTCGGCGTCGAGCACGTCTGGCATGAGCACGTAGCCTTCCATTTCGAGATGGCGGATCTGCTGGCTCAGGGAAAACGAGGCAAAGTCCGTCTCATCGACCGTCATGAAGCCGATTTCTTCTTTGGGGTCTATTTTTACGGTGGTGGTCTCCATGCTGTCCTCCTTTGGGCGGCGATGAGGGCAACTCTAAGAGTTGCCCCTACCGGCGCGATTCTCGCCACTTGGCGAGGGAAAAGTCGTCTGAATCGTACAGTGCGAAAATTTTCGCTTCCTTGTCCCGCACTTCTGCGGCCAATTCCAATACTTCCTCGGCGTGCTCCAGCGGAATGCGTACGCAGCCGTCGCCGTCGCCGAAGATCAGGTCCCCCGGCCGAATCCGCACTGACCCTACGGTAATTGGCGCGTTGACTCGCGTCGCGTTGAATACGCCGTGCCCTGGCACCGTCCCCCAAGCGAAGATCGGCAGCCCGACCCGGCGGATCCCCTCCAAGTCGCGCACTGTTCCATCGACAACGGCTCCCACCGCGCCTAGCCGCTGGTGCAGCCGCGCCATGCCGTCGCCAAAACTGGCCCCGCGTCCGGGACGCGAATCCACGTCCTTCATCACTGCGAACACGGGCCCTTCGGTGGCGTCGATTGCTTCGTAGTACCCTTCCCAAGGGACTGCTACGGAATCAGGGTCGTTGGTCGTTACTTCCGCGGTCACCGCATAGCCGATGACTGGTCCCAATTCCGGCAGCAGATAGTGGATTCGGTGGTCGGTGTACTCTTCGTTGGGTAGGCCGCACTTTAACACGATGGCGTTAAAAATTGTCGGCGAGTCGAATTCCTTAAAGGCTGCTAGTACTTCGGGTTTGACCATAAGGGGCTTGCTCCTTTGGAAAAATATGGGGCTGACAGTCTATGCGCACGGGCTTGTTGGGATGTAATTAAAGGGAATAGAGCATATTCGCACGGCGGCTGTCAATCCGCCTGCATCGACACTGGCGTGTTGGCCTCTGCCCGAGACTGGATTGACGCCTGCACAAGACCTATACTTTGCGCTGCCCTAACGACCACTCACCCAACCGGAGGCTCATCCCATGACTGCCGCGCCCGACTACACATCAAAAGTCCCTTACTACACCTTCCCCGATACCTTGGCCGAACAGGAGGAGGCGCTGGCCACCAATCCGTTGATGCAGCGCCTGCTCGCAGCGCGCCGCTCGTACGCCGGCGACCCACATCGCCCCATCTACCACTACATCAACCCCGAAGCCAATCTCAACGACCCCAACGGACTGTGCTTCTGGCAGGGCCGCTACCATCTCTTCTACCAAGCCTATCCACCGGAGGATACCCGCCAGCACTGGGGCCACGCCATAAGCGACGACCTCGTCCACTGGCGCGACTTGCCGTACTGCATTTATCCCAACCCAGAGCGCTGCTGCTTTTCGGGAGCTGCGCTAGTCGAGGAAGACCGCGTCATTGCCATGTACCACGGCACTGAGGTCGGCAACATGGTCGCCACTTCTTCGGACCCGCTATTGCTCAA
>JAGWBY010000060.1:0-16079 GCA_021295675.1 Candidatus Latescibacterota bacterium | reverse complement strand
GAGTCTTCGATCCCTGCATCTGGAAGCAGGGCGACGCGTACTACTCGCTGTCGGCGGGCACCAAGCCCGAAGGTCCGGCCAGCAAGCCCGTGCGCGCCAACTTCCTCTTCAAGTCGAGCGATCTCGAACACTGGGAGTACCTCCACCCCTTCGTGGAGGACGACGGGTATACGCTAGTCGGCGACGATGGGGCCTGCCCCTATTTCTGGCCCATTGGCGACCGCCACATTCTTCTCCTCTTCAGCCATAGAAGCGGCGGCCAGTACCTGCTCGGCGACTACGACACCGAGCGCGACAAGTTCGTGGTGACCTACGGTGCCAAGTTCAACTTTGGCGCGGCCGCGCCTTCTGGCGTCCACGCTCCTTCGGCAACCCCCGATGGCCAAGGCGGCGTCTTGGTCATCTTCAACATGAACCCCGGCAAACCTACCAAGGATTGGAACCAGATTATGACCTTGCCCCGCCGGCTGACCGTGGTTGGCGACGACTTGGCCATGGAGCCGGCCGGCGACCTTGAGTCGCTGCGGAGGGATCACCAGCGCGTCGGCAAAACTACCCTCGCCGCCAACGAAGAACTCGTCCTCGATGCGGTCCGGGGCAACGCCGTGGAAATCGTCGCTGAAATCGATCCGCAGGACGCGCCCATGGTCGAACTCAATGTCCTGCGCGCTCCCGGCAAAGAAGAGCACACGCGCATTGCCTTCTTCAAAAACCGGGGCTTCAGCAACCGCGTCTTTGGCAGCGACCACCACCAGAGCTTGATCTCGCTCGACACCTCGTATTCTTCTGTCGCGCCCGACGTGCTCTCCCGCGCCCCGGAGACCGCTCCGGTCATCCTCACTCCGGGCGAGACGCTCAAGCTGCGGGTCTTTGTCGATAAGAGCGTCGTCGAAGTTTTTGCCAACGGCCAGCAATGCGTGGCCGCACGCGTCTATCCCGACCGCGCCGACAGCGTCGGGGTTTCGCTGCGCGCACAGGGCCAGAGCGCCGAGTTGGTCTCGCTCGACGCCTATCAGATGCAGGACATCTACGCGTAAAGGAGCAAGCCATGAACGAAGAAGAAAAATTCGTCTTTGACTTAGAGGGCTATCTGGTTATTAAAGACGTTCTGAGCCCGCAGGAACTGGACGATCTCAACGCGCTGGTGGACCGGTATATCGCCGGCTGGGACAACCACCCCCGCAACGATCTGAACAAGGTCAGTAGCTGGGGTCAAGCCACCAAAGACCTGATCGATCACCCCAAGATCCTGCCCTATTTGGTCGAACTCATCGGCCCCAAGGTCCGCATCGACCACGACTACGCCATTATTATGAATCGCGGCGACGCCCGGGGCGGTCTGCACGGCGGCCCGAGCCAAGATACCGACCACTGGTTCAGCTACCGCGACGGCCAGATGCGCAATGGCCTGAGCGTGGTGACCTTTTTTCTCGCCGATGCCAATGAGGGCGACGGTGGTTTTGCCTGCGTGCCGGGCAGCCACAAGACCAATTACCCCCGCAACCTGCCGCAAGATGTCAGGCGCTTTGAGCGCGACGCGCACTACGTGGTCCAACCGACAGCTAAAGCCGGGGATGCGCTGTTCTTTACCGAGGCCCTCATTCACGGCACCATGCCGTGGCGCTCCGAGCACCAGCGCCGCACCTTGCTCTACAAGTACAGCCCCGGCTACTCGACGTGGGCCAAGGAGTTTTACAACCTCGACGAGTACGGCGAGCTGACCGAACGACAGAAGCGCATCATGGCCACCCCTTCGATCCACGAACATCCCGAGATCGTTTAACGCAAGGAGTACACTATGTCCGATCCATATTCGCTAAGTGGAAAGAAAGCCTTCGTCACCGGCGGCAAGCGCCGCATCGGTCGCGGCATTGCCTTGTCTTGGGGATCAACGACCTGCACGACGACGACGATGCCGGCAAAACTCTGGGCCTGATCCGCGCCATGGGCCGCGAGGCCGAGTTCTTCGCTGGCGATATTTCCGACAGTGCTCAAGTCGGGGCGATGTTCGCGGCGTTTCTCGAACGGTTTGGCCGCATAGATATCTTGGTCAACAATCCCTACGGTGGCACGGGCGAGCCCTTCCTTGAACTCAGCGAGGAGAATTGGGACCAAAATCTCGACGTGGGCCTCAAGGGGTTTTTCCTGTGCTCGCAGCAAGCGGCGCGCGCCATGGTGGCGCAGGGCGGCGGAGGAGCCATCGTCAGCACCTCCTCGGTACACGGACGCCGGGCGTGGAAAAACGACACCGCGTACGGGGCGGCCAAAGCCGGCGTGTTGCGCCTGACCGAAAGCATGGCCGTTGACTTGGGCGAACACGGAATCCGTTGCAATGCCATCATGCCCGGATACATGGACACCGATCACGTCTTCAACGAACCGCCTCCGGCGTTGGGCATCCTTGGCGACCGACACCGTGACATAGTTCCCCTGCGCCGTCCGGGAACCCCCGAGGACATTGGCCGGGCCGTGGTCTTCCTCTGCTCGCCAGCCGCTGGCTGCATCACCGGGGCGTCCCTGCCGGTGGATGGGGGGCTTTTGGCCGCCTCGGCTGCTGAGTAGGATCATCGACGGAACGCGTCGGCCCACCCATGCCCAAATCGCTTTTCAGCATCAAGGGACTGCTAATCGGCATCGCCCTTTCCCTAGCGGTGGGTCTGCTCGCGCCGTACGGGGTCGTATTCAATTACTATTGGGTCGGCTTCAATCCCTCTTCGCCGGGTGCGCTCTTTCTCTTTTTTGTCCTGACCTTTGCCGTCAATGGGTTCGTGGCTCTGCTCGGCCGCCACTTCGCTCTGTCCAAAGCCGATCTGGTGCTGATTTACTGCATGTTGATGATGGCGGTCACGGTGCCGACGTGGGGCCTGATGTTCTTCCTCATTGGCACTATCGTCTATCCCTTCTACTACGCCACCCCAGAAAACAACTACGCCGAACTGTTCTACGACTTTATCCCCGCGTGGATCGCGCCGCAGGACTTCGAGGCCATCAAGAATTACTACGAGGGCCTGCCGAAGGGCGAGTCCATCCCGTGGGGCGTCTGGGTGGAGCCGATGGCCTACTGGCTGGCGTTGATCGTGGCCATGAGCTTCATGCTGATCTGCATGAGCGCCATCCTCCACCGCCAGTGGTCGGAGCACGAGCGGCTGACCTATCCGATGGTTCAGCTACCGCAGAATATGATTGAGAAGGACACCAACGTACGCGTGGCTTCTTTTTTTAAGGACAAGCGGATGTGGCTGGGGTTTGCCGTGCCCTGCATCCTGCTCAGCCTCAACGCCCTCAACCACTACTTCCCCATCGTGCCCGAATACAATCCTCGCGGCCGTTTTTCTTTTTTCAACCATACCTTGCACCTGCCGGTTGCACTCAACTTGGCTTGGGTCGGCTTCTTCTACTTGGTCAATCTCGAGATCACGTTCAGCATCTGGTTCTTCTACGTGTTCTCCAAGGTGGAAGAAGGAGTCTTCAAGACCATCGGCATTGCCAGCACCGAGCGCCTGAGCGCATACGAGTACTCGCAGCCGGCTGACCTGACCCATCAAGCCACCGGCGCGGTCATTGTGTTGGTGCTCTTTGGGCTGTGGAACGCCCGTCCCCATCTAAAAGAAGTGTGGCGCAAACTCTGGGACCCGCGCGGTGGCGTCGATGACAGCGAGGAGTTGCTCCGCTACCGCACGGCCTTGCTCGGCTTTTTGGGCAGCCTGCTCTTCGTCGCTGTTTGGCTCTGGCGCTCGGGAGTGCCGATTGCGGTGCTTCCGGTCCTGCTCGTCGTCAGCTTGCTGTTCTTCATCTTGGTCGCGCGCGTGGTAGCTACCGGCGGCGTGGCCACCGCCCGCAGCCCCATTGTGCCGGCGTACTTCATCATTTCGGGCTTGGGCACTTCGATCCTCGGGGCCAAGGGATTGGTCGCCCTCAACTTCACTTTTATTTGGCAGGGCGAATCGCGCACTTCGCCGATGGTTGCCTGCGCCAACGGCCTCAAACTCGCCGAGCTAATCCCCGGCCCCAAGACGCGGCTGTTTTGGGGCCTGATGCTGGCGCTGGTGTGCAGCCTGTTGGCCGCGGCCTACATGACCTTGAAACTGGCCTACACTCATGGAGCGATTAATCTGTCGCTGATCAATTGGGCCGGTGCCCACGGCTGGCCCTATATCGGCCCGACCATTCTCAACATGCCCGAGGCCGACATGCGCGGCTGGCTCTTCAAGGGGATTGGCGCGGCCGTGGAGGGCTTTTTAATGTGGGCGCAGCACCGGTGGTTTTGGTGGCCCTTTCACCCGATCGGCTTTGCTATTGCCGTGGGTTGGCTGACGAGTCAGATATGGTTTTCGGCGCTGATTGCTTGGCTGTTGAAGCTGGTCATCCTGCGCTTTGGCGGCGTGCGCCTGTTCCAGAACGCCAAGCCGTTTTTCTTGGGGCTGATTTTGGGCGAGGTTTCGGTCTCGGGGATATGGGGTGCGATCTATGCGTTGACGGCAGAAAAAGGACGCTTGCTTTCGAATATGTAGCGAATTGATTTAAACATTAGCCTCCACCATCACCTCAATAGCTGCCAGATGCGCCGCAACGCGCACATCCATCGGTTGCGCCGTCGGGGTTTCCGACGTCACCAGATGCCCCGTATGGCCTCGCTGGAACAAAGCGATAGGTATGCCCTCCCCGTACTTCCGCCTTGCCACCTCCATATTGGGATGAACCACCCCATTGACCGCAACCTCGCCCTCAATCTCGGCATTCTCGTTAATCGGACAAACCCGTGTCACCCGCTCGACCATCGCCCGTCCCAGAGAGCCCCGGTCTCCAAACATCTCGTACAGATAAAATCCCGGACTCTCCCAATCCCAAAAACTCTTCCCGCCAAAAAACCCTGCAAAATCTCAATCTCGGGCACATCATCGCGCAAAAACGCCCAATTCACATCGACATCCTGTGCATTGAGTCGGGCATTGTGAGCATAGTTCCACGGACACAAACACGGAATAACTTCAAAACGCACTCTATCCGCCCAGCGCTCCCCCTCCCCCTGCAAAAAAGCGAGCGCGGCCTCCACCCCAGCCGGTTCATCACCGTGCGTCCCGCCATTGATATAAACAACCGGTGCGTCTTCCCTACCAGCAGACGCACACAAAATCGGCAAACCTTCAACCTCACCCAATATCTGCACATCAATACCAGACACCGCTTCCACGCGCCTGACAACAGCATTGTAATCCCGTTGACCCATCACATATCCCGCAGCAGATGAAAAAGGGTTTCTTTGACGTTCATGGTTTGTGCATCCTAAGTGTCAGTTGATGATTGAATCAATAGCGGCCCAAAAAAGGCGCTGGTCCGATGCTCGTCAAGTCAACTCGTGGCTTGTCACGTAAATCGCGTATAGCTTTGGATCTTCGGGGCGGATTCCGACAAAATTGAGGCGAATCCGAATGGCTCCATCCCGGTGTTCGACCCATTCTTGGTTGTTCCAGCGCACCGGCTGCTGCAATCCCGATTCGAGGGGCTGGCAATGCTCGGCGGTATAATCGGCTAGAGGCTGGAAGTACTCGTCGAGGATTTCAACCGTTACCTGACCATATTCCGATAAGCCGTCGATGTTCAGCGAGACCTGTGCAGGTTGATTTTCTAGATCGATTGGCGCTGAGATCACATGGCGGACCTGGGGTGAACGGGGAGCGTCAAACACTTGGAAGTATCCCAAGCGGTCTCGCTGCCAGCTCGCTAGTCGGACGCCGTCGCTGATGCTTTCCGGCCAAGGCGCGTACCAGAACAGCGTTTCGTCGCCGATGTTTTCAAATCCCTGTCCCTGCACGAGTGCGGAGTGTTTGAAGCTGAATTCTGCGGGCAGGTGATAGAAGCCGTCTTCGCCCGCGGTCACCATGCGAAAGTCGGGAATGGGTTCGCGGTAGTGCAGGGCGTCGTTGCTGACCACGAGGCCGAGATCCATGGTAACGTGCCGCCGGTCGTCGTTTTCCGGGCCGTGCCACTGGCCGTACAGCCCGACAAGCACGTTGCCGCGATTCCACAGGGCGGCACCGAGATGCACCTGTTCGCCTTGGTGCGGGCCGTACACCATGGGGCGCGGTGGGATGTTTTCGCGCCGCAAGCCGAGGCAGGAGGCCTGCTGCCAATGTTCAAAATCGTATGAGACAAAGGTCTCCAGTTGCCGCAAGCTGCCGAAATGACTGCCGCCATGGCCGCTGAGATAGTAGCAGCCGTTAAACTTGGTGCCGCCGGTCATTTCGCACGACGGCAGCTCGGGCTGGCGCTCGGGTTCGCACCAGCGCAGGCCATCGGCACTGAAGGCGACGGCGAATTTGGGCGAGTACTTGCTCGTTTCGATGATCGCCTTGAAGCGGCGCGTGGGGTCTGGGTCGTCGGGTTCGTAAAATACCACGCACGCCTGAATATGGTGCTCGCCGTCCAGTATGTGTACCAGATTATTGGCCGTCGAGCCGCGGTATTCCACCAAGCCGAGGTTTGGTTTTTCCCAATGGTAGCCATCGCGGCTCTTGGCAAAACACACCCGTTGATGCCAGTGATCGTCATCCCCGTGTCCGAGATACCACATCCACAGTTCGTCGCCTACTCGCAGCACTGTGCCGTAGTAGATGACGCGGGCAAAATCTGGTGCGCCGGGCGGCCCAAGAGGCACCACAATTCGGGTGCGATCGACGCCGGATTTATAGGGCACGAGGTGGAGTCTGACGCCGTGCTGAAACGGGATACTGTAGTCGTCGAAGGGGAACAAGACGAGGTGATCGGAAGGTGCGCTTTGCGGGTTGTTTTTGAGTATCATAAATGGAAGCCTCGTTGAGGGCGGGACTGTGTTATATACGCATTTTGGGTATGAGATGCTTCGCTTTGCTCAGCATGACAAGTTGTTTTTTTCGATCGACCGTTTTCAACGCGCCTTAGTCCTCTTCTAGGGCGTCATACACGATTTGTTTGACGACTCGGCTGAGGTCGGAGAAGGGCATGTATTGGGCGAGGGTGATCACCACTAATTCGGACTGCGGCGCAATCCAGAACTCGGTGCTGGCTCCGCCGATCCAGCCGTATTCGCCGATCTGCGAGGCTGGTACCCAATCGGACGGCTGCACCCGAACGGAAAAGCCCAGTCCAAAGCCCAGCCCTTGGTAGCGTTCCTGCGGTTGCTTTTGGATGGGTATCAGCGACATGGGTAACTGGTTGCGGGTCATTAGTTCGACCGTATCTGCTTGCAGCAGCCGTTGTCCAGCTAGCGCGCCCTTGCCCGCGAGCATCAGGCAAAAGCGCAGGTAGTCGGCACCGGTGGAGACCAGTCCGCCGCCGCAGGAGAGGAACTTGGGCCGCTCCTGAAAGCTCCACTTGGTTGCGGTGCCGCCCTGTGGGGCTGGGGTGCGGGCCGTACATGGCTGCAAACCGATGGAGTTTGTCCGCTGGGACGTGGAACCCGGTGTCTTCCATGCCCAGCGGTTGAAAAATTCGCTCGGCGAGGAATTCGTCAAACAGGCGGCCCGAAGCCACCTCCACGAGCCGCCCGACAATGTCGGCCGCAATGCTATAGTACCACTGCGTTCCGGGGTGGAACAGGAGTTGGACGCGGTTGAGGTGGGCTACTATTTCCCGCAGGTCGCACTCACTCAGGGGAGGTAACCCGGCCTCGCGGTAGAGCGTATCGACGGCGACGTTGCCGGGCAGGCCGGAGGTGTGACGCAGCAGGTCGCGGACGGTCATCCTCTGTTTCGCAGCTACTGGGGTGTGCTCTCCTGCTGCTGGGTTGGGAGCCACCTGCATCTCCTGCAGTTCGGGAAGGTAGTGCGAGACTGGGGCATCGAGTTGTAGTTTACCTTCTTCGCAGAGCATCATCGCGGCCACGCTGCCGACCGCCTTGGTCATCGAATAGATGCGGAAGATGGTGTCCTTGCTCATGGGCGCGTCGGTTTCGACATCCCTCATGCCGCGAGCTTCGAAGTGGGCTGCGGCACCGTGCCGAGCGACGATGATAACCGCACCGGAGAGCTGCTGAGCGTCGATGAAGCTCTGCACGGCCGAGTCGAGCCGGTCGCTCAATGCGGGGATGTTTGGAAGGGCCGCGTCTGGTAGCGTGGTTGCCTAGTCATCCGTTCTCCCCAATGTTATATGCGACATAATACTCTAAAACCTTTTAAACACGGAGAGAAGGAAGAAAGTTATGCCGATGTTCAGAAGTGAGGACCAGTACCCCGATTGGTGTGAGTTGGAGCATTTTGAGGTCGTGCGGCTCAACGCAGGCGATGAACACTGCTTTGCGCGTCGTGGAGAGGTGGAGAAGCTGATTGTGGGAGAGGGGGGCTGTCGGCTGCGGGTGGGTGCCGAGGAGGTGGAAGCTGCTGCGGGTGCCAATATAGATTTGACTGGTCCAGGGTCTTTTGAGGTGTTGGAAGTAGAAGAGGCGGCACGCTGGGGGGCGGAGACGGGCGGCTCGGGCATCTTCAACATGGACAATAGCTCTAAGCCCGAGGACAAGGGCGATCCGATCCCGTACGAGAAATGGACCAATTTCGATAGCCACTTTCACGACTGCGACGAATATTGGGTCATCTTGGAGGGTCAGGCTCGCGCTGTTTCCGAGGGCAAGGCGTACGAAATGAAGCCGGGAGACTGCCTTGCCACGGGCATGGGGCATCATCACGATATGCCGTTGGTGCACGAGCCAGTGCGGGGGGTGTACTTTGAAACGACGCTAGAGGGCCAGAAGCGGCGAGGACATTTGTGGGATCATGCCCACGGAGCGGCCGAGCCCCAGGCCGAGCGGGTATAGCAGGTCGCCCGCATATCACGTCATCAAGCGGCTGAGAACGGGAAGGTAACCCGCATCCCAAAGGGACGTCTGATTCCCGATGTCTACCTATGCTAGCTAAGTTGCCGACATGCAGAGATTTCTGCGCTAAACCAAAGAAAGGTACGCCAATGAGATCGCTTTCCAGACTTTTATACCTTGGCCTCGTCTGCGCCGCGTTCACCGCGACCGGCGTTTGGGCTGAGACCTCTTCTCCGCTTGGAGCAGACGATGGGGAGACCGGCGAACGGAATATGCCTAGGCTGCCTACGCCAGGTATGGGTGCTATTGTGGATAGCTCGCCCAGTCCTACGCTGCAGGCCATGCAGGAGGAATTGACTCGCTCCTTCAGTGTGCTCAAGGAGCAGCCGATCCCGCCCTATTACCTCAGCTACGAAATCACGGAGACGGAGGGGATCAGGGTCGGAGCTTCCTTTGGCGCGCTGACCTACAGCAACGAATCGCGCCGCCGCCAGCTCGATATTGATCTGCGCGTGGGAGACTACGCCTTCGACAATACGCATCAGGTGCGCGGCGGTCCTAGCAATTTCTCCGACCGCTATTCGATGATCGAAATTCCCATTGAGGACGATCCAGACGCCATTCGCAGCGTGCTGTGGTATCACACCGACAAGAAATACAAGCGTGCCATCGAACAACTGACCACGGTCAAGACCAACGTCCAGGTCAAGGTCGAAGAGGAAGACCAGTCGGACGATTTCTCCAAGGAGCCGGTCGAGCGCTATGTGGAAGCCCCCGCCTCCTTTGACATTTCCCGCGACGAATGGGAGGCCAAGCTCAAGAAATACACGGCCCCCTTCGCCCAATCCGGCGACATCTACGAAGCCGACGCCACCCTCTCGGCCAATATCTCGACTTGCCAATACGTCAACAGCGAGGGCAGCGAGATCCAAACTTCGCAGGTGCTCTACCGTCACCAAGGCCGACGACGGCATGGAATTGCCGCGCTACGAATCCTTCTCCGCCTTTGCCCCGGAGGGCCTGCCCAGCGACGAGGAGGTCCTCGCCTTAGTGGAGGACATGATCGCCGACTTGCACGCCCTGCGCGAAGCCCCGGTGGTCGCTCCCTACACGGGTCCGGCGATTCTGTCGGGCCGCGCCAGCGGCGTCCTCTTCCACGAAATCTTCGGTCACCGCATCGAAGGCCATCGCCAGAAGCGCGAGGACGAGGGCCAGACCTTTAAAAAGAAAATAGGAGAGAAAGTCCTGCCCGAGACCTTCTCGGTTTACTTCGATCCCACTCAGGCCAGCAGCGCTGGCAAGGATCTGGTGGGGGCCTATGCGTACGACAATCAGGGCGTCAAGGGACAGCGGGTGGCCGTGGTCGAGAACGGGGTTTTCCGCCGCTTCCTCATGTCGCGCTCGCCAATTGAGAATTTCCCCAACTCCAACGGCCACGGACGCAAGCAGGCGGGCTACGCCCCGGTGGCGCGCCAGTCCAATCTCATCGTCGAGACCTCGGAGCCGCTGACCCGGGATCAGCTCAAGGAGATGCTCATCGAACAGTGCCGCATGGAGGGGAAGGAGTTTGGTCTCTACTTCGAGGACATCCAGGGGGGCTTCACCATCACCGGCCGCACCATACCCAACGCCTTCAACGTGCTTCCCATCTTGGTGTACCGGATTTACACCGATGGGCGCGAGGAACTGGTGCGCGGAGTTGATCTGATCGGCACGCCACTCACCGCCTTCAGCCAGATCGCCGCGGCCGACGATCAGCCCGACGTGTTCAACGGCATCTGTGGTGCTGAGTCAGGAGGCGTGCCCGTAGCAGCGGTCTCTCCTGGTATTTTCATCTCGCAGATTGAAGTGCAGAAGAAGGAGAAGTCCCAAGAGCGCCGCCCCATCCTCGAAGCACCGTTTTCCGAGTCCGCTGAAGAAGAAGCGGACGACCTCCTTTGAGTCCTCTCCCATCCGGCAGGAGCTATCCCATGTGCAAAAGGTTCTTTATCTACGTTCTGACGACTGCTACTTTTCTGGCGTTTTCCTCCGTCTACGCTGAAGACGACGTTTTGCAGCGCGCCCTGCGCGATGAATTGGCGCGCTCGATGCAGCAACTCCAGCTCGAAGACCTAGAACAGCCCTACTTCATTTCCTACCTCGTGCGCGAAGTAAAGTCCAAGGGCAGCTCGGCGACCTTCGGCAGTCTGCTCGGAAGTGGCGAGGGGCACTCGCGCGCACTCAGTGTCGAAGTGCGGGTCGGAGACTACGATCTCGACAACACCAACTTCCGCTCGTTTTCCTTCGGCGGTTCGGGCGTGGTGCGCATGTACGGGGGCAGCATGCAATTGCCCCTTGAGGACGACTACGACGAGTTGCGACGCAAAATCTGGCTGGCCACCGACGGTGCTTACAAGAAGGCGCTCGAAGATATAGCTAGGAAGCGCGCTACCTTGCAGAACAAAACCCGCACCGAAGAGATTCCCGATTTCAGCAGAGAGAAGCCCGCCACCGAAGTGGACGAAATGGCACCCGCCGTCTTGGATCTCGACGAGTTGGATCAGCGAGTGCGCCAGCTTTCGGACCTGTTCCGCGAGATGCCCGACATCTACACTTCGCGGGTGCGTCTCAACGGGGCCAACACCTCGGTCTACTACCTAAACAGTGAAGGTTCTTCTTTTATTCGCACGAGTTCGTCGTTGACTTTTACCGCGGTCGCCGCTACCCAAGCTCCCGACGGCATGCCGCTGGAAGATTTCGTCGCGGTGTACGCCCGTTCGCCGGAAGACCTGCCCAGCGACGACGAGCTGACCGCGCAAATCAAGACGATGGGCGAGCGTCTGAAGCAGTTGCGCCAGGCACCGCTGGTCGAGCGCTATACCGGCCCCGTGATCTTCTCGGGTCAGGCGGCTACGGAGTTGTTCAATCAGGGGTTTGTGCCCTACGTATTAGCGACGCGCCGGGCGCTGTCCGACAATCCGCAATACGAGCGCTACTATCCGCAGAAGAAGGAAAACCCTTTTCTCGACAAGATTGGCGTGCGCGTTTTGCCCGAATTCCTCAGCGTGCGCGCCGAGCCGCTCATGGACGCGTATAAAAAGCTGCCCTTGTTCGGCGGCTACCGGGTTGACGACGAAGGCGTGCCGGCGCGCCCGGTGCGCTTAATACGGAAGGGCGTGTTGGAGACTCTGCTGACGACGCGTACGCCCGTGCGCGGCATTGACCAGAGTACCGGCAGTCGCCGCGGTCCGGGTGTCGCTCCTAGCAATATCTTGGTCGAGGCGGAGAAAGGTTCGAGCGAAAAGGACATCCGCAAGGAATTCTTCAAGCTGATCAAACGGCAGAAAAAACAGTACGGCTACATTGTCACCCACATTGCCAACCCGTCGTACGAGGTTTCCGGCTCTCAGGTTATCTTCTTTTCTCCCGGTTCCTCCGATGACGAGGACAAGCTGGCAAACGCGATCTTCGTCCATAAAGTCTATCTCGACGGCCGCGAGGAACTAGTGCGCAACGCGGAATTTGCGGGCATCGGTCTTTATACCTTCAAGGACATCGTGAAGGTGTCCAAGACGCACGCGGTCAACACCGTTTCCTTTCGCTCAGAGGGCAACTCCTCGCCCTTTTACCGCGGACGGGGAGGTGAAGTCCTCGTGAGTATCGTCACGCCTCGCATGGTCCTGTTCGAGGACATCACGCTCAAGCCACCGAGTGGCGAGATCCCCAAAGCGCCTGTATCCGCGCATCCCTACTTCGACAAGTGAGAAGCTGTCGCATGAAAGTGCTCTCGATTGTACAGCGAGGCCAGTGCATTGTTGCGCTGCTCTTTTTTGTGAGTTGTTCGCAAGAAGCAACCATTGCTATTGCCGAAGATGATGCGTCGATGCCCGAGCAGTTTGTCGTGGTCAACGACGAAATCCCGTCCCTTGTTTTTGATATCCGGTACTATTCAAATGACAACTTTTTGGGGACAAAAGTGAGGGGGTATGAAAGCGCGAAGTGCATTCTGACTAGACCGGCCAGTGAGGCACTCAAAAAAGTACAGCGTGACATAAGCGAGGTGGGATACGCGTTGAAAATTTTTGACTGCTATCGCCCGCAACAAGCGGTGGATCACTTTGTAGCGTGGGTGCGCGATGCCGACGATCAAAAAATGAAGGCGGAGTACTATCCCAACGAAGATAAATCTCAACTCATCGAGAAGGGCTATATCGCAGACAAATCGGGCCACAGCAGGGGAAGCACGCTCGATTTGACGCTAGTCGAGAGTGCGAGTTCTGCCGAGTTGGATATGGGTACGCCATTTGATTATTTCGACGCGTTGTCCAATACGGACGATCCGCTGATTTCAGAGCAACAGAGACGCAACCGGCTGTTGTTAAAGTCCGCGATGGAAAAGCACGGTTTTGTGAATTACGACAAAGAATGGTGGCACTATACGCTTAAAGACGAACCGTATCCAGACGCGTACTTTGATTTTCCCGTGAAGTAATTGAATTAGACTCCGGTGAAGGCTTTGGCCTTGTCGTCGGTCTTGGGTGGCCGCGTCGGGCGGGTGGCGCGTAGCTCGCCCCACAGGGCGATGGCGATGCCCACGAGGATGATGCCGCCGCCGATGAGCTGGGCGGGCATGGGTACCTCGCCCAAGATGAGACCGGCGAAGAGCACGCCGGCTACCGGCGAAAAGGACGACGCTGTGGCAATGTCGGCCGGGCGCACGCGCTTGATGCCGGCAAACCACGCCAATTGACCGCAAGCCACCACAATCCCTCCGTACAGCAGCATCCAGCCCCAGAGCAGCGGGGAGAAGATGTCGGCGAAGTGGTCAAGGCCAAAAACGTATAGGCCAATGCCGAGGAAGAAGAGCGCGCCGACTATATTGCGGAAGACGCTGAAGATGCCCAAGGGGATGGTCTGGAGTTGTTTGCGGCCGATCTCGGCACCGCAGACGAGGAGCACGGTAGCGGCGGCGGCAAAGAATTCACCGTAGCCCACTCCGCCCTGCATCCGCGCTGCGGCCATACTCTCTGGCGACGCGTCCATCTGCAAGATGAGGGTCGTGGCCACGCCGCCGAGGGCGCACAAGGCCCCCAGTACGGCTGTCCAGTTCGACTTTTCTCGATAGAGCAGCCAAGCCAGCAACAGGCCGAGGGGAATTTCTATGGTCTCGATCAGGACGATGTTGGTGACAGAGGTATGGGCAATGGCCGTAAACATCATGGCCGGGGCTATTGCGCCGGAGGTAAGGGCCAAGGCTGTCTGGATCAGCCATTGCCGACGCGATAGGGCGCGCAGGCTGGCGGGACGCCATTCCCGGTGATAGAGGGCGAACAGGGTTAGCGCCGCGACGAGATTGCCGGCGAAAAGCAGGTTGCAAAAGGAAATGGGATTGCTGCCATCTATTAGGTTCGCTTCGCCGATTTCGACGAGGCGGGCCACCACCGAAGCGGCAGCGGCGAAGATCAGTATGGCGATCCACAGGTATGTGCGTCCCCAGGTCATTGGTAGTGGTTCAACGCGCTTCTACTGCCGTCAGCACCATCTGCCCCACTTCGTCCACGCGCACTTGGTACTGAGGATGGACGACGGTGGTTGAATCGATCTCCTCGACGATGGCCGGCCCTTGCACTACTGCGCCAGCCCCCAGTGCATAGCGGTCGTACACCGGGCAATCGACGAATCTCTCGCTCTCGGCGAAATACACCGGGCGCTGTCCTTTGGCCGTCGCCTCTCCGGTGGCCTGTGCCAGCGGTGCCAGCGCGGGTTTGGCGATCTGGCCGATGGCCGAGAGCCGCACACTGACTAGCTCGACGTCTTCACCCGGTGCGCTAAAGCCATAGGCGCGGTCGTGCGTGCGGTGGAACTGTGCCAATAGCTGCGCTAGTTGCGCTGGACCCAAGGTTTCGGTTGCCAACGGCAGCGTCAACTCGTGGCTCTGCCCAACGTAGCGCAGATCCGCTTGGCGTCTGAAGTCCATTGCCGCTTCCGCCATCCCCTCGCGCCCAAGCGTTTCCCGCCCCTGCGCCTCTAACTCGCGGAAGGTCTGCTCCAAGGCTTGGGGTACTACTTGGTCCAGCCGCTGGATGAGGGTCGTCGCGTAATCGTGTTTTAAGTCCGTCACCAACAGGCCCAAGGCCGAAGCTGTACCCGGACTTTGGGGAATGATCGCCACGGGGATCTCGGTCAGGGCGGCGAGGCGGTTGGCGTGGGCTGGCCCCGCGCCCGCGCGGGTCGTAGCCGCGCTGCACGGAGACCAGCCGCAGCGCGTTGACCATGGCGGTGTTGGCGATCTCGACGATGCCGTGGGCCGCTTCGACTAGGTCCATGCCCAGCGGCTGGGCGCAGTGTTGTTCGATGGCGCGTTGTGCGGCCGCTGGGTCGAGGGCGATTTCGCCGCCGAGGAAATAGTTAGGGTTGAGCCGGCCCAAGACGAGATTGGCGTCGGTGACTGTAGGTTGAGTCCCGCCTTGGCCATAGCAGACCGGCCCGGGATCGGCTCCAGCGCTTTGGGGACCGACTCGCAGTATGCCGCCCGGATCCACCCAGGCGATGGACCCGCCGCCCGCGCCGATTTCCACGAGGTCGATTACTGGTGTGCGGATTGGATAGCCAGCGCCGCGAGTCGCCCCGACGCCCGATTGCGCCGTCGTCCCGACCTCGTAGTCCTTGGTCACGCTGGGCGCACCGCCTTGGATTAGCCCGGCTTTGGCGGTCGTCCCGCCCATGTCGAAGGAAATCACTTGGTCGTAGCCGCGTGCTTGACCCAAATGCGCTGCCGCAATCACCCCGGCGGCCGGACCGGACTCGACCATGTACACTGGCTTTTGCCGCGCCGCGGCAAAGGTGTACACCCCGCCGCTACTCTGCATTACGAGCAACTCAGCGGCGATACCGGCCTGTGCCAAGCGGTCTTCGATCCGCTGCAAGTAGTGCGCGACGACCGGGCGGATGCAGCTATTGATCACGGTCGTGCTGGCCCGCAAGTACTCGCGGAACTGCGGACAGCGAGACAACAGCCTCGGGAAAGACCCCGGCGATAATCTCTCCGGCCCGCCGCTCGTGGACGGGATTGGCATAGGCGTGCAAAAAGCAGACGGCGATGGACTCGACGCCCTCGGCGCGCAGCTTGCCGGCTACTTGGCGCAGGGCGTCTTCGTCGAGCGGTGTTAGCTCTGCGCCGCTGGCATCGAGGCGCTCGGGCACGCCAAAACAGCGGTGACGCGGCACGAGGGGCCGCGGCTTTTCAAACTGCAAGTCGTAGAGGGTGGGGCGAATCTGGCGGGCGATCTCCAGCATGTCGCGGAAGCCCTCGGTG
>JAGWBY010000059.1:16284-41551 GCA_021295675.1 Candidatus Latescibacterota bacterium | reverse complement strand
GTCGATGAGATGCGAGCCGTGGGTCAGCATGAAGTAGCGCCGCTTGTCGCCCTTGGGATCGCCCGCTGGCTTGCGCGCCTGCTCGCTGTGCAGCGGCAAAGGCTGAAGATTGTCAGTCATGGCATAGCGATAAGTCGAATCGCAATACCAAGCCTTCAGGGCCAACAGCGCTCCCAGCTCCTCGCGGATAAACTGCCGGGCAAAAGCAATGCCGGGATCGAAGCGCTTCATGTGGCCGACCTGGAGCGTACAGCCCGAGTCGGCGACAGCCCGGCGCAATTCCTCGCATTCCTCCACGCTCGTGCCCAGCGGCTTTTCCACGAAGACGTGTTTGCCCGCCGCCAGCGCCTGCAAGCTGAGCGGGACGTGGAACGCATCGGCCGTGGCGATGACGACCGCTTCCACCTGCGGATCCGCGAGCATGGCGGCAAAGTCGGCGTAGGTCTTTTCCGGCTGATGAATGGCCGCCATGCGCTCGACCAAGTCCGGTGCTTGGTCGCACACCGCGTACAAGCGCGTATTGCGAGCCTTGATGCACGACTCAAAGTGGGCGAATTGGGCAATGGGGCCGCAGCCCAACACGCCGATAGAAAGGACCTGACTATCTTTGTTCACGCGCTGGGCAAAATGGCGTACGCTTCGATCTCGACGACCAGATGCGGCTTTAGCAGCGCGGCGATGACGACCAAGGTCGATGCCGGCAAAATCTCGCCAAACGCCTCGCGGTGAGCACGGGTGACGCCAGCGGCATGGTCCACATCCGTGATGTACACGACCGTCCGCACCACGTCTTTGAGGCTGGCACCAGTCTCATCGAGAGCCTTGGCGATGATCCCCAACGCGCCCTTGGCCTGCTCGTAGGCACCGCCCTGATCGTGCGGCGGTTGGGCGCAGGTGCCAGCGACGTGGACATGACGATCCACGCGCACGGCGCGCGAATAACCAAACTCCGCGCCAAACGGGCTGCTAGTCGGTATGTTTTTGCGTTTCATGGGTCCCCTTTATCTATGGTTTCTTCGACCTCCGCCCATTTCTCCAACAGGGCCGCCAACTCGCGCTCGATATCCGCGTGTTCGCATTCGAGGGGTCTTTGCGTAATACGTTGGCTCGCAGCGCAGGGCGTCGATTTCCGCCAGCCGGGCTTCTGCTTTCTCGATGCGCGCTAGGCGCTTTTCTTGCTGGGCCGCAGTGCGACGCTGCTTGTTTTTTCCCTTGCGGTTAGATCGCGGCTCTCGGGTCGGTGCCTCTTTTTTCTTTTTCGCCTGCCTAGCCTTGAGGATGACTTGATCCGCGTCGAGGTGGTCGTCGCCACAGAAGTGGACGTACTCCTCGTACGTGCCGCGAAAGTCGAGGATCTCTTCAGGTTTGATCTCGACGATGCGCGTAGCTAGCTGGCTGATAAACCAGCGATCGTGCGAGACGATGAGCAGCGTGCCCGGATAGTTCTTGAGCGCCTCGACTAATGCCTCGATCGATTCGAGGTCGAGGTGGTTGGTCGGCTCGTCTAAAACCAACACGTTGGGCTGAGCAATGGCCAGCCGACAGAAGACGAGCCGCGCCGCTTCGCCACCTGAAAGCGCCCCCAAGCGCTTCTTGCCGTCGTCGCCGGTAAAGAGCATTCGCCCCATCTGACTGCGCACGAAGCCGAGGCCCTGGTCCTGACAGCACTCCCACACCCAATCCTCAGCCGTTTGGCTGGCAGGACTGAGCTGTTCGCGATGGTCCTGGGCAAAGTACCCGGGATGAGCCTCGTACCCCCACTCGACTTCCCCAACATCAGCGGCCAGCTCGCCCATCGCGATCTTGAGCAGCGTTGATTTGCCAATGCCATTCGGCCCCATAATCGCCACGCGGTCCCCCTTCTGCACGAGCAGATCGACCCCATGCAGCACTTCGTTGTCGCCGAATGCCTTTTTGACGCCTTTGAGTGTGAGCACATCGCGCCCACTAGCGCGCCGCTGCTCAAAGCGAAAAACCGGGTAGCGGCGCGAGCTGCGCGGCAACTCGACCATCTCCTCTTCCCGCTTCTCGATCAGCCGCAGCTTGCTCTGGGCTTGGCGGGCCTTGGTCGCCTTGGCGCGGAAGCGATCCACGAACTGCTGGTGATGGGCGATTTCTCGTTCGCGGTTGGCAATTTCCTTTTCTCGCCGCGTGCGCTCGGCCTGCTTGGCCGCTAGGAAGGCCGTGTAGTCTCCTCGATAGAGCTGGACCGTCTCGTAGTCAATGTCGAGGATAGAGGTGCTGATGTTGTCGAGGAAGCGGTGGTCGTGCGAGATGATCACCACCGGCCCGGCAAAGTCGCACAGGAAGGTCTCTAACCAGCGGATCGAGAGGATGTCGAGGTGGTTGGTCGGCTCGTCGAGCAGCAGCACATCCGGGGCACTGGCCAACACCTGCGCGAGCAAGACCCGCAGCTTGAAGCCGCCGGATAGCGTTGAGAGCGGATCGTCGTGAATGCGGGCCGGCAGCCCGAGGCCCTCCAAAATCGTGCCGGCGCGGGCTTGCGCGGTGTACCCATCGCAGTGGAGAAAGGTCTCTTCGAGCTGGGCGAACTTGTCGGCGTCGAACTCCTCGGCGGACGCGGCGAGGAGCCGCTCTTTGGCGACCGTCGCCTCCCACAGCGCCTCATTGCCCATCAGCGCGACATTGAGAATCGACTCGTCCTCGTAGAGGAACTGATCCTGTTGTAAGACCCCCAAGCGCAGACGCTGCGGAACCGTGATCGCGCCTTCGCTGACTTCAATATCGCCGGACAGCATGTTGAGGAGCGTGGTCTTGCCGGACCCGTTGGCTCCCACCAAGCCGTAGCGCTCACCGGCGTTGAACTGGAGCGAGACCTTGGCGAAGAGCGTCTGCTCGCCGTAGAACTTGCCGACATTGGATAGCGTAATCATAACTTGCCATAATTACGGCAAATTAGTGATAATGGGCTACTCTGCCGCGCGCTAATTTGCCATCTTCTCAGCCTACCTTTCTCCAAAGGAGCCACCCCATGAACGAAGACGACAAATATCTCTTTGACCTGACGGGCTATTTGGTCCTCAAAGACGTGCTGACCGCCGAGGAGGTAGCCCAGCTCAACGCCGGCATCGACCGCCACCACGACCTTATGAGCGAAATCGACCGCCCACTGTCCGGCGACTCGCAGACGATGCAAGGCACCTCGCGGCGCAAGGACTTAGGCGGTATGCTTGCTTGGGAGCAACCCTATTGCGAGCCGTTCCGCAAGTTGCTGGTACACCCTCGTATCAAGCCCTATCTCGAAGAAATTTTAGGGCGGGGGTATCGCCTCGATCACGGGCCGGGGCTGATCGCCATGGACGCCGGCTGCGAGGGCGGGCTTTTGCACGGCGGCGGGGTGGAGCGCAAGGATATATCGGAAGTGTATTTCTTTAAGAACGACCGCATCTTCACCGGGCTGACCGTGGTCGAGTATCTGCTGGCCGACGAGGGGCCGGGCGATGGGGGTGTGGCGGTGATACCGGGCAGCCACAAGGCCAACCTCGCCTGTCCGAAGAGCATGATCAAGTGGGAAAAGCACCAAGAGCACGTGCTCGAAGTAAACGGCAAGGCCGGCGACGCAGTAATCTTCACCGAGACCTTGACTCACGGCACGCTGCCGTGGACAGCCGCGCACGAGCGGCGGGCGCTGCTGTACAAGTTCAGCCCAGGCACCCTGTCCTATGGCTCAGGCGCGCACCAGACGACGTATTCCGACTACATCGAAGACATGACCGAGGAGGAGCGGGCCGTGATGGAAGCGCCGCACATTAGGCGGTAAAAATAGTCCGATGAAACTAATTTCCCCGTACTTTTAGCAGGTACACTGCATGGAATTCGACATTAGAGTACAGCCCAAGGCCGGACGCAATAGCGTCGAAGTCAACGGCGACACAATAACAGCGCGGGTAACAGCGGCCCCGGCAGATAGCAAGGCCAACGACGCAGTAGTGGCGCTGCTGGCGAAGCGGCTCAAGGTCGCCAAGGGCAGGGTACACATTGTGCGGGGACACAAAGCGCGGAACAAGCGGCTGCACATTGAGGACATGACGGCAGGCGAAGTCTTCGCCCGCCTAGCGGAATCGAAGAAAACCGAAAGGAGCAACAGATGCGCGTAGCCATCGGAGGGATTTCCCACGAGAGCAGCACCTTCACGAACGTAGCCACCACGTTGGACAGTTTTCGGGAGCGCAGCTATCTCCACGGAGCGGCAATCGTCGAGCGCTTTACCGGGGTCAATACGCCCATCGGCGGTTTCATCGAAGGAGCCGAGGCGCACGGCTTTGAAGCAGTGCCCACGATGTTAGCCGAAGCCCATCCCAGCGCCCCAACGCCCCGCTCTATTTTCGATCAGCTAGTGGGCGAACTGGTCAACGGCATCGAGGCGGCGGGAGCTATCGACGGGATTTTATTGGAATTGCACGGAGCCATGGTGGCCGAGGGCATTGACGACGCCGAAGGGCATATCCTCGCCGCAGTGCGCCGTTTGGTCGGCCCGGATATGCCCATCGTCGGGCAGCTAGACATCCACTCCAATGTCTCCCACGCCATGATCGAGACCGCCGATGTCCTGATCGGGCGGGAGACCTATCCAGAGGTTGACATGGCACCGAGGGGCCGCGAGTGCGCCGATGTACTAGTGCGCATAGTGCGGGAAGGCGTGCGGCCGGCCATGGCCTTACACCAACTGCCCCTAGTCTGGGGCATGAACCAAGTGACGGCCCATCCGCCTATGCGCCAGGCCATCGAATACCTGCACCGCATTGAGGCGCGGCCCGGCGTAATCTGCGGCTCCATAGCCACCTGCTTCCCCCTAGCCGACATCCCCGACATGGGCGCTTCCGTGTACGTAGCCACCGACAACGACCCCGCCCTAGCCCAATCCTGCGCCGACGAGTTAGCCGCTTGGCTCTGGGAGCGCCGGGCCGATTGGCAGTTAGTCATGCCCTCTACCGCAGAGGCACTGCAAGCGGCCGACGAGACAGGGCATTACCCCGTGGTCTTAGCTGATCGCAACGACAATACCGGCGGCGGTTCGCCCGGCGACAGCACTGGGCTGTTGCAGACCTTTTTGGCGGCTGACCTGCAAGACGCCTGCGTCCTGTACATCGTCGATCCCGCAGCCGTAGCCGCTTGCCATCAAGCGGGCGTCGGTGCGGCAATCGATTTAGAGGTGGGCGGCAAGGCATCCTCCTTACAAGGTGAGCCTTGTTCCATGCGGGCCGAGGTGGTGGCCTTGAGCGACGGCAGCTTTCGCTACGACGGTCCTATGTACGCCGGCCTAGATGGCACCATGGGCCCCTCAGCCCACATCCGCCAAGGCGGAGTACACGTGCTGTTAGTGAACAAGCGCGAGCAACCCTTCTGCACGGCGTTTTCCCGCACCTTGGGTTTGGACCCGAAGCAGATGCGCTATGTCGGAGTCAAGTCCGCGGCCCACTTTCGCGCTGGTTTTGAGTCATGGGCTGGCCAGATCCAAGTGATCTCCGAACCGTCGGTACACGACCCGGCCGATGCCAAGCTGGCCTTTAAGCGGCTGGGCCGCAAACTCTATCCCTTTGACGACATTTAGCGATTGGAAGCGGTCGTGGATCTAGGCGTTTGGGCTGCGGTACAGGTCGGGCTTGCCAAACACCAGCCCCTTTTGGTCGGCTCGACGGACAAGACGCGCGCCGCGGTGGCCGTGGTCTTGGGGCCAACGCCGGAAGGTTTGCAGTTGCTCTTTATCGAACGCGCCCAGCACCCGGACGATCCTTGGTCGGGGCACATCGCCTTTCCCGGCGGCCGCATTGAGGCAGACGACCCATCGCCGCGAGCCGCGGCCGAGCGCGAGACCTTGGAGGAGGTCGGACTCGACCTTTCCACGGCCGAGTATTGGGGTCGAGTCGATGATCTGACCGGGTACATGCTGCCGGTGGTGGTATCTGGCTTCGTCTATCGCTTGGCGACGCCAGCGGCCTTGACCCTCAACCACGAGATCGAGTCGGCCTTCTGGGCGGGAGCCGACCAGTTCCGCGATCCCAGTAAGCGGACCCACTACCGATTGCGCCGTCGCGGCAAAGAACAGGCATTTCCAGCGCTCGACCTGTTGGGACCGAACCGCCCGCTGTTGTGGGGGCTGACCTTTCGCATTGTGCGCCAGTTGATCGCTTGGATGGAGCCAGATAAAGCATGACTTCCACTCATAAATCGCGCCGCATCTGGTTCTGCCAGACAGAATACGTGGCCCAGCATCCCGAGTCCCTGCAAAAGCTCAAGGACGCCGTCGGCCTGACGACGATTATGCCCGAAAGTCCAGTGTGCCATACCTCGGGCTTCAGCGCCTCGGCGGAGTTGGCCCAGCGAGGGCCTTTTGAGGACTGGCGCGAGCGTCTCGATGCTTGGCCGCGCGGGGCAGAGGGTATCTACCCACCAGTGGCAGGGATTATTAGTGGCTTTGACGATGCGCCCTTGCAGCGCGTCATCGAGGCGTGCAAAAGCACGGGGATTGAGGTGTGGGGACACATCGGCTTGTGGAGCTACGGCGGCGAGGTCTATCCCGAATTTGCCATGCGCGACTTGGAGGGGCAGCCATTAGATCGACGCTATGAGGAGTGGGGCATTGGCCTGTGTCCGAGCCGCAAGGCGGTCAACGAGTGGACGCGCGACTGCTTGGTCGAAGCGGTGCAGCGCTACGCTATCGACGGCTTTGACGTGGATCACGCCCGCTATCCGGCCCCGGCCAATGTACACAGCCTGATGGCCTGCGGCTGTGCTAGCTGTGAGGAAGAAGCCGCTCGCTTGGGCTACGATTTTGCGGCTATGCGGCGCGGCGTACTGGCCCTGCGGCAGCGTTTACAGCAATTGACTCCGACCGACCTGCGGGCCTTGGCTGCGGGACATCCGGGTTTGATGGATTTTCTGGGATTATTGGCCCAAGATGGAGCCGTGCTCGATTGGGTGCAGTTTCGCGCCCATATACTAGCCGAGCGCATGGGAGAATTTCGCGCCGCCGTGCAGGAGGCCGGGGGCCGCAATAAGGTCTTTGGCAGCGATGTGTTTCCCGCCTCCACAGGGCTGCTGGGCGGGCATTGGTACGGCAAGTGGGAAGAGGCGACGGATTTTCTCACGGGGGGGAGTTCGCACGGAGGCGTGGTGGGTTGGGCGACCGGGGTGACCAAGGCTTTGTGTCGGCACGCTCAAGGGCTGGACGAAAGCGAAGTATTGGCTCTGGTGTGGCGCATGTTCGGGGTGGAGGATCTGGATTTGCCGGAGACTGCGGCGGGGGTGACGGAAGGGCCTTTGCCCATCGCCGCTCTGTACGAGCGGGAAGTGGCTCGCTTAAAAGCGCAGACTAGTGGGGCGGTGCCGCTGTATCCGCCCCTCTCAGCGGGAGCGGCTCCTGAATTGGTGCGGGCTTTGGGTGCGGCGGTGGCCGGGCACGGGTGCGACGGGTGTTTGTTTACGGTTAATGCCGAGGACGAGAGGCAGGTGCGGGTATTGGGCGAGGCTTTGGCGGGGGGGGGATGAATTGGTGGTCTTTGCTGTTATGACACAGTCGCCCCCAGAATTTTTGTCATTGACGCCTTTTCCACAAACTCAGTGCGCCTTCACGGTTACCTTTCCAGCTATACAGGGGATCATCTTTCCGGTCTTGGTTGATTCTTCTCTCCAATGGCCAAGCCAAAAGTTTGTCATATTCAGGCCAAGGGGATGATTTACACCACTCGACCTGGCCATTACCGCCGTAGAGCAGAAAACGCGGGCTTCCTGACGGATTCGTCATTACTGTCTTCGCAAGATAGGCATTTGGATCATTAAAGTTGGTCCAGTTTTCACCCATTTCATCGCTGGGCTGGATAATGGCCAAGCAGGCAGGCGCTACCTCGTTATCGACGTACAGCTTTTTGAACAACGTAACGCCCTCGGCACCAACGAAGAGAAGACTCATCAGTTCCCGTGGTTTCTCTTGTCCATAGTCACGCACAAGTAAGGCCCATTGGGCGAATGGGGGAGTACCCCTTTCACGAGCTTCGCGATTATTACCGCCTTCAAGCCAGCCATCGCTTTCCGAATTCCAGCGAGCCAGAGGCAGTTCATTTTCCGAGACGCTTCTTCGACCGAGAAGTTTGTAGCCCGCGAATCTTTCCGCGCTGAGTGTAGCCTTGATGAACTCTGGCTCGTACCCGTAGTCTGCATAAACGAAACTCCAGAAGTGGTGCCCAAGATGCATGATCGGATCGCTATCTAGGCCTGACGCAGGATAGAATATGGAGTTTCGCAGCAATCCTATAATCGGGATGTTCCCATCCAACATGTTATCTGCGAGCCAATTCGGTCGCGTGAACTCGGGCAATGACTGAAGTCTGTAAGCCTTTTCGTATTCTACCATATCTCTGCTCCTTTTTGAAATGTCAGGACCTTCAGGAATGCCGGCTTCCCCAAATAGCCCAGTGCGCGAGGAAATCTCTAGGCTGCTTCGGGCAGCCGCTCGAAATGCGACCAGAAGGCGGCGTCCTATCCACTACAGGTCTTCCAGCGTGCCTTGTCGTTTGGCCTCCGTGGCCTGAGCCTTCAAGAAGTCCAGCTTCCCATCGTCCGAATCCGCTTCGATCTGCCGATCCCACCCTTCCCAGTCGTATTCATTAAGCCAGCGCCTCAGTTGAGCGTAGTCAGATTTAGAAAGGCTTATGATCGCCTGCTGAATCTCCGCTATAATTGACTTGGTCATTCCTTCTATATGGGCAATCCACGTTAAGCTCTTCGAGTAACCCAAGCAACTCCAACTCCTCACCCGACACGATGCACTCGCACAGCACCGTCGCTTGTGCTAATTACTAATTTTGACCAAATTAGTAATTAATTAGTATTTCGTCATCCTGAAGTAGCAACTCACGCCACTTCGCCGCCGATCCCCATCAGATAGAAGCACGACTTCAACCATGAGAATGCCCAAAAACCCGAAGCCTTTCGACGAGTTGGTCTCGTCGTACGAACCAAATGATTTGGTCAGGCTGCTGGGGTCGGACATCGGCAGCCTGCCCAAGGACAGGTATCTGCATTGGGACCAGCTTCGTCACCTGCCCCCGCCGGAAGGGTTTACGAGCCTTGACTGGTGGACTGCCGTCAAGTTCAAGCGCATGGTTTCGCGGCACGATCTGCCATTCAAGGACACTCGTGGCAGACCGTTCTCATTCAGCGACACGGGGAACCTGTACCCTCGGCTCCATCAGGTGGACCGAGACGCGAGCGGGAAAATCGAGGTCCCCCACGGCGACGCCGTCAACAGCGGCTCCCGCGAACGGTATCTGATGAGCTCTCTGATCGAAGAGGCGATCACGTCAAGCCAGCTAGAGGGTGCCGTCACGACCCGCCGGGTTGCCAAGGAACTGCTGAGATCAGGCCGTCCGCCGCGAGACAACAGCGAACGGATGATCGTCAACAACTACTCGGGCATGGAATTTCTACGCGAGAACATCGACAAAGAACTGACAGTCTCTATGCTCATGGACCTGCAAAGGACACTGACAGAAGGGACGCTCGATCCAGATGCAGTCGGGCGGCTCCGGCGGCCGACCGACGTGGTCGCTGTGGTGGACCAGCGCGACGGCGAGGTCATCCACATGCCCCCGGACGCCAGTCAGCTCAGCGACCGCGTCGAACTGCTCTTGGATTTCGCCAATGGACGCACAGAGGACGATCCATTTCTGCATCCAGTCGTCAAGGCCATCCTCCTTCACTTCATGGTCGGCTACGACCATCCGTTTGTAGATGGAAACGGACGAACTGCAAGAGCACTGTTCTACTGGTCCATGGCGAGATCGGGGTACTGGCTGACTGAGTTCCTCTCCATTTCAACGGTCATTCAGAAAGCACCCGCTCAGTACGTTCGCGCGTACGTGTTCTCCGAGATCGACGACAACGACGTCACGTATTTCCTCGACTACAACCTGCGGGTGATCCTAGACTCGATCCGCCTCTTGCACGCGTACTTGGCGCGCAAGACCAACGAGACGAGCAAATTGGAGGCCATGCTGCGCGGTTCTGATGCGGCCTTGGTGCTAAACCATCGCCAAGTGGCCCTGTTGGGGCACATGCTGAAGCACCCCGACGCCTCGTACACCATAGATGGGCACCGGCGATCTCACAACGTTACATACGAGACGGCACGCACCGACCTCCGTGCTCTCGACAAAATGGGATTAATCGTCAAGTACACGGGTAGGCGTAAATGGATATACAGGATAAGCGATAACTTCGAAGATAGACTCAAGCGGATCGTCGCGCCCTAATGAGACTGACCGGACAACTACCCAAGAAGCCCACGCAGGCGATCCGCGTAACGCGCACGGTCGCGGTCATCGGCCCGCACGGGCACTCCCAGATGCATTCCATCGCCGATGTGCCGCGGGATCACGTGCGTGTGCAGATGCCAGACGTCTTGGCCGCCGGCCGGCTCGTTGTTTTGCCGCACCGTCACGCCGTCGCAGGGATACCCAGTGCGGATGGCGACCGCCACGCAACGCACCATGTGGGCGATGCGGCCAGCCAGTTCATGTGCGCCAGCGGGATCACCAGCGCCTTGCCGGGGTTGGCCGGACTCCAGTGCAGCGCAATCTGCACCAGAACATGCTCGTCCCGCCACGCCGTGAACTCAGCTTCCGCGCCGCCTGCTATGGTGCAGAACGGACAGCGGTAACCGGCCGGCTCGTGCGAAGGTGGGTCAACCATAACGTTACGGGTTCCAAATCCGCCTACCATACAAACACCGTCCCCAACAGTTCATCGGGTGCATCCCGCAATGTGTCATAGATGCGTTTGGCTTCGCTCACCGGGACGACGTCGCGGATTAAGGGCGCAATTTTCACCAAGCCTCGATCGACCAGACGACACAGATTCTGCAGGTCATCGCAATCAAAATGACTGTTTTGTTTTAGCTGGATCTCGCGTCCTTGACCGAGGTTAAAGGTATAGGTCACTTTATCCCGTCCCGCGATGAATACCACCCGGCCGCGCTGGCGCACAGCACTAATAAGCTGATCCTCCATGCCCGGCACGCCAGCAAAGTCAATCACCACATCAAACGTCTCATCCGCGACTTCTTTTTCCCAGCCATCCCCTGCAGCATTCACAACGGTTTCAGCCGCACCAATCTGCTCGGCAATCTCCAGCCGGTTGGCATTGATGTCGCAAAGCGTGACGCGCGCTCCCATGCTGGTAGCAATCTGTGCGGCGACCTGACCGATGATGCCAGCCCCCACGATCAATACCCGTTCTCCCATCTGCAATTCGGCATTGCGGCAGGTGCGCATAGCAACACTAGTCATCCCGAAAAGCGCCGCTTCCTTGGGGTCAAGCGAGTCGGGCAGCTTGATGAGCAAGCCATCTTCTGGCATCACGACGTACTCGGCATGGACGGCACTCATATACAGCACATCCCCAATCTGTAGTTCGCAGACATCGGGCCCCACCTCAATCACCCGTCCCACATTTTGGTAGCCGTTGCCGCCGGTGGGCAGTTGTTCATCTTTGGGAGCGTAGTTGCCGCCAATCAGTTGATTGCGTTCCGTGCCGTTTGTTATACCGGAGTAGATCGTCTCGGTCTTGATTTCGTTGCCAGTTGGGCCCTCCGGCTCAGGCCAATCGTGGACGAGGACTTTCTGCCTGCTCTTATCAGGTAAACCTTGAATACTCAACGTCCGCATTCCGCCCCTAAATCCTTCCCGCCAGCCACTGAATTCCCCGCGCAATAACCGTGCGAAAATTTGGGTCAGCAAACACCTGATTGTCGTGACCCGACTGACAACAGAACACGCCAGCGTTCTTGTACTGTCGAGCCCACGCCAGCGTTTTCATACTCTCAGGGTGATCAGTAGTCAGTAACAAGTCGCTGTCGTCCCCCGGATCCGCCATGATGTAAGTCTCATCCACCATTTCCCACGGAGCCAATCCCCGAAGGATCGGATGCTGTGGATCCACAATGTCAACATGCAGATTTTGGTCAACCTTGAAATCGAAACTGCGATCCTGAATGCCGCACAGATCCGACCACAATTGCCACTGCGGAAACGCAAGGATGGCATGGTGCAACACCAAGATACCCGCCTGATTTTCACCTAGTTGTTCAATGGCTTCCCGGACTCTCCCCTCGTCGGGCGTCTGCCGGTGAAAGTTATAGAATACGAGGACATCGTATTGCTCCCGGACTTTGCCAGCATCTGCCGCAAAGTTCTCCAAATCTTGGAGATAAAAATCAATCCCGGGAATGCTCCTGAACAACCCGTGAAATCCCGGCACATCAAAGGCATGTTGTCCAGTAATCACCGCTGTTTTGATCTTGCTCATAATATTCTCTATACCGTTGGCAGGTAGTTCTCAAGCGATCGCTACAGGCCGCGCATTGATTGATCTCGGCAATCTCTGAATATCGCTGCCGTAATCGATACAACCTCTTGCCACAGTCTGCCTCCCAACTCGGCGCTCGCTTGGGTCGCGTCGCCTATGACACCTGTATCTGAATATTTCGTGAAATCGAGATGTGGATCGTTCCAATCCACCTCCCTTGAGCTAGTTGACGGGATCCTGTCGAGTCGGACCGTGTTTGGACGCCGATGCAGGGCGATTGAGGTCGTGAAGCTGTCGGCGTGTCCCCCCAAGACACTTGGATCAGCTACACGGCACCAAATGTCATGGTACGGCAGAGGAGGAAGGTGGGCCACGCATGAAGGGCGGAATTTTGCATTGAACCTGTCCACTGTCTCCTGAAGTCGATGCTCGCCGCAGCCGCGCCAGACAACGATAGTATCAAAGCCCTGCTCTGCAAGTGATTCAAGGACGAAATAGACGCACTCTTCATGCACAGAGTGTGGGATGTTGATATAGCCCGAGCCAAAGCCCCGATGTTCGGGCGTAGGTCCAAAAGGCATGGCCGGCAAAACCAAAGCGCGCACATCGTGACAGCGTGCCGCGTGCTTTGCAGCTTCTAGGGAGACCGCTTCCGCAAACCAAGTGTCGAAATCCACCGGCAAATGTGGCCCCTGCTGCTCCGTGCATCCAGTAGGTACAATCGCCAAATACCCAGCGTCAATAAGCGACTTGATCTCCAGATATGTATAGTCAACGAATTTATGCGACTTCACGTTGGCTCATCCGCATCGCCCCGTTTGCCTTACGGATTGCAACAATCCCCGAATCTACGGGATTCCGCACTTAGAACGAAAAACTCGCCCCCAGCCACAAATTGACGGGATTCCCTGGGGTGAAGTGGATCTCCGAAACAGGTTCCTCTTCGTCCCGCAGCCGCGATTCAGTGTCGAACTGCGCCTCGTTCCACGTTGTATTCAGCACGTTCTCTACACCCAAATTGAACCGCCAAGCCCCGAGGCGATAGGCTCCGTTAAAATCGACGACAGTATAGCCCTCGGCCGTGATACTGCCGTTCTCGTTGGCGGGCCGGTCGCCGATGTGGCGGTAGCGCAAGCCTCCTTCCAAGCCATTGGGATGGTACCAAGTCAAGCCTCCGGTAGAAGTCCGTTGGGGGGCCAGCGGGATTTCATTGGCGTCGTCGGGTTCGTCCACGGCCTCACCACGGGCGAGATTGAGGTCCACATCGGCCCACAGCCACGGATGCAGTTGCAGACGGGCTTCCAGATCCAGCCCCGCCCGCCGGGTTCTTCCGCTGGCTTCGGTAGTGCCGGCATCGCCGACAAAAACGAACTCGCTTTCTAGGTCCAGCCACCACAGAGCCGCTCCCACGTTCAACCGCTCAAACAACCGAGTCCGCAGGCCGGTTTCGGCCCCTACCGCCCGCGGCAAGGTCCCTTCTTCGAGGTGGCCTGGATCGATGTAGCGTCCCGCTAACTCAACGGCAATGTCGGCCTCGCTGTGCCCATCGCGCCGCATGACCCGACGAATTTGCGAGGCCCGGGCGTCAATGACGTTGTTGCGGGAGTCGTTGGAATGGAAGCCAGTGCCGACATTGGCAAAAAGATCCACGACGCGGCTAGGGCTATACACCAAGGTTGCTTTCGGGCTGAGTATGGAGGCTTGGGCAAAGCCCGAAGCGTGGGGCAACTCGCTGGGGTACCCTTCGCGGTGGTCGTCAACATTGAAAGTAAAATAATCGCCGCGCAGCCCTAGGATCATTTTCAAGCGCGGGGTGAAAGCAAATTCCTCTTGGACCCACAGGAACAGGTTGCGCTCCACCACATCGGCATTGACCAGCGACGCTAGGCGTTGGCGGTCGGGGCTTTTCCACAAACCCACGACCGCATTATCTGCGCGCAGGCCGCCTCCTATCGAGGTATGAGCCAAGTACGGGCCCCAGTTGTGGAAGAAGGAATAGCGGCTGTTGATCCCGGTAACTTGGCGATCATCGGTCTGCTCGATGGTGTCGCCGCGCTCGGGGTCATCGAGGAAGAAAGTGAAGTTGGAAAACAGCTTAAACTGATAGCTAACCAAGTAGGCCTGCAGATCAAAGGTGCTCGTGCCGGCCTCTCGGACGTGGAAATTGACGTGGAAATCTTGGCGGCCGGTGGTGCCTCCTTCCAGATCATCAATAGCACCCCAGCGGTCAATGAGGCCCTGTTCTACGGCCCGTTGTGGGATCTGCCCAGAGGCGTCCCAAGCCGAACTAAACCCGCTGGTGGTCAAGGTAAGGGTGGAGCGGTCGGAGAGGTGGTTGTGGTACTTGCCGAAGAGATTGAGGCGCTGCAGGCCCTGAGGCCGCTTGACCGGGCCATCGGTGCGGTAGTACTTGCCCGCGAAATAGGCGCTTTGCCTAGTATCGGCCAGCGGAATCTGGTAGAGCATGGTGTACTCGGCCGTATTGAACCCACCCCCTTCGAGGTGAATGGCGTTGCCGTCGAGGTGATCGCGGGTGCGGTAGGCGATGGCTCCGGCCGTAGCCAGATTGCCGAATTCGGCAAAGTACGGCCCTTTCTTGACGTCCAGCTCCTCGATGACTTCGGGAATGAGAAAGTGCAAGTCGGCGTAGCCTTGCCCGTGGCCGTGGGAGACCATATTCACGGGCACCCCATCCACCGAAATGGCCACATCCGTGCCGTGGTCGGCGTCAAAACCGCGCAGAAAAATCTGTTCGGCTTTGCCGCCGCCAGCGTGTTGGGCGATGATGAGGCCGGGTGCCAGTTGTAGCATCTGATGAGCCGTGCGGCTGGGCCGGGTTTGCAGGTCAAATTGGCGCACCGCCCGCGAGGAGGCCGCAGAAAAGGCCCGGTCGGCTTGGATCAGCATTTCGCCCATGTGTACAGGGCTGGGAGTCAGGGCGGCAGTCAAGTGGGCTTGCTCGCCAGAGACTACCTGCAAGGTCTCGGTGCGGGCAGCATAACCAATCATACTGACTTTCCACTTGGTGGGTGCCCGCAGGCACGGCCGGCAATACGAACTGACCTTCTAGGTCTGTGGTAGTCCCCAGCAGGGTATCGACGAGGCGAATGTTGGCCCCGGGCAGCGGTTCGCCGGTGGCCGCGTCGGTTATCTTGCCACTTAGCTGAGCCGCTGGCTGGGCTGTTATAGGATAGCCGACTAGCAAAGTCGCTAGCATCGACAGATAGACCATACTGCGCATTATCTACTTCTCCTTATCAGATTTATCGGGAGATAACCACCTTCAGGCCGCTCATATTCTGCGGACTAGCCTAACGAAACCGCCTCAAACGCAAAAATCGTCATTACCAGAACAAAAATCAAAAGGACGAGCGGCGTTGCACCGCACTTCGCCTCGCTCAGAAGCTGTCTGGAAATTCCTGGTGTGCTCCGAGCGCGAGCGAAAGCGCGGCGGACAAGGCGCATATGGGTGGTTTTGCCCAACGCCGGCCGCCGTGCTTGCAGCCGCGCGAAAGCCATCAGGGGTTTTCAGACAGCTTCTCAGACCAAGGCCATGAGAAATTTGCCAGCCGGTACCACCCGGACGTCGGTAGTGCGATCCAAGTAGTCGTGCTGGTCAGACGCCGTCACACAATAGCGCTGTTCAATCCCCAGTTTATCGGCGAAATAGCGCAGATGTCCTAAGCCCTTGGGTGCCCCGACCTTGCACTCCACCAAAAACCAAGGCTGACTTTCCCATACCACCAAGAAATCAACTTCGCGCTTCTCCAGATCGCGCAGATAGTACAACGTCACGTCAATGCCGTGGCTGTCCTCGTAGTAATGGCAGAATTTTAACAGATGAGCCGCGACCATATTCTCGAAGCGGGGTCCCTTCTCTTCCACCTCGGACCAGTCCCACAGATAGTACTTGGATTCTTTTTTTAGGGCCCGTTCCAAGCGTCGATGATAAGGAGGTACTCGAAACAGATAGTAATTGCGAGCTAGTAACTCGATCCAGCTCTTGACGGTTTTGGGACTAGCCTCGACATCTTCGGCCAAGTTGCTGATCGATAGGGGTGAGCCAACTCGTCCGGGAATTAGGCTACCTAGCAACTCGACTTGGGCCAAGGCACGCACCGTTTCGGTCTCGCGAATATCCTCCCGGAACACCCGCTCAAAGCGCTCTTTCTGCCAGCGTTTGAGGGTGCGCTGGCGGGCGGCAATGCAGGGTTCGGGAAAGCCGCCGAAGGTGAGCAAGGTGTCCAAGTGATCGCCAGCTTGGTCCAAGATCAAGTTGGGCCGCCCGGTGGGAAAGGGAGTCGGGGTCTCGCTAGGACCGTTTAGCTCGCACAGGGAGAAGGGATGGAGACGGTAGTAGCGGTAGCGACCCAAGAGCGAATCGCCGCCCCGCCGGAAAATATCGAGTCGGGAACTGCCCGTGACCATGATGCGCTGATCGGACGGTCGGGTATCCCACAGCCCCTTGACCAACCCTTTCCACCGGGGGTACTTGTGGATTTCGTCGAAAATGAGAAAATCGGTCTCAGGCGGCCAATGCCCGTCGAGCAGGGCGCGGCGGTGAGCGCGGTTGTCCCAGTTCAAATAGGTCGTTGCCTTGAAATCCTCGCCGACCAACCGCGCCAGCGTGGTCTTGCCCACCTGTCTGGGCCCGCCGATAAAGACCATGCGTTGGTCCAAATCTTCTGTGATAAGACTTTTGAGATAGCGGCGTTGGAAAGGCATGGACAATTCCCCGAAACGTGGGATATATCACCATGATAAAATGGACCCCAACTCCAAAATTATCAATACAAAAATGGAGTTGGCTCCCAAATTATCAGGTAGGTGGGCGGCGTTGTACCGGACGGAGTCCAATCTAGTTTGGCACCTAGCAGCGTCGAAAAGCGGTTGCCGCAGCCTTGAGGATTACCTATCGCGCAGCAAGAACACGCGGTCGGTGTTGAAGTAATCGCCGACCCGCTCGTCGCGGTACGCACCACCGGCGATCAGCAGACGACCATTGACAACAGCAGCCGCAGCCCAGCTAACCGGCGAGGGCAAGTCGGGACCGCGATGCCACTGGCCGGTAGCCGGTGTGTAGGCAAAGCTCGCCGTCTGACCGCTTTTGGCCCCTCGTCCGCCCATGACCCAGACGCTGCCGTTGAAGGCCGTGCATAGCGGGGCACCAGGAGGCCGCGACGGATGCTCGATCTGGCTCCAACTATCCTGCTCGGGGTCATAGACGAACAGGCCCGGGCACTGGGACGCGGGACCTGCGGCAATGTAGATCTTGCCGTCCAGAACGCAGCCGCTGGCCTGAAACACTGGACCGGGCGCAGGGGCATCAACCCGCCAACTCGTCTCCCCGGTTCCGATGCTCAGGACCTCTGTTGTCGGACTTTCGTCGTCGGCACCGCCCACGGCGTACAACCGGTCGTTGACCGTGAGGGCCACCACTTGGCCTGCTTTGCGCGGTAGCGGCGGGCCGAGGCGATAGCTCCGCGTGCGGGGATCGAAGATCTCGACAGTCTCCGTCGCCCGCGTCCCTCCGCCAGCGCGGAAAAGGCCCCCCAAGAGCCATAGCTCGTCGTCGAGAGCGGCGATGCCGGAATAAGCCTTGCCCGGCTCCAACATAGGCGGCTCCACGCGCCACGTGCCCGAGGGGATGTGATAGGACCACACGTGGTCGAGGTTTACCCACTCCGCTGCGGGCCAACCGAAGAAGGTCTTGCCCCCAGCGGTGTACAGACGGTCGCCGATGCGGGCAAAAATGTGGTCGTGGTTGCCCGCTGGCATCTTCGGCTGCTCGTCCCAGTGTTCGTGCCAAGATTGCTCAAGATTGGCGAGACGCTGGACTTTCCCCGCCCTCAACACCCAAAGACTACCAGACCGAGCGTGTAGCAACGCCTGCACCGGACCATCTCCACCCTCCTGGATCTCCCGCCAAGCCGGCGGACTATCGGCATTCACAGTCAATTCACGCAAGCTGCCATCGGCAAAGCCGACAACGATCTGGTCGCCGCCGCGCGCAATCGCGGTGATGCGGGCATCGACGGGGTTGGCAAAGGAGCGCTGAGGCCCAGGCGAGCGAGGATCGGCGCGCAGGACAGAGGCCTCCAAAGCCACCCAGACGAAGCCAGCGTCGTCGGTGGCAGCACCCTGCCAAGAGCTAGCCAGTTGGTTCGCGGGCAGGTCGAGTCGCTGCCAGCCGTGGGGACGTTGGTCCGTCAAAACGGCGACATCCCGCCGCTGGCCATCGTCAGCAATAGCCCACACATTGCCGAAAGGGTCGTCGCAAACCGGCGTGATCTCCCACCCAGATGGAGAAAACGGCGCGGCCTCGAACATGGCATCGCCCCGACGCACGGCACCGCACCCGGCGCACCAAACATCGCCCCAGCGCGTCGCCAGCAACGGTCCGGGCGACCCTTGGAGCAGGAAGGAAGGCGTCCGAGAAACCGGCTCGCCCCCTTGGCGCGGGTAGCGCAGAACCTCGTCGTCGCGGGCCATCCACACATCCCCGTCGGGAGCAATTTGCAGACCTTGGATGCGCCCCTCGGCGACGACCTCCCAAGTGTCGGCGTCATCAGGGGCGTTGCGAGCGACGATCCCTTCGGAACCGAGGACGGCAACATAGACTCGTCCGTCGCGGTCTTCGAGGAGAAGGCTCGGCCCGTCGGGCAAGGTGTCGGCCGCGGCAAGTCCAGCGGAAATGACCATGAGGCAACCTATTCGATAGAGGAATCGGAGTGGGATGAAATCAAGTAGCATTGTGGCCTGCTTTCTTCGTTAGAATGGTACATATCTTTTGTCGTTTAAGACTGATTTTACCGCAGCAACATCATGCGGCGAGTGATGGCGAAGGACGTGCCTTCTAGGCGGTAGATATAAACGCCGCTGGCCGCCTCTTGGCCACTCTCGTCCCTGCCGTCCCAAGCCAGTACATGCGCCCCAGCTGCAAGATGGCCATCGGTCAACACGTGCACGATCTGGCCGGTTAGGTTGTAGATGGTCAGGCGCGTAGGACCGGCCATGCTGGCGGGGATTTGGAAGGAGATTACCGTCGAACCATTGAAGGGGTTGGGCGCGTTCTGTTGCAGGAAGGGGAGAGCCGTCTCGGCGTGCAACCGGTACGCTTGCCCCTCAAGCACCACCAACATATCCAGACCCAACCCAACAAAAGGTGCCAACGCGTCTGGGCCTGGAGCACCGAATCCGACCTCGACGATGGGCATGCCCAACCGGAACGATGTATCAATCCACAAGGCGTCTTGACGGTAAAAAGATCGGTCGAGCCAAGTCGCCATTTCAAATTCGCCCTCTATTGCAGTGGTACCGAACGGATCGTCCTCGGAAGTTGATTCCTCCTCAGTCCCAAAGAGACCAAAAAGATCAGAGAGATCAAAAGCAAGAGGTGGATTGCCCACGGCCGAGTCCTCGACGCCTTCGGGCAGGGGCAAGGGCACCGACACGGTCTCCGAGCCATCCTCGTTGCGGATGCGGCGGTCGATGGCGACGAAGGAGGTATATTTAGTGAGCAGGTTGTAGTTCAAGCCTAGCTGCGTGATTTGAGGACGCAGGGCGTCGCTGTAATTGGCCTGTTCATCATCGCTCAGTTGGTCAATGCGATGACGGGCCCACAAATAGCGCAGGGCTTTGTTGGTGGGCTTGGCTTGGACGGTAGATACGTCGAATTGGGCACCGTACGCTTGGTCCCCGGTGCGGCCACCCAACAGCACAGTGCCTGTGGCCGCGCCGCGCCACTTGCCAAAGACGATGATCGGCCGATCGGCCAGCATATCGGGGATGAAGGCTGGCTCTACTTCATACGCGTCAAAGCCTTCGAAGCCCGCCTCTACCTGAGTGAGGACAGGGGTGCTGATATAGGTCTGGAAGCGGGCCGCCTCGTCGAGGGCCTGTCCCTCTTTCAGTACCACAAAAGGCTCGCCTTGGCCGGCCCGGGCGAGGCCCTCAATGGCGAAGCGGTTGACCGATGAGCCAATGCCAAAGGCAAATAAACTGGCTTGGCCCAGGCGCTCACGCACCAGCTTAAAGGCCGCTGCTTCAAAATCTACGAAACCATCGGTGAGCACCGCGACGATGCGGGCATAGCCCTCCCCAGCCAAAGGCAGACCGAAAGCCCGGTTGAGCCCGATGAGCAACTCGGTACGACCGGCACCCTGTTGGCCGTCAACGAGGGCCCAAGCCTGATCGAGATTCTCCTGAGTGGTCGGCAGCGAGCGGTCGCTTAAGACCGCAGCTCTGCCGGCGAAAAGCACGATGTTAAAGCGATCCTCAGGACGCAACTGGCCGAGTAGATTTTTCATCAGACTCTTTGATACTGTGAGAGGGAAGCCGTCCATGGAGCCGGATACATCGACTAAAAAAATGTATTCGCGCGGCGGGATCTGGCTCAGCTTTGGACGGGCGGGCGGCTGCGCCATGAGCAAAAAGAAATTCTCCTCTTCCCCCTCGTACAACAGCAAACCCGACTCGACCTGTTGGCCAGCTAGTTGGTAGCGCAGGATGAAATCGCGGTTGCCGCCAAAACCGCCCGCCGGATCCAAAGTCAGGCGCAATTCATCCGAGGTGTCCTTCTCGACGATCACTTCGTGGGTGGGGCAGTTGTATTCTTGGATGGGCAGGCCGGCGGCCAGAGTCATCTCGATCGCATAGGTGTAGTTGGGATCTTCGCCCTCGTGCAGGTGGGGAAGGCTAGAGTTCAGCATGGACATCAACGATATCATGTTGGGATCTTCGCCCTCGTGCAGGTGGGGAATGCGCTCTCCACCGTCTGGCCCCAGAATTTCATTGACCGCCTCGGGGGAATAGCGCGGACCAACCACAGTGGGCAGGACGAATTCGTACTGTTTTTCCGTGGGCACCAATAATTCCGTATAGGACAGGCGCACGGCAATGGAGTCACCCGGCAGAATATTGGCCACGTTCATTTTGAAAACGTTGGGGCGCTCCTGTTCGAGAAGGGAAGCGGTCTGCCCCCGCTCGCGCGCCTCTTCGTATTCCCGCCGGGCCTCCTCGCGATCGCGGATTTCGGCGATGATTTCGCGGTCGCCGGTGTGCATCACCATGCCGTACACCGCGGCCCGAGTCGAGGCTGGAAATATGTAAATAGCTTCGAGCGGTCGGGTGCCTTCGTTGCGGTACACCTGCTCAATGGTCACGTCGGCGATGACCCCGGCAATGTGGACCTCGGCGGCCACCGACTTGAGCGGCAGTTGATCCACGGACGGATCGTCGGTATCGACGAAGAAGAAAGGAGCTAGCGTTCTGTCGGCCGTGGATGAGTCTTGTTGGGCCGAGGCTGCTACGGCTCCCAGCAAGAAAACCAATGCAGTAAAACTGGAGCGCACGTTCATTAGGACACCTCTCTGTGATGAGCAGTGCTCAAGTAGGCAGAGGCTAAAAAGAGATCATCTGGGTTCGAGGAGATCGATGCGCCCTTCTTGGAAATCCACTTCCAGCCAAGGATCGGCCGTGTCGCGGCGGAACTGGTAGAGTTGAGCGCGCATCTGAGCAGCTATCTCCTGCAAGTCGAGGTCGTCAATCCGATTGACGCTTTCAGTGGGATCGGCCTCCAGATCGTATAACTCCTCGGGCTCCCGCGTGATCACGTGGCGGGTGGGACGCTGTCCCATGGAGGGAATCGCGTCGCGCCGCACCGCCGTCCACGTGGTCGAGCGGAATAGATCCGTGGGCAGCATGGTGGTGAGACCAGCGGCCAAGTTGCGCACGAATTTATAGCGCCGTCCGCGCAGCACCCGGTAGGGATTGTAATCGACCACCTCGTGAAAGCAGTGCGAAAAGAACGTGTGATCCCAGTCGGGGACGGACGGATCGGCTAGGCCCGGCAGGAGGGAGCGGCCGGGCAGATCCTCGGGCGCGGGCACTCCGCACCAGTCGTGCAACGTGGGGCGGATATCGGTCCAATTGACGAGGGACTGACTGCGGGTGCCGGGGGCAGTGACTCCCGGTGCCCGCAGAATAAAGGGGCAATGATGCCCGCTGTCGAAGAAGGACGCCTTGGCCCCGGGAAAGGGCATGGCGTGGTCGGTGGTGACGATGACCAAGGTCTCGTCGGCTCGGCCCGATTCCTCCAGTGCGTCGAGCAGACAACCCACGCCAAAGTCGAAGCGGGAGACAGCCTGATAGTACTCGGCGAGATCGGTGCGCACATCCGGCACATCGGGCAGATAGGGCGGCACCACCACGTCGTCGGGGCTATACGGAATTTCGGGCACGTCTGAGTACGGGCGCTCATTGCCAAAACCCCGACCCGCGCGGTGCGGATCGGAAAACCCCACGTGCATATAGAACGGCTGGTCGGGATTAGCGGTCCAAAAGTCGCGCGCGGCGCGGGCCATTTCGACGCCGTTTCTGGCATTGACCTTAGGCTCAAAGTCAAAGGGATATACACTGGGCGGTTCTACGTGCTTTTTGCCGATGCAGGCCGTGGCGTAACCATGATCCTTGAGGCTAGAGAGCGTGGAGGTAATATGGGGATGAGTCGAGAAGCCGTGGATGCCGTGGCAGTGGCCGTACTGGCCATGGGTGTGGCTGTGATATCCAGTGAGGATGCAGGCGCGGCTGACCGCGCACGAAGGACTGGTACAGAAGGCTCGCTCAAAGACCGCGCCCTCCCGGGCAAACGAGTCAATGCGCGGCGTGCGGACGACGCTATTGCCGTAGCAATCGGCGATACGGCTCCAGTCGTCGGCGATGAGGAAAAGGACGTTGCGTTGAGCGGTCATAGGCAATCAGGCAGAGGCACCCTTGTGCCGCTCGCCGTACGGGATTTCGCACGCCTCATCAGCGCACTCGACCCTGCCAAACCGATGCCGATTGCGCGCGATAAGGCCGTAGCCAGCGCGAAATAACTGCTTCAGTCCCGGAATGCGGTACACCCCAGTAAACAGGTGCCAAGGAGGAAGCCGGCGATAAATCTGGTACACAGCATCTGCCCCAACATCGATCTGCCCGCCAGCGTGAATGAGGCGCAGGCCGGTGTTAAAGTCAGAACTGGAGAGGATGGGAAACCGCTCTTCGATGCCAACCGTTTGGCGCGGCAGGTACTCGAAGCGGCCATTGCGGTCAAAGCGGCGAATGCGGCCGACGCTCCACAGGCAGAAGCGGCATTCGCCGTCGTACACGATTACGGGACGGGTTTCGTTCATATTTTTAAGGTTCCCTTTGCATTGCAAGTATGTATGATTATACAACAGAAGTGCCAGCGCCAACAGACGCCTTATGTGGAGGCTGAATTTAGGAAGCGCCAGACGAGAGACGGCCCCTTGTGTGTCTGTGCGTCAACCATCCGCCGAAGAGCCCGCCGCCGCCAAGGATCTAGCCGCTCGTCGCAATTGCGACTGTGTACCAAGAGACATACCTTCGTTTTACATAAGTGTCCAGAGATTGAAAATCAAAGAAAATTGCTGAGGAGGATTCAGAATGGAGCTGATTCGCTCGTCGGACATTCAGGTGTTCTGTAATTCTGGAATAGAATCTCGACAACTGCTATTTCCCGAGAACTCCTCTTCGGAAAGAGTCGCGATTACACACGTCACCGTCCCACCTGGAGGTAAAAACGCTGCGCATCGACATAAAACGTCCGAACAGATTTGGATAGCCTTGCAAGGCTCTGGAAATTTGATTCTGGAAAACGAGACGATAGAGGAATTCGCCGCCGGTGACGTCGTTCGATTCGAGGACGGAGACCTTCATGGGTTCATCAACTCGGGTACCCAGCCCTTTATCTATATGTCCGTCACATCACCGCCTTTGAATTTTCGTGCGGCCTATGACAGTGGTTGGTCAACGTGATTGCAGAGGGGTAGTAATAGTTAGACAAGGACAAGGAGGAGAGTGATCCTATCCACACCGCGCTGCGCGGTTCATCCATAGAAGGGTATATAAAAAAATGCGTCTCCTACCGATTTTAGGAATCTTAGCCGTTTCAACAAATCTCCAATGTCAGCCGCAGGAGGCTATCAATCGTCAGCCTGTATCCGAAGAGGTGTTCGCAACGATTGCCGACCACTACGAGTACGACCAGTCTCAGCCTCTGGACACATCTGTTATAGGCGTTTGGCCTCATAGGCGACCGTATATTATCGAAAAAGTAGAATTTAGTAGCACTAACAATGAGCGTGTGCCCGCCTACTTTACCCATCCTAAAAATTCTATTTTTTCGATCGCAACGCGCCATCCAGCCGTTCTGCTGCTTCACGGAGCCAACGATTTCTGGGGCAAGAACGAGGACTGGTCGCTCGAGTGGATGGATATTCTCGCGCGTGAGGGGTGGTGTGTGCTGGTCGCTGATTTTTATGGCTTCGGCGAACGGAAAAAGGCTGGACAGAAGCCCCAGTGGTGGGGATCAGGCTCCTACACCATGCAATCCGTGACCGACCAGAGACGGGGCATTGACTTTTTGTTTTCCCGTCCAGAAGTGGATACGACCAAGGTCGCCTTGATGGGTGGGAGCATGGGCGGTTATTACGGTACTCTAGTAGCGGGTCTTGAAAGCCGACTTACCACTGTCGTTCTGACCGTGCCCGGTTTCGCGGCGGGGCGGGCACCAGACGATGCATTGGCTCGATTTAGCCATATACTGAATTTTGCCCCTCGGGTTAGCGCATGGCCGTGCATCTGGCGAAGAGCTCTATAACGCAATGCCAGAACCCAAGCAGCAGATCTGGTATGAAAGTGAGCATTACTTACCGCCAAGAGAATACAACGAGGATATACTTAACTGGCTCCACGAACACCTTGATTAACCATGTGATCTTTGGAGAATGACCGCCAAGCCAATCATTGACGTTGACATTGTCATTGAGCCAAATGACCTTGAGATTTAGGAAGGCCGTGAATGACCTTGAGATTTAGGAAGGCCGTGGAGGCAGACTGTGAGTTTTGCTACCTCGTCCGAGAGCTAGCGTTCCGAGAA
>JAGWBY010000059.1:8551-16059 GCA_021295675.1 Candidatus Latescibacterota bacterium | reverse complement strand
GGTTGCAGGTAATCAATGGCAATGACCGAGCGCTGTCATTCTACAAAAGGTATGGATTTCAGCACGTGGGAAAGACCGAGACTCACATTCAGTTGGAGAGGCCTTCTTGAGGCAGGTTCTTATCTGGACCCTACTAGGCTGGCAAATCCTATAACATGTAACGGTACGACAGGCAACTCACCATGATTGATGATTCCTACAGTTCGGGAGCGAAGCACTACGACGCGGCATATAGCGTCAAGGAAGATTTGGTGGACAGGGACTTCTACCTCAATCTAGCCAATGAGTATGGTGGACCGGTCCTCGAGTTCGGCTGCGGCACTGGGAGAATTACCTTGCCGCTGGCGCGACAAGGTGTGGATGTCACGGGGATGGATGCTTCTCACTCCATGCTGGAGGTCTTGCGCACAAAGCTCGCCAAAGAAAGTGGAAGCGTACAACGGAGAACGCGAGTTATAGAGGGAGATTTTCGCACCCATTATTTGGGTGACCAATTTTCCTTGGTAGTCATTCCATTCAGACCTATGCAGCATATGTACACTACGGAAGATCAACTAGCGGCTCTGCAAAACGCTAGGAGACACTTGGCCGATGGCGGTATCCTCGCGTTTGACGTATTCAATCCCAGTTTCGCCAAAATTCTATCAGGCGTCGGCGAAGAATACTTGGACCTAGAGTGGCCTGCACAAGATGGAACGAATCGGATGGTTCGACGGTACTTTGTAAAGGACGAGATTGACCTAATCAATCTGAATTTCTCGGGCAGGTTTATCTTTCGGCTGTGTGAAGGTGACAAAGTTCTGTCTGAGGAAGCACAGCCATTGAAAATGAGTTTCTATACGTATCCTCACCTCAAAGTGCTTTTCTGCGCTGCAGGTCTTGAGAGCGTAGAAGAATTCGGATCCTTCGATCGGAGACCAATCGGGCCCGAAGCACCCGAAATGATATTCCTATTGAAGCGCCGGCAATAGGTACACACTGAGGAACGCAGAGAGAACAAGCCATGAAAACAAGCACTATACTCGACCATTTCGTCTCTATGCTAAAAGCTAACCAGTGTCTGAAGTCGGAGAGACTAGAGCACGCGGTGCGAGCTGCCCCGCGCCAATGGTTCGTCGACCGGATGCACACACGCTCGAAGTACCTCCGTTTCATAAACGTAAATACATCTCGTCCCACGAAGCACCAGCTCGAGCGCATCTACTCAGATGAGGCACTGCTAAGCCGCCGGGATCCGCCGAGTTCCACATCACAGCCGTCGCTGGTGATGAACATGCTTGAGGCGTTAGACATTCGTCCTGGAACGCGAGTGCTCGAAATCGGTGCAGGCACCGGCTGGAACGCCGCGTTGATGGCTCACCTAGTGGAATCATCTGGGTCCGTAGTCAGCATTGACAACCAGCCCGATGTAGCGCGAAGTGCACGGCGGCACATCAAGCGCGCTGGACTGAAAAACGTCCACATAGTTACCGGCGACGGTGCCAATGGGCATCCAAAGGCCGCGCTATACGACCGCCTGATCACCACCGTTAGCTGTCCGGATGTCTTCCCGGCCTGGCGGCATCGCCGTAATCACATTGAGCGAGCTTCCCGGTGAGAGTTGGTGCCTGATGCTCAAGCTGCGCAAAACGAAAACCCACCTGACAGGAGAGGTGGTTAGTCTGCCCGGATTCATGCTGTTTACGGGCCAGCATGGCAGCCCACCGACTGCGAGCCAGGCCCAGCAGCGCCTCGACGAGTACGCTGGGGCCAAGGTTCGGAAACATCGCGCCGTGTGGGCGATCTTGTCGGATCAGGGTGACATGATGATGCGGCGCGACTTGGCTTTTTTCGCCCATCTGGAGGGTCTGCGCGTAGAGTCGCTGGGGAACCGATTCATCCTATCTGCACATGATACCAAGGGGCTCTGCGTTCTGGATAACACACATATCGATGTGATTGGTGGCACCGAGTGCTACCGTATGTATGAGAAAATCCAGGATCGGTGGCTGCACCTAGGTGCTCCAAAGCGCCTGCAATAGCCGTGAAGAAACGCCAGCCTCGCGATGGCTGGCTAACGCGCAGAGCGCACTGCCAGTTAATATTCCGACTCAAGTAGGGGTCTCGCCATTTTCGACAACTTCGATCTGATGATGACCACGGATAGCTTCCCTAATTGGTTGGAGTTGATTGCCGACCCTCTCAAACCGGCCAAAGTCGTAGGTATAGATCCTCTCCGGGAGTGGTCTCTTTCGCAAGTGTTCCGGTTAACATTGGACGATGAAGGCCGCACCCTAATCGCCAAGCGGGGAATTCCCACCAAAGGTCCTACGGAGTTGGAGATCTACCGAGAGTGTCTGATCCCTCTCGCCATAGATGCGCCGACTGTCTTCGCAAGCTATGCGAGCGATTCTGAGTATATCATGCTCATGGAGGATCTGAGAGGTACAGACCTCGAACAACAGCCATCAAAGCCAGCTTTCCTAAATGCGGCCCGCAAGCTCGCGGATATTCGGGCTTCTGCAGACAGGATCGGCAAGATCCGTGATTCTGATCTTCAAAGACATTTGCTGACCAAAGACCAACTCCTGCTTGACTTTGACTACGTGACAGAGCACGCAGGTTCGGAGCACCGGGATGCCTTGGGGGGACTCAACTCATTCTCAAGACACTTAGATCGATTATACCAAGAGCTTCCCCTCACACTGAATCACAATGACTATCACGCCAAGAATCTTCTAAACGTCAGCGGACGCATTGTTCCCGTCGATTGGGCAAATGCGCGTATCAGCCCTCACCTCGGAGATCTCTATTGCCTAATTAACGAGGGGAAAGACCAACATATTTCCCGGGAAGCACTAATCGGGGCCTACAGGTCCGGGCTAAAAGATCGAGGAATACAGGAGGAAGTTACAGACTGGCACCTTGACATGGGCGGGCTCTGCTGGAGCGTCCACTGTCTGCAATGGATCCTTGAATTTGGTTTGGACGCAATTCCCATATCCAAAACCTGGGTGCCAGACTTCCTGACTGAGATATGCGCTATAGTTTCTCGACTGGACAGACCGTAAACTGAGTCATCCTTTTTTGCGGGGCTAGAACATCCTATTTTGAGCACACTACCCACTCCTAAACAAACCGAGACTATCGTGCGACGCCTCACCGACGACATGAGACGCAACTGGGTGGAAGAGGGCTATCTCCATCTCAAGGGTGCCCTCACCCGCGACCAAGTCGCAGGCTATCTGGCTGCAACCGACGAGGTGGTCGCCAAATACCGCGAGACCCACCCCGAAGCCCGCGAGCAGGACGCCTTCAACATCATCCAGACGGTCGAGCGATCGCCGGATTTCGATTCGCTGATCGACCATCCCAACACCTTCGGCGTCATCGTCGATTTGATGGGACCCTATCTCCAGATTATGGGCACGGTGATTTACGTCCGCTATTCCAGTGGGGACATGCCCTTTGACTGGCACACCGACGGAGGGGCCTCGTTGCGCGAGTTCCGCGTCGAGCCGGACAGCCGTCCGCTCAACTTTAAGATCCAGTATTTCCTGACCGACATCCCCGCAGATAACCGGGCCAACTTCTGCTTCGTACCCGGCAGCCATCGCCGGGACTTTCCCGAGAAGGGTTTTGCCAAGGGAGAATGGCCGGAGGGCGGCGTCCAGCTAGCCGCCGAGGCTGGCGATGCCGTCATCTTCACCTACGGTCTGTGGCACGGCGTGGCCCCGAACGAGGGCGAGGACATCCGGCGCAGCGTTACCTTTCGCTACGGGCAGCTATGGTCGCGGCCGTGGGACTACGAGAAGGCACCGCCCGAAGTGCTAGAGCGCATGACGCCGCGCCAGCGACGCCTGATGGGCGACATCGGCTCTAACAACGCGCCCGGCGCGTACTACGCACCCGAAGACCAACTCGACATCATCCTCGACGGCATCGAAGAACAGCCGCCGACCTAATCTCAGGATGCACAGACGCGTTATGGACCACATCGAGACTTTTGAAACCAAAACGTCAAGCGCTCTCCGAGTCCATCATGGACAATCGCTGGAACGACATCGCCACCGTCGCCTACGGTCTCACTGATCTGCGGTTGCTTGAATCGCGAGCGCATTTCAGCACTCACTTTTTCATAGAATCATCCCAAGGGCAATTCGTCCTATCCTGCTCTCCGTTCCAAGCAGACAGAATGGTAAAGAGCTATCAGTTCCAGCTAATGGAGGTCCTCAATAACAACGGTTTTGGACAAGGAACTTTCAGAAGATTGTCTTCGGCAAATCGGATACGAAGTGGGCGAAGCTGTTGCAACACTCCATAGCATAACCTTTCGTTTCCATGGAGATCTGCCAATCCCTGATTGGTCTTTACCGATGCCACATTTTAAACCTATTCTTTGGAGTATTGCAGGGACCTCTGATGAGGCATTTGTACACAGGGTGACTTTCGTCCTTGATTTGTATAGAAAACATGGCATTCTGTTGGAGGATGATTGCGAAAATTTGGAGCGTTTTTTTCAAAAAAGAGCCAAGACATTGCTGTCTTCGGAAACATCCTCTTGTCTTGTTCAGGCAGATATTGATCCCAAGAATATCCTGATCTCTCAAGAGAAAGATGGGTGGCACTTTGGGGGCTTGGTAGACTTCGACCGCGCATTAGCTTTGCCCCCAGAGGCAGATTTTGGAATTATGAAAAATCGTTGGATCGCTGGTGCCTCTGAGGATCGGGTGAAGGCATTCAACAATTTCCAAGAGAGCTTTCTGGAGGGCTATCGGTCTGATGTCAATCTCTTGCCTGGATGGCAAGAAAGAGCAGAGCTTTTCTTTGCGTTGGAGTCTTTGGAGAGAATATACAGTAAGGATGCCCCCCTTCGCGTACCGCCCCAGCGCGCGTCATCGCTTGACACGCCGTGCACGGCTTCGGGCGTTCAGCCCGTCGCCCAACCGCTGCTCGGTTTGGGTGAAGAAACCCGATATCAACGAGTACTTCGATAATAATTAAATGACAGAGATTCGTCTCAAATCGCTTCCTGATACTGATGATTATTGGCAATACCAGTTTGATGACATGGTATTCCGCACGGAATCCTTGTCTAAATCGGATCGCCAACGCATTATCCCTCTGGGACAAGCCAGCGGTATCCAAATGGCTTACATGGCGCGGCATCGCAATCTCTTGCAAGGGAAAAGAGTTATTGAGCCTTTTGCAGGTAGTGGTCCATTAGGTCTTTTAGCTCTCCACCTGGGTGCAGAATCAGCTCATTTTGTCGATCTCAATCCCAGAGTCAGCGATTTTATTCATCACAATGCGGTGGAAAACGGGATTCCCGATCATCGCTATGCAGTCCATATATCTGATATAGAGCAGTTTCACCCCCAAGAGCCGTTCGATTGGCTCTTTGCTAACCCCCCTTTCATCCCCACTCCGCCCGAAGTTCCAAGTGTCCTTCATTCAGCGGCTGGGCCGGATGGGAATCGTTTAGCGGAAGTTCTGATACGACGGATTCCACAATTACTTCACACCACAGGCGAAGCCTTGATCTATCTCCTGCAATTGGAAGTAGATGGACGCCCATTAGCATCCTTAGCTTGCGAGGAATTTTTGCCTGATCGGTCCGTCGAATTTACGAAGGGCTGGCAATATCAACTTCCCTTCGAGAGCTTGGTTACAGCCTACCGCGACCAACTCCCCGAACAAAAATCCGCGATTGATGAGTGGTCTTCTTCTATATCGGAAAAATGGGGAGCAGAGCTAATCATAGATTCGTATGTGATCCATATTGGGCCTTTGGGATCGCAGCCTGGAATACGCATCCGCAACTATGACGGAACAAAGTATGGCAGTGGTTTCTTTAATTCTCGTGATTCTTTGCAAGGGGTTGTTTCGGAGAATTTAATTTGACGAGAGAACGTCACTCTTCCCATAAAAGCGCGATGTCTGCTACGGCGCATCTCGCGCCTATGTCTAATCCCGCGCCTCAGTCATGCTCAATCGCGCTCGAAATATGGTGCGAGTTCGTCTTTCAATAGCCTTTCGATACTCGGCTCAATTTTCCAAAAATCGGTGAGGGCCTTGTACTGTGCTATGGCCGACCGATTTCCCGGGTTCGAGGTTCTCTCGGCGCGGATCATCAGATTCTTGGGCGTGTGTTTCGAGTCTATGAATTGGACCACATCTGTGCGGTAGCCCAAAATGCGCAGTATTTGTGCGCGACAGGCGTCCGTCAGGATATCAGCGGTTCTCTGCTTTAAAATGCCGTGTTTCAGCACCGGCTCAAACGGAGAAGCTTCAATCTGGGGACGCAATTCGTGCTGGCAACAGGGAGCCGCGAGAATAATGGGGCTCTGCCAGACTACTCCCTGTGCAATCGCCTCATCGGTCGCAGTGTCGCACGCGTGTAAACTCAGGACGATATCCGGAGCGACCTCAGCCGCATAATCGGCGATCCGGGCTTGGAAAAACTCCAACCCGCTCCAGCCTAGGGAATCGCACAACTCGTTGCATTGCTCAATGAGTTCGACTTCTCTATCAATCCCAATGACCCGGACCGATACGCCCTGAATGTGATGCAGATAGTGGTACCCGGCAAAGGTCAGATAGGCATTCCCACAGCCGCAGTCGACAATCGTCAGTTCTCGGCCGGAGAGACCACTCCTCGCAATGGCCTGACTCATGAGCCTGATAAACTCGTTGATCTGGCGGAATTTGTTCTGCATGGTGGGCTTTACCTCGCCAGACGAATCCATGATGCCAATGCCCTGGAGAAATCGATCTGGAGTATCCCGGGGAATCGGATAACCTTTGACGCGGTTGTGTGCCAGATGTGGCCGCGGTTCAGTTCGGGAAGGTCTAGCTTTTGTGAGTAGCACTTTCCCCTTTTTGGTGATGCGTATATGGAGGTCGCCGCTCGTCGTCTGCACGTGGATGAGGCGAAACGGCATGGAGAGCAAGGCTTCGAGTCTTTGGGGAAACTCTGCGCCGCTGTAGTTCTTGGTTAGCCCCTTTTTGCTTTCGTAGTAGATAAATTGGTAGTGCCTTTCACCTCTCAACTCGACAGGGCGTACCACGGCCTTAGTCCAAGGGATGCACTCGCCTCGAATCCCGCCACTCATGGTGAGTCTGAGGAATATTTCCTCGCAGGAAACAGCCTCTCTTACCATCGTCTTGTAGTCTTTGGCGCATCCAGCAGTCTCGGTGGCCATAGTTCCGCAATTCCCAATGCAGGTGAAATAATGCCACAAATTACGCCAAATGGGGACTTTATCAAGTACTGGCTAGGCCGCTCAATGCGTCGTTGATCCAAGGGGCCGCACCATCGGCTCAATGCCCGCTAGTTCTAGAGCTTGACACCTGCCAGATTATATCAAACACTAGAGTACCTATTTTCCGCAAACCGGAGCCTTCCATGACATCCAATACCGCTACCGTCCGACGACGCGAGCACGCGCGCTACGGGGCCGCGTCCCAGCAGGAGTTCGATGGACCGCTGCCGCAGCCCTTTCCCCGCGAGATCGGCCCGCGAGCCA
>JAGWBY010000059.1:2632-8528 GCA_021295675.1 Candidatus Latescibacterota bacterium | reverse complement strand
TGGGCCGGTTCGAAGCAGCCTTCGCCGAGGCCCACGGCGTCGCACACTGCATCGCCACGCCAGGATGCACGCCAGCCCTAGCCGTATTAGCCGCAGCCTTCAACTTCGAACCCGGCGACGAAATCGTAGTCAGCTCGGTCAGCGACTACGGCACCGTGCAGGGCCTAATCAGCGCTGGCTACATCCCCGTATTCGCTGACGCCGCACCCGGCACCATCAACGTCAATGCCGAGACCATTGAGGCGTGCATCTCCGAGCACACGCGGGCGATCCTCGTCGTGCATCTGACCGGCCTGATCTGCGACATGGACGCCATCAACGAAGTCGCCGCGCGCCACGGCCTAGTGGTCTATGAGGACGCCTGCCAAGCGGTCTTTGGTCGCTACAAAGGCCGCTACGCCGGCACCCTATCGACGGCGGGGGCCTTTTCCTTCGACGCGGAGAAAACCATGGGCTCCGACGTGGGCGGCTGCATCCTCACCAACGACGACGCATTGGCCGAGCGGGCGCGCTTTGTCGGCCAGAGTCGCGGCGGGGAGATGGTCGAGCACTTCGGGCGCGTACACACAGTCAACGGCTTCGCCCACCGCATGACCCAGTCAACCGCGGCGATCTGCTTGGCCCAGTTAGAAATCATCCGGCCGCAGGTGGAGAAGCGCGATCGCATGATCCGTCTGCTGAGCGCCCTCCTCGATGAAATCCCCGGCGTCTCGGCATTGCCGATCCCACCGGAGACTGAGGTCTATTCCTGCTGGATGGCGGGGTTCACCATCGACCTAGAGCAGTTCCGCTGTGACGCAGAAGAGTTCGGCGCGCAGGTAGCAGCCGCTGGCATCCTAGGGGCGAGCCAAGCGCGCTACTATCTGCTGCCAGCGGCCCTGCCCTACCTCACTGAAGCGGCCGAGCGACAGCGCTTCCCGTACTCGCAACCACCGGCGTCGCACACCTACCGCTACGACGCAACGTGCTGCCCGAACGCGCACGAGCTGCTGGAACGCTTCATCCGCTGGAGCACGTTCTGCGATAAGTACGAGCCTCACCACTGCGAGCAGGTGGCCGCGATCGTGCGCCACGTTGCCGACGAGTACCGGCGATGACAGAGAACGCGCTACAACTCGCCGCCCGTTACTACCGGGCCTTGCCGATTGACCGTCCTGGATACGAACAGGTCACCCTGTCGCTACCGGTGGACAAAACGGCCCTAGTGGGCATGCACTGCTGGAACATCGGCTGCCCCGACGGTCCTCCCGTGGACATCAACTACTGTGTCGGCATGGGCTGGCTTCAGTCAACGCAGGAGGCCGGGCGCATCATGGCCGAGGTCATCCGCCCGGCCATGGACGCGGCCCGCGCAATTGGGATGCCGGTTTGCCACGTCGAGACGGACTGGATGGACCACCAGTATCCCCACATCGAGTCGCGGCGCTCAGGAGAGTCGGGATCCGTGCACCCACACCAACAGGAGATGCTCGAACGAGCCCACGGCATCGACTACATGGAGCGCTCGCCGCTAGCGCAGATGCGGCGCGCCGAAATCGTCTCCCCGGTTGGAGACGAGCCTCTCTTTTTCTACTCTGACGTGCTGGACGATTACCTGCGCAGTCGCGGCGTGGATACGCTCATTTATATGGGATTCGCAGCCGACATGTGCCTGCTCGGCGCCGAGGGGGGAGCGCGGCCCATGCTGGCTCGCGGCTATCGCTGCGTGGTGATCCGCGATGCAACCGTCGGGGTGGAGACGCCAGCGTCGTTCCCGCAGCCTCCACATCTTCGAGTGGACCTTGGGCTTCGGCTGCACCTTCGCGCAATTCCAACAGGCCATCGATCAGATGAAAGGTAAGCAGCCATGAGCTTGAGCATTTGTCCGTGGAAGTACGGCAAGCGCTGGGTTTACTCCATCACTTACGACGAGGCCCTAGCCGATCTGCACCGCTTCGCCATCCCCATGCACGAGGAGTACGCCATCCCCGGCCACGTGGAACTGCTCGTCGGCCAGATGGGCGAGATCCGCAAAGCCGGCAACTCCAGCTACAACGGCTATCGGCGCGACCTGCTCGCTCGCGGCTGGGGCGTGGGCAACCACTCGTGGACCCACGAAATCATCACGCCGGAAATGGTGGACCAGGAGCTCGGCCACGCCAAGCAAGTACTGGAAGAAGCCCTCGGCGAGCCGATAATCCTCTACTGCTCGCCCGGCAACAACACGAACATGGCCGACCACGTCCTCAAAGCCTGCCGCCGCTACGGCTACTTAGGTGCCATGAGCCTAACGGACGCGCTCAACCTGCCCGAAGACGAGCTGTTCTGGATCAACCGCACAGCGCTGCACGACCACTACTACGAGCCGTTCTACAGCGCCTACGACCCGTACCGCAACATCCGCCAAGCCCAGGCCGTGCAAGGCTGGCTTATCGACTATTGCCATTGTCCGCTGGAAACAGCCGTGCATCCCAACAAGGATTGCTCCGAGGCCCAGCTACGGCAGCGCTTTGAGACGGTGCTGTCCGAGGGGGGCGATGCGGTCTGGTGCGCACTGCCCGAAGAGGCGCTCAGCTACCATCTGATGCGGCGTCATGCTCGGATCGAAGCCGTGGACGACAATGACGAAGCGCAGCGCTTTTGCATCGGCCTGCCGGAGTTGCCCGAACAGGTGCCGTACCGCAGCTTGACGCTGGAGGCCACCGTACCAGCGGCTTGGTGCCGCGACCCCCGCGTAGTAGTGGACGGGTGGGAACTAGCGGCAGAGGTCGTGCGGCCCAGCGTGCTGCGAGTGACGACGCCAGTGCGCGACGGGACCCAAGTCGAGATTCGGGCCACGCCGCGCCCTTGACCGATTTCTCTACTCTCCGTGCGTGCCTACGCCAACCATCCACCGCGTAGTCCGCTGCATATAGGAATCTGACCGCTCGTTGCTATTGCGACTATGCTACCAAGAGACGTACCTTCATTTCCTAATAACATCTAGCGGCCGCTATCCGAACTAATTGTTCGGATATAAGCAGTTAACTGAACGCAGCTAAAAAGAAAAGGATTCAGAATGGATTACCCCGCAATTGACCAACCGGCCCCCGCGATTGAGGTCAGTGAATGGATTAGCGGTACGCTAGAAGAGGAAAATGGATTTTCTGGCAAGAATGTAATCCTTGAGTTCTGGGGCACTCATTGTGGCCCGTGTATCGCCGCCATTCCTCATCTCAATGAACTCGTCGCTACGTATGGCAGTAAGGACACCCTTTTTGTCTCGTTGACCCGTGAAGAGCCCCATACCATAGAACGCTTCCTAAAAAAAAGGCCGATAAAGGGCGGAGTTGCCGCAGATCGAGAGGGTACAATGTTCGATGCCTATGGCATACAAAGTATCCCTCATACCTTTCTCATAGACTCACAAGGTCTACTCCGTTGGCACGGTCATCCACATTTTTTTACCACGGAATTGTTAGAAGAGTTTCTCCAGACGGACAACGTACCCAAAGTAGCCGAACCAACCACCTCTTCAGAAACCGTGCCGGCGGTCACTCCAGACACCTTGTTTTTTTTAAAAATTGAGCGAAATGCTTCCGATCGCAGAGAGGCCAGTTTGGGTATTGGCGACGAGCAATTCGAAGCAGAATTTTACGGGCGTCGAGTGGTCGATGTGATTTGCTCGCTATTGGATCGTCCCCTCTCCCGGATGCGGATTGAAGGGAAAGAACCAGAAGAACTGTTGGACGTTGAGTTGCGTTCTCTCCATCCTCTGAAAGCAAAGTCGGCAAGGGAACGAGCGGTAGACGTGCTGTGCGATATATTTGGCATCGCGATTTGTCGTGTTGTAGAACAACAGGAAGGATGGGCGCTAACCTGTTCTAACCCTCAATTGACGGATATGTCTGACTTGGGCGGCGGCTCGTCCATGAGCACACCCAATAATCAGTTTACCGGCTCCAATATCACGATAGATCAGCTTGCCGATTACCTTGAAAGTTGGACAGAGTGCATATTTTTCAACGAAACACACTTGGCAGGGAAATATGACTTTGTATTGCCGGTTAAAACCTTTGATCAGACACGGCGAGCTTTAGAAGAAGAGTACGGCATCAAAGTCGAATCGGCGGTACGCGAAGTAGAAATAGTGATTCTGCGCATGACGGATGCCGCAATCGGGTGAACCGGAGACTCGCCACCGCGACGTGCTTCCTGACCGGTAGAATTCATGTCAAGCGATTTTGATTTTGGCGGAGCCGTCCCCCCGTGGGGCCGTAGCGCCGCCGAATACGAGGCGTTCTTCGCGCTATCTGACGTCGCGCCATCTGTGCGCATATTGGACTGCGGGGGTGGACCGTCGTCGTTCGCCGCGGAATGGAGTAGAAACGGACGATACGTTGTCGCCGCTGATCCCATATATAGGTTTTCTGCCAGAGATTTTCTAGCCGACTTCGATCTCACAGCGGCACAGATGCTCGCGGGAATGCAGTGGGATTACTACGGCAGCCCGGAAGGTGTCGTCCAACGCCGGCGCGACGTCCTCACAGCCTTCATTGCCGATTTTCAGGTAGCGACTCGGAGTGGTCGCTACGTATCTGCCTGCCTACCGGAATTGCCTTTCCTGTCGGCATCATTCGATCTCGTACTTTGCTCTCATCTACTATTTCTCTACTCTGCCGAATTCGACGCAGAAATGCACCTCTCCTTCCTGCGGGAATTGCTTCGTGTTTGACATGGATGGTAACCCTTCCGCGCATTTGGAGGAGACCATTCAGGCGTTGCGAGTGTCAACACGCGTTGAGCTCGTTACACTGTCTTTCGAATTTCGGTCTGGCGACTCGAAAATGCTGCGTTTGAGGCATTAGTGGAATGTCGCTAAGGATCTGATGTTACGCACGAGTGTTGGGTATGAGATGCTTCGCTTCGCTCAGCATGACAGCAGCGGGCGCGTTCCTTCCTTGTCATGCTGAGTGGAGCGAAGCGGAGTCGAAGCATCCCATACCTAGGAGCCTGTGCGTAACATCAGCAAGGATCTCAGCGAGAGCGCAGGATGGCACCGCTCTTCCGAAACACGTCGAAGGAAAACTCCCGATCACCAGCGCGTAGCCGGAACCGATCGCCCTCCCGTGTGACTCGAGCCTTCGCCGAGCGGCTGCAAAAGGCGAGGACGAGAACATCGTCGTCCGTGCCCGCCACCAGCCGCGTTGACGCCTCGGCAGCACCCGGTAGAAAACTGACGAGGCTGCCAGCGGCCAGCCCTCCGTCCGCAGTTGAAGACCCTTTCCGAACACCGCGATCAAATCCACTACGCGCCGTCCAGCGCCAAGACGGGCGCGATCCCGGTCCAAGCCGCGCAGGTCCACCGGGTTCAGCTTATAGGCCAACTCGCCATCGCCCGTCTCCGGTCCCCAACTCCTAGCAGGATCCACGGTCAGCCGCCGACGGCCCGGACAGCGAAGGTCAATGAGAGCCAAATCGCAGGCCGCGGAAACGCCGGGCGTCTGCACGGCACCGCCGAAGGCGAGGGTGGAGTGCGGCCACACGTAAAAGGTGCGCGGTTCCTGCCGCGAGGCGAGTCCCTGAGAGTCGCGGCCCACCTCGCCGAAGGTGGCCGGATCGTCGATGCGCTTCGCCTCGCCATCGACAGCAATCTCCATCCACGGCCTGCCCACCCGCCGGTTGAAGCCACCCCACCCAATCTCGACCTCGTGCCAAACTCCAGCGTCCACCCTTTTCGGCGCGCACACCGCTACCTTGTGGCCGTTCTGGCTCTGCACACTGAAGCGCATCCTACCGTCCTCTTCGGCAACGAGGGCAAAAGTGTTGCCCCCCGTCCCACCGATCCCACCGACGCCGTTCCCCGTGTTGAACAACACCCGAGGCCCGTCCTCATGTCCCCGCAATCGGAAACGCAAGCGCAGACGTCCACCATTGG
>JAGWBY010000059.1:0-2570 GCA_021295675.1 Candidatus Latescibacterota bacterium | reverse complement strand
CGCGCGGCCGACGTCGCAACGCCACGAGAACAACCGGCTGTTCCCCGGTCAACAACCAATATTCCTGCTCGGTGCGCCGGGAGGAGACGCGCAGCCGCTGCCACTGCCGCGTGCTCTCCAGACCGCCCGGCACGGCGACGATCTCGTTTTGACCGCCCACGCAGGGCAGGCTACCGCAACTCACCGGCTGAGCCTCGGCGGCACTGATCGTGCGCAGCACGGGATTCCCCGCCCACTGCACGTGCAAGTTCATAAAGCCGTGGGCCACATCGCCTTCGTACCCACTGACGCAAAGAATCGCCGCGTCGGGTCCGTGGCTAGTGCGCATTACAGCAGAGCGACCGCCGCGCGCCTCAAAACGGCGTGCCAGCGGAGCCGGGCGGTGTTGCTCAGCCTCCTGGAAGTCGGGATCGTAAAAGCAGTACGCGTAGGGGCCGTAAGAGATCATGCACTCCGCGGTCGAGCCTTTGACGCCACCACCGAAGCGGTAGATCCGGCCTAGGCGCGGGTCGGCAAGGGCGGCGTCGCGCAGCATCTCGTCGCCAGCCTCTTGGGCCAGCCGCAGGAGAGCGGGAGAGCAGGCGTTGAGCTGGGTGCCGAGCACGTTGGCGTTGGCGGGATAGTAGAGTTGGTCGGGAATCTTGCGCGGCGCTGCCCTCAGCGGCCGCCGCAGCCGGGTCGGCACCTCGCGGCCGAGATCAATGCCAGTGACATTGCGCAGCGCGTCGGCAAACTGCAGGAGCCAGAGATTCTCCCAAGGCCAGAAGGAAGGTCCGTCCACTGGCTCGCCAGCAGGGCCGCAGCCGTGGGGCAGAATGGCGGCGCGGAAGCGATCGATGACCGCCTGTACCCACGCCTCCGCCTTGGGGTGCTCACCCAGCAGGTGCAGAGCGGCCACGCCAAAGTGCCCGTTATCTACGACGGCGTGGTGCCCCCCTTCTCCCGAGTGGCGTTGCTCGTCCACATCCGGCCACCAGCGCTCCAACTGCCGCACGAGACAGACGCGGACCTGACGCTTCTCACTGGCCGTCAACTCTCCGTCCAGCAGGTCGAGGGCCAAGGCCGTGTAGAAGTGCTCCTCCACTCGGTCGTCGTGGTCCCAACCAGCCGCCGCCCGCAGCCAAGCGCGGGTCCGGTCGAGCCAGCGCCGGTCGCCAGTCAACCGCCAAGCAAAAGCGTAGTTCTCGATTAAAGCCGTAGCCTGCATAGCAGTGTAAAAGGTCAAATAGAGCTGGTGATACGGATGAGGGCTATCCGGCCGTCGCGGAATCCGCGGCCACGGCCGCTGTCCAGCATACAACTCACAGTCGTCTAGGAGATTGGCGAGGATGCGCCGACGCACGGGATCAGTCGGCGGCTCAAAGCGGAAGTGGAGATCGTCGAAGGGCCGCAGCAGCCGGGGCCGCTCGCGGCGGATGACCGGGAGCTGGGCCTGCTTTGGGGAGTTCTAGTGGTCGGGCTCCCAGAAGATGACCTCGCGGCGCGGAAACCACTCCTCAAGCCGACGAACTTCCCCGGCCTCCAGCGAGATCCCTCGGGCGCGGAGGATAGGTTCCAAGTCGCGGCCAGAGGACTCGCCAAACAGGAGCCGACACATCAGATCGACCGACAGTTCACGGACCGACCCCAACGCTTCAGGCACGGCCTTGGCAATCAGCGCGCCGAGGTCGAAAGGCAGGGCCATCATCGAGCTATCGCCCGTGATCCCCAGATCGGCATCAGCAGTAGCAACTAGGGCATCGACAAAAGGGTGGTTGTAGGGGATCTCGCCGTGGATCTCCGTCGCCTCAGCCACCGCGCACTCATCGAGCAGGTGCTGCACGAGGGCATTGAGGGCCGGGCCACTCTCGTAAGCAACTTCGTACACCTCAACGCCGTCGTCATCGCTCTCCCAGTTGATATACCCGCTGAGAACGACAGCGGTGGGCAACACGCCCCGCACGCGGGAGGGGGCGTAGTCCCAGTACGGACGCGGACGCAACAGGCTGCCACTGCGACCGGCGTTATAGCGCTGATAGAGCGCCACCGTCTCCTCCAAGTCGCGGCTCTCGTCAAATGGCAGCACCTCAAGTGCGGACCGCCCCGGCTGCGGAGGGCGGTGCAGCTTGGCATGAAATCCCATGAGCGGCACGCAGCACCAACCGAGACGCCGGTAGAAGCGCGCCGGGATCATCGTGAACAGCAGACCTAAGTCGTAGCCATCGTCGCGCATGTACTCGGCCGCATGCTCCATGAGCCGCGTCGCTATGCCGCGTTGCCGATAATCGGGATGCGTGGTGACGCCGCCGATGCCGCCCATGCGGACGGGCGTGGCACCGAGGTGGACCCAGCGGTCCCAGATGCGCAGCGTCGATACAATGCGGCCGCCAACGACAACGACCGGCGTCTGCGACGGGCACCAAGTCGGATCGCCCTCCATGTACCCTCGGTAGCGCTCGTGGCCCTCGGGGTTGTGTACGGCGCAGAGCAGGTCGATGAGTTCGTCGAGTTCCGACTCGCGGATGGGGCGAATGGTATCCATAGTATCCTTACTTATACACGCCAGTAATCCACTTGGGCTTCTAGGTATG
>JAGWBY010000058.1:15691-32808 GCA_021295675.1 Candidatus Latescibacterota bacterium | reverse complement strand
ACCGCGCCGTGTTGACGATGCCGTCCCACGCGCAGATTTCGTACCCGTGCGTGTTGTCGCCCGGGTAGCCAATCAACGCAGCGCGCGCAATGGCACCGGACGTTTTGGCAATTGACGAGTCGCTGGAATACGAAGTGAGGACGGCTGTTTGGATGTTGAACCCGCAGGCGGCGGCTAGGGCGTCGAAGCGCTCGATGATGCGCGCGTCGTACAGGCCGCGAGTGTCGCGGACGCCGATGATGGGATCGCCGCTGTTGGCCGTGCCGTATTCGGCAGCCGCGGGCGCAATGTCAACGGCAACGGCCGCGTCAACCGGCAGCCGCCCGAGTGCGTAGATCGCGCCGTGACCGCCGATTTCCTCGCTGGAACTGGCCACGAGATATACGTCTTGGGCCGGTCGGTTTTCCCGCAAGTGCAGGCCTACTTCGAGCATGGCTGCCAAGCCGGCGCGGCAATCGAGGTTGTAGCCGCAGACGCAATCGCCCAAACGCCAGAGCGTCTTGTGTTTGCCGGCGATGACGACGCGAGTGCCGGCGCGGATCCCGCGCTGGGCTAGCTCCTCGGCTGCGAGCCTCGTTTCAATCCACATCTGTTCCCACTTGAGTGGTTGGCCGTCTTTGAGCCGCCCCGCTGGACTTTCTGTGGAGACGTGCTTGGCACCAGTCGAGAGTACGCCCGGGCAGAGGCCGTCCCGCGCTAGGATTTCTACTGGACTCTCACCTAGTGCCCAAGGGTGCAAACCGCCCAAGGGTTGCACCCTGATTTTGCCGTCGGAGTCAATGCGCTTGACGATAAGGGCGATTTCGTCCTTGTGGGCGACGGCGGCCACGGGCTGATCTTGGCTTTGGCCCTTGATGTGAATGATGATGTTGTCGGCCGCGTCTTGCCAGACAGCATCGCCGATGGGGGCGGCGAGCTCGGTGACGAGGGCGTCCATCGCGGATTCCGCGCCCGAGGGCGCGTGCGCGGCGAGCAGTTGCTCGACAAAGCCGTAGAGGCGTTGGGCATCAATAGTCATGGAGTGCTCCTAATTGCAGGTGAGCGAAAATAATTAGGAGCAAGCCTCAGGGCAATGACAACGCCTCTACGGGGATATGGCAGAGGGATCAGGCTGCCGCGGCGAGCGATCCAATCACTTCTTCGGCTAGCCCGCGCAAGGTCTTTTGCAGCCGCAGGCGGCCCCGGTTGACGCGCGATTTGACCGTGCCTACGGGGCAGTTGATGATCTTGGCAATTTCCTCGTACGAGAGTCCTTTCAAGTCGCGGAGGAGCACGGCGGCGCGAAATTCTGTGGGTAGGTCCTCAATGGCATCAACTACGAGCGCCTTGACGCGGTTGCCGTCGGTCTGTTCGCCCGGCAGCGGGTCTTTGGCCGTCGGCTCGTAAAAGGCGGCGGTCTGTTCGTCGTCACTGGGACTGATCGGAATCCAATTCCAGCGCTTGCGGCGACGCAACTCGGTTTTGGCCAAGTTGCCAGCAATGGTGTAGAGCCAAGTGGAAACCTGTTCGATGGCTGGGTACTGGTGGCTGTGGCGCAGGCAGCGGAGAAAAGTCTCTTGGACGATGTCCTCGGCTGTTTCCTTGTCGCCGACAAAGCGATAGACAAAGTTGTACAGGGGGGTGCGATAGCGTTTGACTAGCACGCTGAGGTGGCCTTGGTCTTCGGCGGCCCGCAGCAAAATTTCCCGATCCGTGAGTTCATTCATCGCTACCATGGTCGTGCTCCTTTCTGGTATAATTCAAGCGATTATCGTCATGTCTGTACACAAGCAATAATTGTGCCATTCTTCAATAAGGGGAAAATGTGCGTCTTATCGCCTGTTTTTAGGGGTTTTTGGCAACAAAAAGCCTCAGATATTTGAGTATCCTCAGATTTCTGAGGCGCTTCTTTTGACAGGTACAGGGGCAAGCGGTAGATTCCGCACCGGTAAATTCATCCGCGTAATTGCTGAAAATGGAGTGCTTTAGTGCAAGAGTTGACCACGCGCTTGGAGGCCTTGTGCCAAGCTAAGGGGGCAGAAAAATTCTCGGCTGAAGAAATAGTCGAGTTGTTGACAGACGGCGAAGAGGTAGATTGGATCGTCGATCAAGTGCTGCCAGCAGCCACTGAGGCCGATCGCAGCGAAATGGGCCAAGTGCTGGCCGAAATCGCCGCGGCGGTGGCACCTGCTCCCGTCGCGGATACAGACGGCGAAGAACCTGCCTCGGTGGAGGACTTGGACTTGGGCCAACTCCAACAGTCTCTGCCGCCCGGGGTTGACATGCAGCAAGTCGAGCAAATGCTGCGCTCGCCGCAGGGAGCTATGCTGGCCGATTTTAGCGCCTTTTGCCAAGAGCGGGGGTTCGACGGCGAGCTGGGCGAAGCGGAGATGAGCGAGGCCATGCGAGAATTGCACGAGGAGTGGTTGCAGACGCCGCGCCCCGCGTTAGAAGGTGAAAAACCGGCCGACGCGCTGGAGGGAGGTCGGCTCTTTCCCGACAAGGTGGAGACCTTTCGCCGCGAAACCCCCAAGGTCGGCCGCAACGACCCGTGCCCTTGCGGCAGCGGCAAGAAGTTCAAAAGATGCTGCGGCAAGGCAGCTTGAGATGGCCCCAATCCACCCCTCTACGGTCATTGAAGGCGTCTATATCGCCGAGTTACAATCGCACGGCGACGAGCGGGGCCGCTTTACCGAGGTGTACCGCAAGGAGTGGTTTCCCCAGCGCGGCTGGGACGCTTTGCAGTGGAGCCGCTCGGAGTCGCAACAAGGCGTGCTGCGCGGCTTGCACTATCACCACCGCCAAGTTGACTACTGGCACTGCGGCATGGGTGCGTTGCGCGTCGGGCTGCTCGATCTGCGCTGCAGTTCGCCGACTCGCGGGCAGGGGCAGGTCATTGAGTTAGACCAAGAGGCATTGCGGGGCGTTTTTATTCCGGCGGGGGTGGCGCATGGCTTTTACGCTGTCACCGACGCGATGCTTTTCTATTTGGTCGATTCCTACTACGACGGCACGGACGAGTGGGGCGTGGCTTGGGACGATCCCGATGCGGGGTTGGACTGGGGCATTGAGGGCCCCCCGATTCTCTCGCCGCGAGACCAAAATAACCCACGGCTGCGGGATATTCCCGCCGCGGATCTGCCCAACTAAAACTTATCTTAAAACTAAATCATGCTATGACCCGACTTGAACTCGCTCACCGCATCTATCAGACCGCTCACCTGCGCGGACAATTTACTTTGCGCTCAGGCGCGACAGCCACGGAGTATTTCGACAAATATCAGTTTGAAACCCATCCCGAACTCCTCCGCGTACTCGCTACCCACCTCCAGCCCTTAATCCCCGACGACACCGACATTCTCGCAGGTCTCGAACTCGGTGGTGTGCCCATCGCCACCATGCTCGCTCAGCTTGCGGGACTGCCCACGTGCCTCGTGCGCAAAAAAGCCAAAGAGTACGGCACCTGCAAACTCGCCGAAGGCCCCGACGTTGCTGGCAAAAATCTGCTGATTGTTGAAGATGTCGTCACGTCCGGTGGACAAATTGCACTTTCCGCCCAAGATCTTCGCAACCTTGGCGCAGAGGTTGCACAGGCCATCTGCGTGATTGACCGCGAATCCGGTGGCACCGAGAGCCTAGCCCGAGAAGGCATTGAACTCCACGCCCTATTTCGGATGAGCGAACTGAAGTGACACCGTTCATGGCATAGAAAAGGGGACCTCGGCTGAGGTCCCCTTTTTTTATCGATGCGCTTCCGCTTCGCCTAGCCCGCCGCGACCTCCAACTCCTCGCCCTCGACTCGCACCGAAACGAGTTGAGAAACCCCTTCCTCGGGCATGGTGACGCCGTGCAGGGCGTCGGCCGCCGCCATGGTGATCTTGTTGTGCGTCACGACGACGAATTGCGTTTCGCGGGCAAATTCCTTGAGCACGCGCACGAAGCGGTTGATGTTGGCGTCGTCGAGTGGGGCATCGACCTCGTCGAGAATGCAGAACGGGCTGGGCTTGACTTGATAGATGGCAAAAAGCAGGGAGATGGCCGTCAGCGCCCGCTCGCCGCCCGACAGCAGGCCAATGTTTTGCAGGCGCTTGCCGCGGGGGCGGGCGATGATGTCGATTTGGGCCTCTAGGGCATCGACGTTTTCTTCGAGGCGGAGGTCGGCCTCGCCGCCGGGGAAGAAGCGGACAAAGGTCTCTTTGAACGTCTCGCGAATCTGCTCGAAAGACTTGAGGAACATCCGCCGCGCCGTGCGGTCGATCAGGCTGAGAGTTTTCTTTAGGTCCTCGGCGGCGATGACTAGATCGTCGCGCTGTTGGCGGAGAAAGTCGTAGCGCTCCTTTTGTTCTTGATGTTCTTCCAAGACGCCTAGGTGTACCGAGCCCAAGCGGTGTAGGGACTGACGCAACTGGTCGATGCGCTGTTGTGTGGTCTCTTCGTCGATGACTTCATTGAGCGGGCCTAGGGCCGAGACATCGCAGTGATACTCCTCCTGCAAGCGCTCGCGAATGTGCTGGGTCTGTAGCTGCAACTCGGAGATGCGCACTTCGAGGCTCGTGCGGCGCTCGCGCTGCTCGTTGAGCTGCCGCTGCAAGTGGCTGATGTTTTCCTGCAACTCGCGGTTTTGGGTGTTGGCTGCAGCCCAGTGTTGGCGGCGCTGGTCTTGCTCGGCAGCCAAGGTCTCGCGGCCTTGATGCAGCCCCTTGAGTTCGTCTGCCAAGGCCGTGCTACGCGCACTGCACTCGTCCTGTTGGCGCTCAGCCTCGACCCCTTCAGCCGCTAGGCGCTCGATGTTATTGTGCAGGTTGGCGTCGATGTTTTTTAGGCGGGTGGCGTCTCGCTCTAGGCCTTGGACTATTTCAGTGGTGCGGGCGTGTTCCACTTGGAGGGCGCTCAGTGCTTCGCGCCGTTCGCGCCGGCGGGTTTCGCTTTGTTTGAGATCCTCTTCCAAGGCGCTGCTTTCCTCGCTGAGACGAGTGCTCTCGGCCTCGTTGTGGCGCAGGTGTTCGGCTTGTTCGGCGACGCTTTGGTCGAGGGCTTGGCAGCGCTTGGCCAAGCTGGTGCTTTCGCTGTGGAGTTGCGCTAGGCGCGCTGCGAGCCGCTCGGCGTCAGCGCCGGCGGCCTGGTGCTGGTGAACCTGCTCGCGTTCCTTGGTGCGCCAAGTTTCGTTCTCGGCGGCTAGATCCTCTAGGCGTTGCGTGAGCGCAGCGAGTTGATCTGCGAGTGCAGCGAGCCGAGGGCCGATGGCAGCATAGCGAGCTTTTTGGTGGGCGACGAGCGAGCGCAGGGTGCGGATTTCCCGCCCGCGGCCGAGGACGCCTGAATCCTCGGCTTGACTCTGGCCGCCCGACGCAAGGCCAAAGAGATCAACGGCATCGCCGTCGGGCGTGACGCAGCGCACGTAGGCATCCGGGTAGCGGCGCGTCAGGGCCAATGCGGTTTGCAGGTCTTCGACCAGAAAGGTGTTGTGCAAGAGGCTATTGATCAGGGGGGCGATGGAGGCTTCGGGTTGCACGTAGTCCAAGAGCGGGCCACGCAGCCCGGGTATGGTATCTGGGTCTAAAGCCGGGCCGAGGGTGCGAGGGGGAGCCTCTAGCGAGAGAATGCCGACGCGCCCGGAACGGTCTCGGAGATGGGCAATGCCTTCGAGCAGGCCGCTGTCCGAGTCGGCGATCAGTGCTTGTAGCGCCTCGCCGAGAGCGACCTCAATCGCGCGCGCATGTTCTGATTTGACTTCGACTAGATCGCCGAGGACGCCGCGGAAGAGAGCCGCGTGGGGCGATTCGAGCATTAAGGTGCGGACCCCGCTCTGATAGCCTTCGTAGCCAGAGCGGACTTTTTCGAGGACTTGCAGCCGCGCTTGGTTGGCCTCAGCAGCGCGCCGGGCCGCATCGCGTTGTTCGCCGAGTTCGCGGAGGTTCTTCTCGGTTTGGTCGCGGGTGGCGAGGGCCGTGATGCGCTGTTGTTGGCAGGCGGATAGCTGCTGTCGAATTTCGGCGAGGGCGGCTTCGGCCTCACCGGCCACTTGTAGGGCTTGCTCGCGCTCGACTGTGGCCGCGTCCTCTTCGCCGCGCATGGCAACCGCGCGTTCGTCGAGTGCGTCGCGCTCGGCCTGTTGACGCTCGAGTGCGCGGCTTATTTCGCCCCCTTGGCGCAGGTGCTCCATGCGCCCGCGCTGACGTTGGTCCAGCTCGGCTCGGTGGCTGTTGTATTCCTCTTCGGCTTGGGCAGCGCGCTGCTGGTGGGCCTGCAATTCCCGCTCTATTTGTACAAAAGCCGCGCGCGCTTTTTCGAGGTGTGCTTCATTGTCGCGGCGCTGTTGCTGCACAGCTTCGAGCTGGCTGCTATAATCGGTGCGCTCGCGGGCCGTGCGTTCGCGGATTTGTTCGGCCGCCTCGCGCCGCTCGCGCACGGCTACGAGGAGTTGTTCGCGCTCGTGGATGGCTTCGATGCGACGATTGAGTTCAAGGCCCGCTTCCTGCATGGCCTTCTCGGCTTCGGTCAGCACGAGGCGCGCCTTTTCGAGTTCGGTCTCACGGCTGGTGAAGCGGGTATTGCCTTCTTCGGCCGCCTTGCTGAGTGCAGCGAATTCGTCTTGCAATGGAGAGATTTGGGCGCTGAGGGCGAAGAAGCGCTGGCGACCCAAGCGCACGTCGAGTTGGTCCAATTCCCCTTTGAGTTCGCGATAGCGGCGCGCGCGGCCGACTTGGCGGCCGAGGTAGTCAACTTGGCGTTTGACCTCGGCGATGATGTCTTCAATCCGCTGTAGATCGGCTTGGGTGGCTTCTAGGCGGTTCCGCGTGGAGCGCCGCCGAACTTTGTACTTGGTGATGCCGGCGGCCTCTTCGAGGATGCGGCGGCGGTTCTCGGTCTTGTCGCTAATGATTTCATCGACCATGCCCTGCTCCATCACCGCATAAGAGCCTTGGCCGAGGCCAGTATCCATGAGCAGGTTGGTGATGTCTAGGAGGCGGCAGGGGATCTTGTTGAGTAGGTAATCGCTTTCGCCGGAGCGGAAAAGACGCCGGGTTAGCACGACCTCGGCGAATTCGACGGGCAGCGCATTATCGCGGTTTTCAATCGCCAGCGCGACTTCGGCCATGCCGAGGGCCTTGCGCTGGCGAGTGCCGGCAAAGATAACGTCCTCCATGCGCTGGCTGCGGAAAGAGCCGGCGCGCTGTTCGCCCAAGACCCAGCGGATGGCCTCCACCACATTGGACTTGCCACAGCCGTTGGGGCCGACGATGGCCGTAATGCCCGGTTCAAAGGGAATGACGATCTTTTGCGCGAAGGACTTAAAACCGAAAATCTCAAGTTGATTCAGGCGCACGGTCTAGCTCCTGCCGGGCGCTGGGGAGGGGCGCTCCGCTGGGGGAGAGGGTGAAGGGCGGGTGGTGCTAGGGGAGCGGATAATGGCTCAGGGGAAAGCCATTCATTTTAAGTACTCAAAAACGAGAAACGCTGTCAAGGCAATTGCCGCGCTCAGAAGTCCAGTGCCGAGTCATCGACCGTGGCTGGATCGTCTTCCTTGCCCATGGCAATGATGTGCTCAGCGGTGATCTCTTGGCGGCCTGCGTACCCGGCGTTCAATTCGTGCCAATAGGCGACTTGGGGTTCGCCGCGCTGCCAGCACAACAGCACCCAGCGACCTTGGTAGGTGGTGGGGAAGTCGAGGAGGCCGCGTTCGAGGCCACCGACCGGGAAGCGGATGCCTGCGGAGATAATTTCCTCGGCGACGATGCGCTTGATGTCGATGATTAGGTCGTTGATGCGGCGACGGTGCTGGTCGAAGGCGTCGCGGTCGGGATTGGTGCTGCGGGTGACCGCTTGGCCCCAGAGCGCGTCGAGAATTTGCAACTGCTGGTCGTGGTAGCGGACAGCCCCCTTCTTGACCTCTATGCGCTGGAGCGCGTCTTCTAGCTGAGGCAGCTTGGCGTTGGCCTCTTCAATGGTAAATGCCTTGCGCGTCATGGGACTTTGTCGGATGAGCGTCGTTTGCTTGTCATGCGGCAAAGTATAGGTATTGAAATGCCCCGCTACAAGCCCTTGCGCTGCTTTTGGCGATGCGTGATATTTAACACTGTTTTGCGACGTGGAAGGGGTCGGCGCAGCCAGCCCCATCTTTTTTATTTTAAGTTCAAAATCCACCTATGGCGGTTACTATAGAAGAGGTCCACGGGGTCGCCGAGTTAGCGCGGTTGCGCTTTTCGTCCGCAGAGGAAGAAAGGCTGGTTGGCCAACTCAACCGCATCTTGCGCTACATGGACACGCTCAACGAGCTAGACACCACGGGCGTCGAGCCAACGTCCCACGTGCTGCCCCTCGCCAACGCGTTTCGCCGCGATGAGGCCGCGTCCTTTCCCGCCGCGGCCGAAATCGTCGCCGCGGCCCCGCAGCGCCAAGAGGATTACTTCAAAGTTCCGAGAATCATCGATTGACTATTGAGAAGCGGAGGCAGGGCACTGTCGCCGCTTCTTTGTTTGGGTAGCTCGAAGGAGCGCGTAACGTGGCCGAAGAATACAAAGGCCCCAAATACGTCGTCGTGACCGGCGGCGTGATAAGCGGCGTGGGCAAGGGCTTGACCACCGCTTCCATCGGCAAGATTCTGCAGCAATACGGGTACAGCACCACCGCCGTCAAGATCGATCCGTACATCAACTACGACGCTGGCACCATGCGGCCCACTGAGCACGGCGAGGTGTGGGTGACGGACGACGGCGGCGAAATCGATCAGGATTTGGGCAACTACGAGCGCTTCTTGGGGTTGGATCTGCCGCGCTCCAACAACCTGACCACCGGGCAAATTTACCTCACGGTCATCGAGCGCGAGCGCCGCGGCGAGTACCTCGGCGAGACCGTGCAGCCGATTCCCCACATTACGGACGAGATTACTCGCCGCTTGCAGGAGGCGGGCGCGGGCTACGACATCGTGTTGGTCGAGATCGGCGGCATTGTCGGCGACTACGAAAATGAGCCGTTCCTCTTTGCCGTAAAGACCTTGGAGCGAGACTTGGGTGAGGAGCACTTTGCACACCTGCTAATCACCTATTTGCCCATACCTCCACACGTCGGCGAAATGAAGACCAAGCCCACGCAGCAGGCCATTCGCATGCTCAGCGAGCACGGCATTTTCCCCGACTTCATCGTCTGTCGCGCCGAGACCGCCACCGACGAGGTGCGCAAAAAAAAGATCCAGATCGGTGCCAATGTGCCCTACGACCACATCATTTCGGCCCCGGACTCGGAGACGATCTACAATATCCCGCTGGTTTTGGAAAAAGAGAGACTTGGCGAGAAGATTCTCAGCCGGGTCGGCTGCACGCCCAAGAAGACTCCAGACTGGCGGCCTTGGCTGGAATTGGTCAAGCGCAGTCGGCATCCGCGCCAGTGTGTCCGCGTGGCCATGGTCGGCAAATACGTGGCCACGGACATCTCGGTCAACCAATCGCTGATACACGCTGGCGTGGCGTCGGATGCGCGGGTCGAGATCACTTGGATTGACGGCCACCAGTTTGAGCGCGGCGAAATGGAGTTGGCAGCGCTCGACGAATTCGACGGCATTATCGTCCCTGGGGCCTTTGGCGCGGGAGGGGCCGAAGGCGTGATTGCGGCCATTGGCTACGCCCGCGAGCACAACATCCCCTATTTGGGCCTGTGCTACGGCTTACAGCTCGCCGTGGTTGAATACGCCCGCAATGTCGCCGGGATTGCCGAGGCTACTTCCGAAGAGTTCGACGCGGATTCCGAGTGGCAGGTCATATGCGTCCAAGACGCCGAGCAAAAGAGCGCGCTAGAGGAAAACCGCTACGGTGGTAGCATGCGCTTGGGTGCGTATGCCGCGGTGTTCAAAAGCGACAGCCGCGTCCTCCAGATTTACGAAGCGTCGGGCCGCCTCGACGAAGATGCCCGCCGCATCGAACAACTGCTGGCCAATCCCGACCAAGCGTTCCGCGTTGGCTTGGTCATGCTGGAGCGCGACAAAGTCGCCCTAGAGCGGCACCGCCATCGCTACGAGGTCTCGCCTCGCTTCGTCGAACTGCTCGAAGAGGAGGGGCTGGTCTTTTCGGGGTATCACCGCCGCGTAGATGGCACTCGCTTGATGGAATTTATCGAGTTACCGGATCATCGTTTCTTCATCGCCACCCAAGCCCATCCCGAATTTAAGTCGCGGATGGACAATCCTTCACCTCTGTTTGCCGGGTTTGTCGAGGCCGCGCTGGCCTACCAACAGGAAGTCACAAGCCATGAGGAGGGGCAGGCGGCGGCCTCCTAGTTCGGTGGGTGGTACAATCGTCTCAATGGGCCGCGCTTTCCCGGGGGGAGCGCGGCTTTTTCGCGCCGGTTGCTGCGGGGCTGTGCTTTGGTCCTGTGGCGCGGGAGAAGTGCCCGAAGAGCCGCTGCAAATCCCCGAGGTCGATGGAGAAGCATGGGATGCGCACATTGAGATAGGACGCCCCGGCCACCGCATCCAGATCCGCGCTGATTCTTTGCGCGAATTTTCCAAGTCAGAGCAGGTCGTTGCCACCGGCGGCGTGGAGGTCGCTTTCCGCGGTAACGAGGCCGTTTCGACGCTGCGGGCTGAGCGCTTGGTACTAGAGCACAAGCGGGATCGCTTTGGCTTGGCTGGCGGCGTGGTTTTGCGCGCTGGGGACAGTTTAGAGGTGCAGTCCGATACTCTACTGTGGGAAAACGCGCACGGGCAGTTGCGCATTCCGGGTACATTGAGGGTGGAAGTCGGCGAGGGACGAGAGTGGGGTCGCAACCTCACGAGCAATTTCGCCGTGGATGCGTGGTCCTTGGAAGCCGTCGAGGGGCTTTGGCGCGGTCGGGATGGGGTGATGGTGGAGGTGCGCGCCCAACGCGAGGAAAGTCGCCGCGTCGAAGGGGTGCAAGAGATCGCCTACGACAGCGTCGAGGTGCGCTACGACGGAGTGAAATTGACTGGTCCGCGCGCCACGTTCGTCCCCAAGGCTCGCCGCTTTGACATCAGCGGAGGGGTCGAAGGAGCCGACTCATTGGCGCAGTTTGCGGCCGACGAAGTTGCAGTGGATGCGGAAAAGCAGCGGCTGGTGGCGCGAGGCGAGGTGCGCTATCAAGAAGAAGAAGCCGAGCTGCGGGCCGCAGAAGTAGAGGAAGATCGCAGCTCAGCGCTATTACAGGCTTTCGGGGAGCCAGCGACCTTTGTGCAGGGCGAGCGGCAGATCGAGGCCCGCCAGTTGGCGTATTTGCGTTCCGAGCGGGAGCTGACGGCGCAGGACGGGGTGGTCTTGCGCGCTGGAGAGCGGGAGCTGACGGCTCAAACCCTCCGCTACACGCGCGATGGCCAAGTCCACGCCGAGGGCGCGATCGCGCTAAAGGCACCCGAGTTGGACGGCTCGCTCGCCGGCGATTCGCTCTTTTTCGACTTGGAGCAAGAGGCTGGCTGGCTGCGGGGCGCGCCCTCGCTGCGCCAGCGCGAACTCGTACTCACCGCCCCTGTGCTGCAGTTTGATCTCGTGCGGGGCCGGTTGGTCGGGACCGGCGGTTTTGCCCTGCGCACCGAAGGGCTGGAGGTTGTGGCCGAGCGCGGTGCATACGAAGCGGATTCAGCGCGGGTGCTGGTGGCCGAGGGCGTGGTGTTGGAAGAACAAGATGACGAGCGCAACTACCACAGCCGGCTGATGGCCGATTCGATGGTCGTCGCATTGGCGGATAACCAAGTCGAGTGGATCGCCATACCCGGCCAAGTGAGGGGCCAAATTGAGGTGGGCGACCGCCGCAGTTGGATCGAGGGGCGGGGGGGACAAGTCTTTATGGCCGACGGGGACTTGGAGCGGGTCGAAGTGGGTACCGCAGCCGATGTGACGCATCGCCGGGCCGAAAACGAAGAGATCAATCGCTTTCGCGGGCAGCAGATGACGCTGTACTTTGACGCGGAGGGATTGCGCCGTGCTTTGGTAAAGGGCGCGGCCGAGTTAGTCACGCGGCTGCAGGAGGACGAAGAGGTTTCCGTCAACGAGGTCAGCGGCGAAGAATTGGATATCCGCTTTGCTGAAGGGTCGCTGGCTGAAGTGCGGGTCGGGCCAGAGATCGAAGGCCGCTACTATCCGCCCGCAGAGGAGCCGTAAAGTGGCATTAGAAACGCGCGCATTGAGCAAGCGCTACGGGGGCCGGGCCGTCGTTGACGAGGTCAGCATCTGCGTCGAGCCAGGGGAGGTCGTTGGCCTGTTAGGGCCCAATGGCGCGGGTAAGACCACGACCTTTCACAGCATCGTCGGCTTTGCCGCACCGGACGGGGGCCGCATCTTGCTCAACGATGCGGATATCACCGGGCTACCGATGTATCGTCGCGCGCAGATGGGCATTGGCTACCTGCCGCAGGAGACCTCCATTTTTCGCAAGCTGAGCGTGGCCGACAACATTCGCGCTGTATTGGAAGCGCGAGGGGTCAACAAGGCGCGCATCGCCGCGCGCCAACGGCAACTGCTAACCGAGTTGGACTTGTTAGAACGCGCCAATCAGCGCGCCGACACGCTTTCGGGCGGCGAGACGCGCCGGGTCGAGATCGCGCGGGCTTTGGCTTGCGAGCCGCACTACATGCTCCTCGACGAGCCTTTTGCCGGTATTGATCCGCGCACGGTCGAAGACATCCAAAACATCATCGCCGAACTGAGAAACCGGGGTCTCGGCGTACTGATTACCGATCACAACGTGCGCGAGACCTTGGAGATCGCCGCGCGCGCCTATATCCTAGTGGATGGCAAAATTTTAACTGCGGGCACAGCCGAAGAGTTAATTGCCAACGAGCAGGTGCGGCGCATCTACCTCGGCGAGCGCTTTAGTTGACGGGTCGATAGGTAGGCGCGGTTGCACCTTGACTTTTCGCGCTGCACGGGCTTGTTTTTACAGCTACTATCAGGGCAGGTAATTTTCATTAAGTAATTAATTTACAATAATTTATAATGCTTCGTCCCGAGCAAAATACCAGCTTGCGCCTCCAGCAAAGGATGGCACCGCAGCTCATCCAATCGCTGCGGCTGTTGCAGATGTCCACCTTGGATTTGACGCTGGAAGTCAAGCAGCAACTCGAACTCAACCCCTTGCTCGAAGAGGTCGTCGAACTGCGCGAGGAAGGGGAAGAAGAGGAACTGCGCGAGCAGGAGGAGGGGCTCAAGGCAGAAGAGGATCTGCCCGAGGACATGGAGGAGGTCGATTGGGACGCACTGTTGGACGACCAGTTCGACGCGGGCGCGTACAATAGCGAGCGCACGGAATACGATCCCAATTGGGAGACCGACCGCGAGCCACAGGAAAATCGCATCACTGCCATGCCGCCCCTCTTAGAGCACCTGTATCGTCAGCTAGGCGAGATTGGCGGTTTGGCACCGGAAGAGCGCGCTATCGCCGAGTACATCATCGGCAATATCGACGAGCGCGGTTATGTCGGTTGCTCGCTCGCCGAAATCGCCGATGATCTACAAGTGGAAGTGGCTGCGGTCGAAAAGGTGCTGCGCGTCGTTCAGTCTTTTGACCCGCCTGGAGTCGGCGCGCGCGACTTGCGCGAGTGTCTGATGATCCAGTTGAGCCAGCGCGACGATCCGCTCAGTGCGCTGGCCTTGCAGGTGGTGCGCGACCATTTAGAGGACCTGACGCGGCGGCGTCTGCAGCACATCACCCGCGCCTTGGCCATTTCCAACGAGAAGCTCAAAGAGGTTTTGCAGATTATCGAGCGCCTACAGCCACATCCGGGTCTGTTGGCCAGCAGCGACTACAACAATCTCTTGACCTTGGATAGCGAAGTCGCGTACATCACGCCAGACTTGGTCGTTGAAAAAATTGGCGAGGAGTGGCAGGTGTGGCTGGCGGATGGGTCCATACCGTCCTTAAAGATCAATTCTGATTACCAGCATCTGCTCAACAATTCCCGTGGCGACGGTGCGGCTGCGGTCAAGGACTACGTGGCCAAGAATCTCAACGACGCCCGCTGGCTCATCAACGCCATCCACCAGCGCCGCACAACCATACTCAAGGTGGGTAATTACCTGTTGCAGGCGCAGTTGCCCTTTTTCGAGCAAGGGCCGTCGCGGTTGCGGCCCTTGGTCTTACAGGACGTGGCCGACGCCGTGGGAATGCACGTATCGACGATTAGCCGCGTCAGCAATGGCAAGTACATGCAGACGCCACACGGGGTCTTTGAACTAAAGTACTTCTTCGACAACAAGCTCATTACGGACGAAGGCGAAGATGTGTCCGTACGCTCGGTGAAGGAGAAAATTTCGCAGTTCGTCGCCGATGAGGACAAGGCCCGGCCGCTTTCGGACCAACAGATCGTCGAGGAGCTGAGCAAGGGCGGCTTGAAAATTGCGCGGCGCACCGTGGCCAAATACCGCGATCAGCTAAAAATTCCTGCACAGCGCTATCGCAAGGAGTTGTAGGCGCGTCATGTCATCCGAATACCTTGCTCGCTTGTTCCAGCAGCGCAGTCAGGCCCGCATCATCCGATTCGACGAGCAAATCGTTCCCCTCGCCGGCTTGGGTGACTTGCAGCCAGCCCTTTGGGAGCGATTCCTGACTCCTCGATCCCGAGACGAGCGAGAGAACTTCCTGTCCAAGCTCCACATGGCACGCACGGATGCTGAGGGGATGCTGAGGCCGACGGTGGCTGGCGTATTGATGGCCTCCCAGGACCCCCGACAATGGCTACCTAATGCTTATATACAGGCGGTTTTTTATCGGGGGGTCGATATTCGCTCCGACCAGGGTACCTATCCCTATCAACTTGACGCTGCCGATATTACTGGTCCGCTCGATGTTCAGGTTGTGCAGGCCTGTCGTTTCGTGGCCAAAAACATGAAGGTAGCGGCCTTTAAGTATATGGGGCGTCTGGACCGACCGCAGTTTGACATGGCGGCGGTCTTTGAAGCGATGGTCAACGCGGTGGCCCATCGGGACTATTCCATTCACGGCTCAAAAATCCGGTTGCGGCTGTTCAGCGACCGTTTAGAGCTATATTCTCCGGGATCACTTCCCAATACGATTACTGTTGAGGAACTGGCTTACCTGCAGTCGGCGCGGAATGAAATCATTACCAGTCTGCTAGCCAAATGTCCGGTTCCGCCTGACGCGGAATGGCTGACGACGGATCGCCGAACTATGATGGACAAACGCGGAGAAGGTGTGCGCATCATCATGGAGAACAGCGAGCGGCTGTCCGGTAGGTTGCCTGAGTATCGCCTGATGGGCGAGCCCGAGCTCGTGCTGACGATTTGGGCCGCGAATGTATCGTGATATCTGCACAGCACTACCGCAAGGAGCTGTAGGCGCGTCCTCCTATGTGCTCCCTCCGTGTCGAGAAGCGTTATTAGAAGTGTGTAATTAACGACCTAAGTGCTTTATTCACAGATTCGGAATCGGGGGTCGAGCATAACGGAACCCTCTTCGAGTGCAAAGTAGTGAACTTCGGTTGATCCATCTCGTTTTTCTACTTTTACTAAATGTCCCTGACGATACGCTTTATAGTGTTTTCCACGCACACCAGCGGAAAAATCGTACTCTGCCCTCATTTCGTCTTTTCCTTTTAGCGCAATCGCCCCACGCTGTCAAAATCCATCTCAGCCAGTGCGCCAGCTTGCTCTAGGTCGGGATGGTCGCCGAACTCGCGCAGTAGGCTGGCGGATAGGTGGATGTGGCCGATGTCGAGGGTGTTTTTGATGCGGACGACGCGTGCCTGTTCGGGATGGGCGAGGTTTTGCACCGCAAGCGCGGCTTCAATGGCCTCGCGGTCGGTTGCCATGACGACGGGGATGTACGCGCGATTGAGGAAGGTGGTGGTGAAGACGTTGGCGTAGGTAGCCTCGAAGTCGATGCGCTCGTGCAGGCGGCGGGTGATGATGTCGGCGAGACCGACGCCGTTGGCATTGCCGTGGGTTTCGTCGGTCAGGTCGAGCACTACGATGCGGGCCGCGCCCGGGGATTCCGGCTCTTTGACGCCGGGCAGGAGCATGCGACCGACGACGTTGGTGTCCATGCCGGTGCCCGAGATATTCTTGCCGATTTGCTCGATGATCAGCAGGTCGATGCCTTGGACGAAGAGGCGGGGCATGGCGCGCCGCGCTTCTTCCAAAAGCTGCGGCTCGCGGCTTTGGAACTGCTCGGAGGGTCTCTTCATAGGCGTTTTCGACGAGGGCCACACCCATGAGGATCGGCGCTTTGTCGAGGATGCAGCGGCCCCAAGCCGGGATTAGGCGGGCGAGGCTTTCGGCACCACCGGCGTGGGCTATGGTCGCACCTTTGTGGCTGCCTAGGCCGATGGTCATCATCTTCATCAGGCCGCTTTCAAAGGTCCCGCGAAAGGAGGTGTGCGGCTTGACGCGATTGATGAGCACCACGCCATCGGCTTCGGTGGCGAGCCGGTTGAGTAGCACGGGAGTGCCGTCGTCGAGTTGGGCCACTTCGACGATGTCCATAGTTGCCTCGACCGGACAGCCCATGCTTTCAGCGTCGAGACCGTAGCTGGCTAGCACCTGCTTTTGGCCTTCAGCCGTGGCACCGCCGTGGCTGCCCATAGCTGGCAACAGGAAGGGCTTGCCACCGGCCTCTTTGACGCAGTCGATGACGGTGCGGGTGATGAGCGGGATATTGGCGATACCACGGCTACCGCCCGTAACGGCAATCCGCGCACCGGGAGCGATGGAGTCGGCCAAGCCAGCACCTGCTAGCTGGCGGCGGACCTCACCGGCCACGTCGGCGAGCGAGTCGCTGGCAAAGTGCTGCTTGACAGAGGCCATTTGCGGTAGTTGCACGGGGGTACCTCTATCCCTCGCCAACTAGGGCGGTGCGCAGGCGCTGAGCGCGTTCGCCGATCGGCAGGGCCGGTTTGGGGACCGGCTCGGTAGCCGGGGCGATTTTCCAGATGAAGACGACCGGACCTTCTTCCGCAAAGTGCTGGTCGAGCTTGGCGTCGAAGTCCTCGTCGCTGTCGATGGTATAGACGCGCTGAAGGCCGGCCCCACGGCAGATTTGCTCGTAGTCGATGAAGGCGGCGCCGGGCACGGGCTGACTGCCGGTGACTTCGTACGTGCCATTTTCAGTGATGACGAGGGTTAGATTGGGGGCCGGGCGCTGGGCCAAGGTGACGAGGACGCCCAGCGACATCAGGGTGC
>JAGWBY010000058.1:0-15666 GCA_021295675.1 Candidatus Latescibacterota bacterium | reverse complement strand
CAATGGCCAAGCCCAGCGCAAAGTCGGCGGCGTGGCCCATGGCGCTTTCGACGTGGGCAAAGTCGAGCGGGCCGTCGGAATGCGCGGCCCACGGCATGGCCACGCTCATGGTGGTGACCACGACTTCGTCCGTGCGCTTGGCGGCTAGTTTTGCGAGGCAGGTGTATTTGTCGAGCATCTTATGCAGTCTCCGCGACCAGCAACACAGCGGTTGGCAGCGAGGTCTCTTGGGCCTTGGCGAACGCAGCGTCGATCTGGCCGCAGTCGTCGTCTGTGTGCATGGCGGTGTAGGGGATATTCCAAGCCTTGAGAGTCGGCTCGAAGAAGGTGGCGGCCGTATCGACCCGGGGGGCACCTGGGGCTATAGTTGCGTAGCCTCGGTAGCCAACGAGCATGACGAGGGGAATGCCCATGTTGTAGGCCGTGCCGCGCAAGGCGTCGCCGGCTTCCAAAAAGCCCGTGTTCTGGATCAGCACCAGCGGATGGGCACCGCCCAAATACAGGCCGGCGCGGCTGGTGAGGATCACTTCGATGGTGTCGTGGTCCCACAGGCGCTCGTACAGGACGCACGAGCCGTTGTCTGGGACTCCTAATACATGCGTAATGCCGTGCCGTTCGAGGGCGGCGATGACCTTGGCGGCGCTGATCACGGGACTACTCGGCGAAGATCGCACGGGTGGAAATGCCGCTCTGATGACCTTGCTGCTGGATGCCGCCGATAAACTGGGCGGTGCGGCCAGCCGGTGCGGTGCCGGCGTAGTACGCGCTGAAGGACTCGTTGAAGGCGACCAAGCCAGCGCGATTTTGCGCGGAGTCGGCCCCGGCGACGATGTAGGCGTTGTTGAAGACGCCGTCCTCTTTGAGGCCCGCGCCTCCAGCTTCCTTGATCCGAGCGTCGAGCGTGTCGAGCTGCTGGCCGGCGTCGCTGCCGCCGACGGCTGAGACGTGGACTTCGCGCACGCCGTGGTGGCGCAAGCCCGCCCAGGTCGAAAAGCCGTCCTCGATCTGCCCCGAGCGCACGATTTCGACTTCGCCGGAGACCACGCGCGGCTGCGGCTCGATGATACCGTCGAGATTTGGTATCCGCGACACTGGATAAATCAGGCCGGCGGGCCGGTCGTCGCCGTAGTACTCCGCAAAGACCTGGCGGGTGGTCTCGATGCGCTGCCAAGTTTTGTCTGGATCGTCATCCACGGCTACGAGAATCTCCATGAATACGGTCTGCTTTTTGAAGTCAACGCCTTGTTCGGCAAAGGGCTTGGCGTATTGCTCTTCGAGGACGAAGCGCATTTCCTCGGCCAAGTCGTCGCCGAGCGTGGTGATCATTTCGCCGTCTCGCTGGTGCATGACCGAGGCACCCGAGGGCTGGTGATCGACCCAAGTACCGTAGTCGATGGTGCCACCGCTGATGGAGACGGTCTCGCCAGCGCAGGCCTTGATCTGAACTTCGAAAAGGGCCGCTGGGTCCGGGAAACCTTCCGGGTGAGTGAAGCGGGCCATGCGGTTGGAGCGCATGGGGCCGCCGGTGACGGCTGCGATCATGGCTCCGTAGCAGGCGTTGAAGTCGTTTTTGCGCTGGTCGCACTCGTCGCGGTCAGCAGAAGGGGTGGTCCACAGGACGTCGGTCTTGTACACGTCGGACCAGTGGACGCCGCAAATTTCGAGGCCCTTGTTGAGGTTTTCGATGGTGCCGAACCACTCCGAACCGACGTCGTTGGCGTAAGGCTCGACTAGGCGCACGACGTGGCCATTGTCGTCGGTGATGATTACTTCAGTGGGGTTGGAAAAGATGGCGATGGGATTGTGGCGGACGATATTGACTTGGGCCATGAGCTCCTCGGTCGATTTTGTGAAAGGTGATCGCGAATTATATTGCAAAAAATAGGCGGTCTGCCGACGATAGACAATAGGGAGGGGCCGATGTCCACCTGCGCCGTACTTTTTGCCAAGAAACCAGCCCCCGGAGCGGTCAAAACCCGGCTCCAGAGCCATCTGAGTGCCCATGACGCCGCGCGTCTGTACGAGGCCCTACTGCTCGATTGCGCCACTGCACTGCACGCAACACAGGCTGCTGCCAAGGTCGTGGCCTTTACTCCGGCCCATGCCGAAGACGCCCTGCGCACCCTGCTGACTCCGATTGGCATCTTCGAGTACGTGCCGCAGCCCGAAGGCGATTTGGGGCAGCGGATGGAGGGCTTGATGCAGTGGGCTTTTGCGCGTGGGGCCGAGCGGGTGGTTCTCGTCGGCTCGGACAGCCCTTCTCTGCCAGCCAGCTACATTGACGCGGGATTGGCGCTGTTGCGCGAGAAGGAGGTAGTATTGGGTCCGAGTACGGACGGCGGCTACTACTTGGTGGGCCGGCGCAACGGGGCAAGCAGGATATTCCAAGACGTGGCTTGGAGCACCGGGAGGGTGCTTGAGCAAACTCTGGCGCGCTTGGGGACGCAGACGTTCGGCCTGCTGCCGCCTTGGTACGATGTGGATACGCCGGCTGATGCTGGGTTCCTAAAGGTGCATCTCGAAGCCTTGGCGCGGGCGGGCAATACCCAAGGACAGTACAGTTTGGCCGTGCTGCGCGATCTTGCGTTGCCGCTGCCCTAGCGGTCGGCTTTCTTGCGGAACAAGGCTTCCCAGTGGTCTAATTCGTCCGGGTCGAGCGGCGGGCGTGCTTCCGCGCCGTCGCGGTCAGTCGTGCTCGGAGCCTCGTCGGCTTTCTTGCGGAACACGGCTTCCCACTGATCTAGTTCGCCTGGGTCGAGCGACGGGTCGGATTCGGTGCCGTCGCGGGCGGGCGCAGGCTCGGGCGTGCTCGGTGCCTGAACAGGCCCTGTAAGTTCGTCGAGAAAATCCTCAGAACAGGTTGAGCGGATCTTGTGGCGCGCGGCGCAGCGCTGGACGGCGCGGTCGGAACTGACGACCCGCAGCCACTTGGCACCGTGCTTTTGCGCGACCGCCTGCGCGATCAGGTCATCGGCCTGCTGAGGGTAGCGCGAGAATTCTATGGTGACGTGTGGGCCACTTGCGCTGACGGTGCTCGGCGCTGCGCCGGTGCCGTCGTAGTACAGGGTAATGTGCTTGTCGGCGCGGCGGCCGTAGGCGGCGAGTGCCTGCTGCAAGCGGTTGCGCGCTCGTTCTAGCGAGTCGCCTCGGCCTTGGAAAAGCTGGCTCGCTTTGATGAGGTTGTAGCCGTCTATGAGCAAGTGCTCTCGCTTGGTGGCCACTGCTGCCGTCCTCACGCGAGATGAATGCCTTGGGCATTGAGCTGATAGGAGACCACTCTGCTGTTGGCAAAGGCCGCGTGTTGGCGCAGCTTGTCGAGCCTAGCGCGCAACTCGGCTGCTTGCCCCTCGGCGGCAATGAGGAGGGCAAAGCCGCCGCCGCCAGCTCCGGTGAGAAGCCTGCCCTCGGTCAGGTTGGTAATCTGCGGATTCTCAAAAAGGTATTGCAAGGCGTCGTTGGTGGCTTGGGGGTCGAGGATACAGCGCAATTGCCAGTAGCGATTGGCTAGCTGACCGAGATCGGCGTATGCGCCCGCGCACAGCGCAGCCACCATTTCGTCGTGAATGGCCAGCGACTCGCGAATGGCCGCGTAGCGCTGGCTATCTCGCGACAGATAGGCGTCGAGGACGACGTTGAGGCCGCGGGTGGCCGAGCGCGATATCCCCGTGTCGAAGAGCACGACTCGCTCGGTGAACAAGCGCTCATCTACCTCGGTGAGGAACGTGCGTTCAGGCGCGGGCAGGCCGTCGGTCGGCGGTGCGTAGAAGTTCTTGATGGCCGCGGGGCCGCCGCTGGCACCGCGCGCATCCTGCCAACCGCTGTTGAGGCCGAGGCTCTGTTCGAGCATGAGACTTTGGTCGTAGAGACCGGGGTACTCGCACGCGGGTGCGGCGTAGGGATGGCCGGAGAGGTGGTAGAGCATTTTGAGAATGGCCGCGGACAAGATGCCGCTAGTCCCTAGGCCGGACCCCTGTAGCACTTTGCTACTAGTGGTGATTTTCAAGCCGCCACCGCCGGTAAAGGCGGCGATGTCTTCGATGACGTCTGTGGAATCTGGCCGGACTATGCCCGCGTGGACCAGCCCTTGCTTGACCAACCGCAGGGCTTCGTCGCCACTACGGCGATAGGCAAAAAACAGCTCGCTGACGGTCGCGGTTGAGCTATTTTTGCTGGCTTCAAAGTCGGCCTTGAAGCCCCGGGAGCGCGAGCGCAGGATGAGTTGGGGTTCGGGCAGCCTCCGTGCGGTGACTTGTAGCGGCGGTTGGGCGCGCTCTTCTCGGTCCTGTTGCAGATTGACGGCGATGTTGAGGGTCTTGCCTCCCTGTTCTTTGCTGCGCAGGTGATTGTCCGAGGCATTGGCGCTGGAGATCCCTAGACGCAGGGGCGCTTGGATGCAAAAGGTTTGCTCGTAGGCCGCTTCGATCATCCGCGGTGCGGCAGCGCGGCCACTGTCGAGGGCGGCCAAGCTGCGCTGCAAGTCAAGGCTCTGTAGCTGGTTGATCCGCGCCTCGTAAGCTGCGGCTAGCTTGTCAATTTGTTTGGCTTCTTTGAGCTGGACGATGGCTTGGCCGTCGATGCAGCAGGGCGGCAGCGCTCGCCGCCAGACTCGCGGTTCGTCGGCAAGCGTCCGGTAGATGTCGGCCATGATGCGAGCGACGCGCATGCCGCGCAGATAGCGGTCCGAGCCATTGCATTCTTCTAGATAGGTATTGAGGCGTTTGAGCACCTGCAAGAGCGTTTTGGAGGATTGAGGGGGCAAAAGCCGCAGCAATTGGCGGTGGTCGAGATCGACCAAGCCATCGACTAAATCGACGGTTAGCTGCGACAGCTCTTGGGCGACCGCAGCGCCGAAGAGTGCTTCCCACTCGTCGGGTGTGGTTGACGCGAGAAGCGCGTCGATGGCCGCAGGGGTCTCTAAGCGAGACAAAAGCGCCCGATTGAAGAGCAGGTCGCGGAGGAAGCGGCGTTTTTCCTCGGGTTTGCCGCCGGTCCGCGCTGCGTCGAGGATGTGGTCGACGAGCGATTGGATTTCGCGTAAATCAGCGGCTTGTTCGAGACGTTCGAGGAATGCTTTCATGCGCGTCAAAGGGGACCGAGGGTGCGCTGCAATGGGCAAAAATTATAGGCAAAAAATGCGCACCGCGCATCAGGGAGGGGCGGCATCGCCCATGAGTTCGCCGGCTTCCACGGCGAAATCGAGGTGGTTTTGTTGTGGGGGCAGTGGGCAGATATAAATGGGATTATACGCGCAGTATGGGTTATAAGCGTTATTGAAATCAATTACATACATGCCGTCGTCGTCCCGCGTCAGACGCGCGTAGCGCCCACCTCCATACGTGGTGTGGCCGTTGGTCAGGTCTTTGAAGAAAACTTCTGCTTCGCCGGTTTGCGGGCTGCGGTACACCTCCAGCCAAAAGTCTTTTTCGCCAAAGGCCGCAACAAAGCGCCCAAATCGCTCCAACTCGGTGGTGGTGCCATCGGTATTGGGGATTTCGACGATGCGCTGGCGGCCGTAGATGTGCAGCTCGCCCCGCAGGCGATAGCGGAGGTCGATGGGATAATACGCAAGCCGCTCAAAGTGGGTGCGCTGTTCTGGCAGCAGCGGCGAATCCTCGCTTTTGAGCAGGCTGTCCTTGGCGGCGCGGAGTGCTTCGATTTGGACGCGGATGGAGTCGTCGGCTGAGGCGGGCCCCAAGGACAGGCATAGATAGCAGGCGATGACGCAGAGCGGACTTTTGCGCGCCGCAATGAATAGGTTCACAGGCATGATAAATTTTCCTCTCGATCTATTTTAGAGCCTATTTGCTACCGCATCAAATGGCCATATCGACTGGTCATATCGCCTTGTCCCACCTTTCCGACCGCTATAGATTGTGCGACAAACAGGAGGAAAAATCCATGCGTTTGCAGGACCGCATCGCCGTTGTCACCGGAGGGAGTTCGGGGATTGGGCGGGGTATTAAGGTCGCAGTGGCCGATATGCAGGAAGCGCCCAAGATCGGCAAGTTTCACGAGACCGAGCCGCAGCCGCCCACGGCCGAAGTCATTACCGGGGAAGGCGGCGAGGCACTGTTCGTCGAGACCGATGTGGCCGACGAAAAAGCAGTGAAAAACCTAATCGACCGCAGCGTCGAGCGCTTTGGCGGGGTGGATATTCTGGTCAACAACGCCGGGATCATCATACCGGGAGACAGCCAAGAACTGTCCGTTGAGGATTGGGATCGGGTCGTGGGCGTCAACCTGCGCTCGATCTTCCTCACGACCAAATTTGCCGCGCCCTATCTGAGAAAATCTGCGGTTGGACGCATCGTCAACATCGCCTCGGTTCACTCCTTTGGCGGCGGCGGTGGTCCGGCCTATGCGCCGACGAAGGCTGGGGCGGTGAATCTGACGCGCGATTTGGCGTTGGAGTTGGCCGGGGATAATGTCACGGTCAACGCAGTGTGCCCGGGCTATATCGAGACGCCGATCCAAGACTATTTGACCCCTGAGATCATCGAGCAATGTCGGCGAGATACACCCTTGCCGCGCTTGGGCTTGCCGAGGGACATTGGGCGGGCGGTGGCGTTTTTTGCCTCGGATGACGCGGAGTGGATTACGGGGACGGCGCTGCCCGTTGATGGGGGTTGGTTAGCGCCGATTTGATAGCATGGACGAGGGTTGGTCCATCGTCGAAGTGAGTCGCGTGGGGGGAAGGTCGCGGCTGACATCCTGCTTGGCCGTCGCGCCGTTGAAGATCCTCAGTCCCAAGGTCGAGGCCGATTACAGCACTGCCGTGCTTTCCAGCTATGGCGGCGGTTTGGTCGCTGGCGATTGCGCTCGGCTGCGCGTGCGCTGTGGTCGGGAAGCCAAGCTCTTTTTGGGCACGCAGGCTTTTACCAAAGTGTACAAGACTACCGACGGTCGGGTTGCGCGCCAAGAGCTGGCCGGGCACATCGAATCAGGCGCTTGCGTAGTATCGCTGCCCGACCCGGTGGTGCCCTATGCCGACAGCGCCTTTGTGCAGGAACAGGTCTGGCATCTAAGCGCGGGAGCCTCGCTGGTACTGCTCGACGGAGGCACCGCAGGCCGCGGCGAACGAGGTGAGCGATTCCACTACAGCTCTTATACATCTAATATCTCCATCTACTTGGAAAACGAACTGGTGCTGGCCGAACGCTTGCGTTTGCAGCCCAAGTGGCAGGCACCCGGCCGCGTTGGGGCTTTTGGCCAGTACACTGCATTTGCCAACGCCTTTATCGTCGGCGACTCCGTGCGTGCTGCCGTCGAGGAAGTGCTGCGTCGTGACTTAGCGTCGATGCTCACCGACCAGCGGACGCGTGGGGCTAGCAAGGCAGCGTTGGTTTCGCTCGCCGAACCTCGTCCCGGCGTACTCGCGCTCCGCGCCTTGGGGCGGACCAATGGCGATCTAGAGGAAGTCTTGCACGCGCTCGCCACGGCCGTATCTCTGCCCCAAGCCCTAGGCGAAAATCCACTGAGCCGAAAGTATTGATCTCTTCGGCAGCAAACCCAAAAATCACATAATTGTACTTTTCGGCTGTTCGTCCTAGCCGCAAGGTACCGCGAAGCATGGATTTTGCCCCGCAATGAGGTGCGAAAAGCGGCATTAAAGCGACATATATGTCGCTTTTTGAATTTAAAAAATTACGTATTTGTCGTCTATTGTTCAAAAACTAAGCAATCAAACGGCCAAAAATTCCATTTACGTAAGAAAAATAAACAAAGTTACAAATTATGTATCTCTTTGCGACATAAAGAGATAGTAGCAAAAATGTTCCCTCCTGCTCCGTCTATGGACTGCTGAGAATGCCGTTCTGGTATCCTTTTTGCAGTAGGAGAGTGGAATCGGTCAGAGCGGACTACCGGAACGGTGCGTTCAGGCCATTTAACACTACAATTTTTGGAGGGATTCAATGAGAAGACCAAGTAAGTCTTGGATTGCGTTTGCCGCCTTAGGGCTAATCGTCGTCGGAATGCATTCAAGCGCGAAGGCGGAGGAGACGGTCAAGATAGGCGTCTTGCATTCGCTCAGCGGGACGATGGCTATCTCGGAGGTATCGCTGCGCGATGCCGTATTGATGGCGGTCGAGGAAATAAATTCCAACGGCGGCGTGCTGGGCAGCAAAATTGAGCCGGTGGTCGTCGATCCGGCGTCCGACTGGGACCTGTTCGCCGAAAAGTCCAAAGAACTGTTGCTAGAGCACGAGGTGGTGTCCGTCTTCGGATGCTGGACTTCGGTGTCGCGCAAGTCGGTGTTGCCGGTTTTTGAAGAAAACAGCGGACTGCTGTTCTATCCGGTTCAGTACGAGGGCGAGGAGTGCTCGCGCAACATCATCTATACAGGGGCCACCCCCAACCAGCAGTTGATCCCGGCCGCCCAGTATCTGATGAGCGAGGACGGCGGCGGGTACAAGAAATTCTATCTGCTCGGCACGGACTACGTGTTCCCGCGCACGGCCAACAAAATCCTGCGCGCCTATCTCCTCGATCAAGGAGTGCCCGAGGAGAATATCATGGAGGAGTACACGCCCTTCCACCACCAGGATTATCAGACCATCGTGCAGAAGATCAAGAATTTCGCCGCCGATGGTACGGCCGCGGTCTTGAGCACGATCAACGGCGATTCCAACGTGCCCTTCTACAAGGAATTCGCCAATCAGGGGCTGACTTCGGCGATGTGCCCGATCATGGCCTTTTCAGTGGCCGAAGACGAACTGCGGGCGATGGATACCGAGTTTCTGGTCGGCCACTTGGCGGCTTGGAACTACTTCCAGTCCGTGCCCACCAAAGAAAACCGGGATTTCGTCAAGAGCTTTAAGCAGTACTGCGAGGCCAACGGCTTGCCCGGTGGCCTGATGCGCGTCACCGACGACCCGATTCTCTGGGCCTATACCGGAGTCTATCTGTGGAAAGGTGCGGTCGAAAAGGCTGGTTCCTTTGACGTGGAAAAGGTGCGGCCGGCGCTCTATGGGCTGACGTTTGATTCGCCCGGCGGCCAAGTGATGATGGACGAGCGCAATCACCATCTGCACAAGCCCGTCTATATCGGCGAGATCAAAAAGAACGGCCAGTTCAAGATCGTCTATGAGTCGGATGGCCTCGTGGCTCCCGATCCGTGGGACGATATCACCAGCGCCGACAAGGATTGCGACCACGTCAATTACATGGGTACCTATACCCTAGAGTAACACTCTACCTAGCGCAGAAGGACGCAAACAGATGAACAATAAAGTTGCAGCATTTGCACTGGCGATTTTTGCCGCCCAGACAGTATCCGCCGAAGTCGAATTCTCCGGGTTTGTCGATATGAGCGTGTTCAGCGAGGATGGAAACGCGAGCATGTCGCTGGACCAGTTCGAGCTGGATGTTTCGACGGACCTCGGGGAAGGGATCTCCATGCGGGCGGATGTCAATGCCTTGGGGCCGACCGCTCCGGTCGAGCTAGAACAGGCCTTCATCACGTACGACACCGGCGAGGGCTTGGCGCTCACTGTGGGCAAGTTTCTTAGCTGCACCGGCTTTGAAGCGGCCGAACCCACAGGTATGTATCAGTACTCGTACTCGGCTACGCTGGTCTATGGTGGCTATCAGAATGGGGTCGCGGCCTCCTATGGCTCGGATATGTTCGGCCTGTATGGGGCGGTTGTCTCCAGCGTGTGGGACGGTGCGGAGACCGATTTCTCGGGGGATGGGAGCGACGTAGGGTTTGAGGCTCAGGTTGCTCTGATGCCTGTGGAAGGAATAACGGCCAAAGCTGCGTTGGCCAGGGAAGACGAACAGACCCTGATCAACGTTTGGGGCATGTTGGAGACGGGGCCGCTGACGGTCGCTGCCGAGGTGAACTCGATGAGCGATTGGGGTAGCTATGAGTCGGGATTGGGGTATCTCGGAATGGTCAATTACGGCCTGAGCGATCAGGTCGGCGTAACGGCCCGGTACTCAGCTATTGCGTGGACGCCGATTGGCGGCGGCGAGGACGACGAAACGAGCGAGATCACCATTGCCCCGAGTTACGCCATTTCGGACAACTGGGGTCTGGTGGCTGAGGTGAAGATGCTCACAGTGGGCGATGCCGACGCGGTGACGCAAATTGCGCTGGAGTCGCTGTTAACGTTTTAGGTGGGTGGAGCGGAGACGGCCGCTTAGCAGGTAAAAGGTACATGGTAATCAGGCCGTCTCCGCTCCGTTTTACGGGGCGGAGTTCAATTTTGTCAATGGGACAACAGGTTATAAAAATACTGGCGGTGTGGGTCTTAGCGGCTGAAGCGGCGGGAGCCAACACGTGGGACGAGGAGCAGTTTGCGCGGCTGGCTAGCGGCGATGACGAGGAGATCCAACAGGCCGTAACCGCGTTGGCCGCTCGCTACGACCAAGCGCATTATGCATTGATGCGGGGGCTGTTCAGCGGGGAAGTCTATCGCTGGAGCGAGCGCGAAGTGCAGAGCGGCTTGGTGCTCATTGGCGATGAGGAAATGGACGAGTACGGCGATTCGATCGCGCCGCTCTTTACAGCCTATCCCGAGCGCGTGCCTATCCTCGGCGAGGATGGTGAGCAGGTCAAAGTTTCGCTTTACGACGTAGAAGAGGTTGAGACCAATCGGAAGATTAGGGCGCTGATCCAGCCCTATTTGCTGCGGATGGAACTCTTTCATTCGGATGCGGACAAACGGCGGATTGCCGCTGAAAATATCGGCAATAAAGGCACCGCGGCTGCCATTCCGGCGTTGCTCCGCTCCATCGAGGCGGAGACGGATAGGTCGATCCGGCGGTTGAAGCGCGTGTCGTTGGCCAAGCTGCAATTGGCCGACGCCCAGGCCGAGGTGCGCTTGCAGGCAGTGGCTGCATTGGAGGAACTGCGCAGTCCGCTGGCCATACCTGTGTTAGAGAGACTCTTGAGTACAGGTGAGTCTGGGGCCTTCGCCGAACCAGACACGCAAGTCCGGGAGCGGGCGACAGTGGCCCTGACTAGCTTGCGGCGCTTTAGTTCCTCCATGCAGGCGGTGCAGACGATTTTTATTGGTCTGAGCTTGGGGTCCATTCTGGTCTCTACGGCCAGATGGGGGTGATTAACATGGCGCACGGCGAGTTTATGATGATCGGTGCGTACACCACGTTTGTGGTGCAGAATCTGTGCCTGGGCGTGCTGCCGCCGGAGTACGGCGATCTGTTTTTCGCCATCTCCTTTCCGCTTGCCTTCCTAGTCGCTGGCGGCGTTGGATTCCTGCTGGAGGCGTCGGTTATATGCCGGCTATACAGCCGACCGCTCGAAAGCCTGCTGGCCACTTGGGGCATCAGTCTGGTGCTGATTCAAGCGGCGCGCAGCATCTTTGGCGATTTGACGGCAGTGAAGTTGCCGCAGCTTCTAAGCGGTGGCTGGGAGATGGCTCCCCAGGTGGTGTTGCCCTACAACCGCATGTTCATCATGGTGCTGGCTGCGGCGATCGTCGGGATGCTGTTGGCGCTTTTCTTCCGCACGCGCTTTGGGCTCATCGGGCGATGAGCGCCTGCGTCGGGGTGCCGGTGCGGCGCATTGACTCTATGGCTTTTGCCTTGGGCACGGGAATTGCCGGGGTCGCCGGTTGGGCGATGACGCTGATTGGGAACGTCGTACCCAACATGGGCCAGACCTACATTGTCGATTCATTTCTCGTGGTCGTCACCGGTGGGGTTGGCAAGCTGCTAGGCACGATCAGCGCCGGGCTGGGGATCGGCATTTTCAACAAGATGCTCGAACCGCTCTTTGAAGCCGTGTACGGCAAGGTAATTCTCTTGGGCTTGATCATCGTCTTCTTGCAATCGCGCCCGACCGGCCTCTTCCCCGCCAAAGGACGGAGCGCCGAACTGTGAGCGCGTCTAGGCACCACATCGTCGCTGGTTTGCTGTTCGCCTTTTTTGGGGTGCTAGTCCCCCTGCTCAACTATCTGGGCCTTGTTGCCGATACGACCCTGGGGGCGCTATTTTTGTTTCGCCATCGTCGCCCTTGGGATGGACCTGATCTGGGGATTTACTGGCATTCTGTCGCTGTGTCAGGCGTTTTTCTTTTGTCTGGGCGGCTACGCTATCGGCATGCACATGCTGCTCAAGACGGGAACTAAAGGCGTATATGGCAGCGCCTTGCCCGACTTCATGGTTTGGAATCGGGTCGAGGAGTTGCCGCTTTTTTGGGAGCCGTTCCACAGTCTGCCGCTGACTTTGCTCCTTGGGTTGGTGGTGCCGGGATTGGCGGCGCTGGTCTTTGGTTTCCTCGTCTTCCGCAGCCGCATCAAGGGCGTGTATTTGGCCATTATCACTCAGGCGCTGGCGCTGGCGATGTGGCTGTTGTTCTTGCGCAACGAGACCATGTTGGGGGGGACTAACGGGCTGACGGATGCTTTGAATTGGCCGAGCCGGCGACCAAGCGCGGGCTCTACGTGGTGGCGTGTGCGGCGCTGGTGGGGGCGTATTATCTGTGCCGCTATATCGTCGGTTCCAAATTGGGCAAATTGCTGGTGGCCATCCGCGACAGCGAGCACCGCCTGCGCTTTATCGGCTACCACATCACCCGCTACAAGCTCTTCGTCTTTGTCGTCGCCAGCGCCTTGGCGGGCTTGGGGGGGATGCTCTACGTGCCGCAGACCGGCATTATCACGCCGGGGCGCATGGACGTGCAGGCTTCGATTGAGATCGTGGTGTGGACCGCGGTCGGCGGTCGGGGGACGTTGGTGGGCGCGATCGTCGGGGCCGTGCTGGTCAACTTGCTCTACAGCTTCCTCACCGGCGCTTTCCCCGGCACTTGGCTCTACTTCCTCGGCGCGCTCTTTGTCGGGGTGGTGCTGTTCTTTCCCGAGGGCGTCGCTGGTATAGTCGGGCGCTTGCGCCGGGCTTAATGTATCCGCAGATGACGCAGATGTAGGACTTGGAATGGTAAGGAGGCAGCAGATTCTTCGCTTCGCTCAGAATGACAGGCAATATACCACAAAACGCATGCATACCTGCTTGAGTGGTTTCTCACCGCGAGTTGGGAGATGGACAATCTATACGTGCAAAAGTTGAGTGTGTCGTTCGACGGCTTTAAGGCGCTGGATATCGACATCTTTGAGGTCGCTCAAAACGAATTGCGGGTGGTCATCGGTCCCAATGGCGCGGGCAAGACGACCCTGCTCGACGTGCTCTGCGGCCGGGCGCGGCCCGACGTTGGGCACGCCTATTTCAAGGATCAGGATCTGACCAAGCTGAGCGAGGACGAGATCGTCGATTTAGGGGTGGGGCGCAAGTTCCAAGCGCCAACGGTTTTTACTTCGCTGACCGTCGTCGACAATCTGATGCTAGCTGTGAAGGCCAACCGAGGGGTATTCGCCTCGCTGTTCTACCGGCTCCAAGCGGCTGAGCGCCGCCGGATTGAGGAGGTGGCCGAGCGCACGGGGTTGGAGGATGCGCTCGACGAGGTCGCCGGTACTCTGTCGCACGGTCAGAAGCAGTGGTTGGAGATCGCCATGGTCATCTTGCAGGATCCCACGCTCTTTTTGGTCGATGAGCCGGCGGCAGGCATGACCGACCAAGAGACCTTCCGCACCGGGGAGATTCTCCAGGGGCTCGCCGAAGATCACGCCCTGAATGGAATTTGTGCGGCAAATCGCCCGCAAAGTAACGGTGCTACACGAGGGCAAGATCCTAGTCGAGGGGCCGATGGAAACCGTGCAGAACGACCCGCGCGTCATTGAGTGCTATTTGGGAACAGCCATGGAACGAGATGAGCACAGTGCAGTCGGCTGAGACCACGCTGGCGGTGGAGGAGTTGGATGTCCACTACGGGGGCAGCCGTATCTTGCGGGATATTAGCTTGCAGGTTCCCGGCGGCTCAATTGTGGCGGTGATGGGGCGCAATGGCGTCGGCAAAACGACGCTGCTCAAGGCAATCATGGGGCTGTTGGTGCCGAGCAAGGGCCGGGTGTTTTTTGCCGGCGAGGATGTCACTGCGCTGACGGCTGACAAGCGCACCCGACGGGGGTTGGGATACGTGCCGCAGGGCCGCGAGATTTTTCCGCAGTTGACGGTACGGGAAAACTTGGAGATCGGCTTGCAGGCACGCGGGAGCGGTGGCGAGGTGTCCGAGGAAGTGTTCACTCTTTTTCCAGTGTTGGCGGAAATGCAGGAGCGAATGGGCGGCAATTTGAGCGGTGGACAGCAACAGCAGTTGGCTATTGCCCGGGCGCTGGTCGGCGAGCCCAAGGTCCTGATGCTGGACGAGCCGACCGAAGGGATCCAGCCGTCGATCATTTTGGAAATAGAAAAGGTGTTTCGCCATCGTCTTGGTCGAGCAGTACTTCGACTTCGCGCGGCAGATCGCCGATCACTTCTTTCTTATGGACCGCGGCAGCATCCTGTTGCAGGGGACGTCCGACGAGTTGTCGGATGAAAGTATCAAGACCCATCTGACGTTTTGAGGGAGGATTCATGCGGCTTGCACCGAGGGAAATCGACAAACTAGTATTGCACAATGCCGGGTTTGTGGCGCAGAAGCGCTATGCCCGGGGCCTGCGGCTGAACTACCCGGAGGCGACCGCGCTGATCGCGGCGCAGTTGCTCGAATTTATCCGCGATGGCGAACGAGTTGCCACTTTGATGGACAAGGGCAAGCAATTGCTCGGGATTGAAGACGTGTTGCCGGGGGTGCCGGAGATGGTGCATGAGGTACAGGTGGAGGGCACGTTTCCCGACGGCACCAAGCTGGTGACGGTCCACCAGCCGATCTGCCGGGCGCGCGGCAACGCCGAGTTGGCGCTTTATGGGTCGGGGCTGGTGCGCGTGGGTGAAACGTGGTCGCCGGATAACGCGTCCAGCGCCGCGCCCGGAGAAGCGCTGGTGGCGGATGAGGAACTCGTGCTCAACGCGGGCCGCGAGAAGGTGGAGCTCGAAGTGGCGAATATGGGCGACCGGCCCGTGCAGGTGGGGTCGCACTTTCCCTTCTTTGAGGCCAATGCTGAATTGCGCTTTGACCGCGTGCAGGCCTATGGTTTTCGCCTCGATATTCCCTCGGGGACCGCGGTGCGTTTCGAGCCGGGGGAGACCAAGACGGTGACGCTGGTCGCCGTAGCTGGCAAGCGCGTCGTCCACGGCGGCAGCGGTTTGATCGGCGGGGCCTTGAGCGACGCCAACAAGGCCGCGGCCCTTGAACGCGCTAAAGAACGCGGCTTTTTAGGAGCGGAGCTACGTACATAGACAGTAGAAGTGGTAGGGGATGCTTCGCTGCGCTCAGCATGACAGGTGCTAGCGCTCTGTTTGCCGGTCATGCTGAGCGCAGCGAAGCGGAGCCGAAGCATCTTATATCTAGATGCTCATGTGTAACGTCTATTGGATGACTGTCGCGTAGTAAGGGAGTGGATTAAATGCGTATTGATCGACGTGCTTATGCGGATATGTACGGCCCCACCATCGGCGACCGGGTGCGGCTGGGCGACACGGATTTGATTGTCGAGGTCGAGCAAGATCACACTGTGTACGGCGAGGAGTGCAAGTTTGGCGGCGGCAAAGTGCTGCGCGACGGCATGGGGCAGCAGAGCGGCGCGAGCCAAAAAGAGGCGCTGGACTTGGTAATCACCAATGCGCTGGTGCTCGACTACACGGGCATTTACAAGGCCGACATTGGCGTCAAGGACGGGCGCATCGCTGGGATCGGCAAGGCTGGCA
>JAGWBY010000057.1:25701-27144 GCA_021295675.1 Candidatus Latescibacterota bacterium | reverse complement strand
AGCAGACGCACACTTGCAAAATGGTCAAACTCGAATAAGCCTACCCTATCACTCCCGTTTTCTTTCGAGGTAATATGATTGATTATCCGCTCCAGAACGGTCTCGTCCAGGCAGGTATTCCGGTCGAAGTGGGGCAAGGCACTGGCCATTTCTGGTTTCCGTCTCTGCACCAAGTTGGCGACGACGCTCTGGTCTGTGCCTGTATCCGCTCTGCCGACGTCGCGCAGGGGAAATGGCCGGCCGATCTTTTTGCGAGCCATGACTTCGGTGGTAGTTGGCACCCGGATCAGCGCATCGACTCGTACGGCCACACCTCCGTCCGAGATTCGTCGAGTACGTTGATGATGCCGTACGAGCAATGGCCGCAAGCGCCGGGAGATCGGCAAAACTGCGTTGCTCCGGGCAACGTTCTGACGATGGTTGATGGTGCGCTCGCGGTCGAACCTCGGGACGTGCGAGTCTGCGATTTTCCGCGCCCGCTCGCCGATTACCACGAGGACGAGCTGCGGCTCCAGCACAACGGCAACATCCTGCGCCTTGAGGATGGGAGTCTGCTGACGACGATGTACGGAAAATTTGCCGGCGAAGAAGGCTATAACACGTTCGCCGTAGTCAGCGACGATGGTGGCTTTACGTGGGCGTACCGCAGCACTGTCGCTGGCCCGGATGCCGCGCCCGGCGCGCCCGAAGGCCCCAACGAATCCAATACTCTGCGGCTGGACAACGGCGACCTGCTGTGCGTCTATCGCGTCGGCGGTAGGTGGGATTTCCACAAGAGCATCAGCGCAGATGAAGGCCGGACGTGGTCGCCGTCGGTGCGGATGGAGGAGATGGCTGTTGGGCAATGGCGCGATAGTGCTGACCGGTGGCCGCCCGGGTCTGTTCCTCTGGCTTTGCGCCGATGGGCAGGGCGAAGAATGGGAGCGGGTGAATTTGGGGGTGCATCACAACCGACTGGTCGAGCCGGATGTGAGCTTTTCGGACGCCTTCTGCAACGCGCAGGCCGGAGAGGACCCCGCCATGAGTACGTCTTACACCGCGCTGATGCCTTGGGGAGCCGACGGGTTGATCGTGGCCTACGATCGTCTTGCCAACGGCTGGGCTGGCGCTCCGGGACCGAACGGGGACGTCGATCGGGTATTTAGCTTATCAGTAGCGATTTCCATCTGAAGTGAGCGCCGTGGAAGCTAATATGAGGATCAATAATGCACCAAGATTTTCCTTCTGCCAGCTTCTTGGGACAATGGCGCACGGTTTTCAATATCGGCGGCAACAAATATCGGCTAATTGTGGATATGCGCTATGACTTGGGAAGAGTGTATATCCGCCATGTCCTCACGCACGCAGAATACGCTCGTCGGACGCAGACAGGCACTTTATAGCCAAGGAGTACCCAATGGCTGAAGTACTCGATTTTACCAAACCTCATGTGTTGAGAGACAA
>JAGWBY010000057.1:0-25587 GCA_021295675.1 Candidatus Latescibacterota bacterium | reverse complement strand
TGAGAAGCCCACGCCCCAAGAAGTGGTTGATTTTATGCTGGAGCAAAAGGGCCTTTCCCGGGCCGATCTGGCGCAGTGGCTGGGCGGTAGAAGCCGAACTTCGGAATTTTTTAATGGAATTCGCCCGCTCTCTATTCGGCAGATTGGCGCATTGAGAGCGCATTTGGGCATTCCAGCGGATTTGCTGATGAACTTTTCCCCATAGATTGGCCCCTGCGTCGGGCCTCAAGGAGCAGCCATGCCCCGACAAAAACCCAACATCATTTACATACTCGCCGACGACATGGGATACGGCGATATGGGATGCAACAATCCCGGCGGCAAAATTCCCACGCCGCATCTCGACCGCCTCGCCGCCCAAGGAATGCGCTTTACCGACGCTCACGCTTCCTCCAGCGTCTGCTCGCCCAGCCGCTACGCCCTGCTCACCGGCCGCTATTGCTGGCGCACCCCGCTCAAGAGCAGCGTCCTGTGGCCCTGGGATCCGCCCTTGATAGAAGCCGACCGCCCCACAGTGGCTAAGCTGCTGGGCGAACAGGGCTATCGCACTGCCTGCATCGGCAAGTGGCACCTTGGCTGGGAGTGGGCGACCAAGGACGGCAAACCGGCCTATGGCGACGCGCCCATTGGCCGCCTCGACCGCGACCAGCGCCTAGCCCTAGAGCGCAATATTGACTACAGCCGACCTATAGGTGGTGGTCCTTTAGCCTGCGGTTTTGACTACTACTTTGGCGTCGATGTGCCGAATTTCCCGCCCTACACTTGGTTTGAGCAGGACCGGCTGGCCGCGGCCCCGACCGAGCAAAAGCCCGAGGAGATGTTTGGCTTGCCTGGGGCCATGAAGCCGGGTTGGAAACTGGAGGACATGGTCCCCGAATTCGTCCGCCGCGCCCGCGCCTACATCGCCGAAGCTAGCACCGATCCCTTTTTCCTCTACTTGCCGCTGACTTCGCCGCACACGCCGATTGTTCCCAACGAGGAGTTTATCGGACGCGGCGGAGCGGGGCTATATGGAGATTTTGTCTGCGAAGTCGATTGGGTGGTCGGGGAAATTATGGCTGCGCTCGACGAGCAGGGGTTGGCCGACGACACGCTACTTATCTTCACCAGCGACAACGGCCCCGAGTGCAGCCCAGCCGCGGCCGGCGGCTGCTACGAGCACGTGCGCCAATTTGGCCACTACAGCATGGCCCATTTGCGCGGTGCCAAGCGCGACACTTGGGAGGGGGGCCACCGCGTGCCCTTTGTTGCTCGCTGGCCCGGGGTTACGCCGGCTGGATCGGTCTGCGATCAGCTCACTTTGTTGGGCGATTTTATGGCCACTTGTGCTCAGTTGACTGGGGTCCAGTTGCCTCCGGGAGTGGCCAAGGACAGCATTAGCGTATTGTCCTTGTTGCAGGGACAGGTTGATGCGCCAGTGCGCCGCTCAGCCGTGCACCACAGTTGTGCGGGCCGCTTTGCTCTGCGCCAAGACGACTGGGTCTTTATCGACGCCCCTTCCGGCGACGACAACCGCGAGCCGGATTGGTTTAAGGCGGAGCGGGGCTATAGCGACCACAATTTTCTTGGGGAACTGTTCAACCTCAAAGACGATATTGCCGAGCGGCAGAATCTGTACGGCCAGCACCCGGAAGTCGTGCGCAGTATGTCGCGCCGCTTGGAAGAAATCAAAACTCAAGGCGAGGCACTGGCCGGTTCTTATGACGGGACGTTGGAGGAATCGGAGTAGAGAACCTTTTTCACTCGCCCTTACTCACTGACGTTACGCACGGGCTTCTCAGGTGTAGGATGCTTCGCTTGTGCTCAGCATGAAAAAGAAGGAGAACGCCAGCCTCTGTCATGCTGAGCGCAGCGCAGCGCAGTCGAAGCATCTCATACCCGGGCCTGTGCGTAACATCACTTACTCATTTTGAATTTCTGTGCCGCTTCCTCCAAGCCAACGAATCGGCTGTAAATCGCCACTCGGCTTAGCTTGCCGTGCCAATCCCTGCCACCGCTGGCTTCGTCGCCGAAAAGCAGTGGGTATAACTCCCAATTGTTGAACTCTCCTTGGATCCCACTGCCGGAGTAAACCAACGCTCCATCGACGTAGCAATAGATGTTCCCCGGAAAATAGCTGACGATTACGTGCGTCGGTTTTCCGGCCTCTATTGTCCCAAAAGAAAACTCGCCTCCTTGTGCATTCGCCCCAGTGCGCGGGGTGCGAATTCTCACGGCAAAGCGATTTCCCGCTTGACCGAGGGTGAAGTTGCGATTGGTGGCGTCCTGTGAAAACGAGACAATACGCGCTGGGCCGCTCTGATCTAGATTGTCCGTTGTAACCAAGCACTCAATCGTTAATTGATTGCTTTGCTGACATGATGAGAGCACCCAGTCGGCAGCATTCTTGGCGACGAATGCGCCGTTGGTCAGCTCCATTTGTCCGTCTTCAGCGATGGTTGCGCCGGCGCGTGCTTCGATCTCGCAAATGTGTGTCGCTTCTCCGCTGGCTTCGAGAATCGCGTTGTCGCTATCGGCGGTTTCCCAGAGAAAAACGAGACCGTCGTGCGAGCCGGGGAATGTGGTGTATTTGCCGATGTCCGCTGGGGCTTGGGGGAGCACGTTAATTGCGAGTGCTGTAGTGGATGTTGTGCCTTCTGCGTCAGTAACTGTGAGCGTTGCGGTGTATTGGCCGAAGTTTTCGTACACGTGCGTTGGGTTCGATTCGCTAGCGGTTGTCCCGTCGCCAAAATCCCAGTGATGTTGCAAATCGCCCGCGGCGGAAAATGTTACTGCGAGTGGTGCATTGCCTTGGAGTACATCGGCTGATGCTTTGGCTTCTGGGCGGATTTTCTCGCCCGGTGCATACGGCGTAAAGCGATAGGCAAAGTCGCTGTATGGGGCAGCGAATGTATATGCTCCCGGCTGTGCCGTGCCAATGGGGACGACTTCCATGTTCCACGTATCGACGCCGTCGATTTTATACGGTTGATTGCCCGACAATTCGAGGATTATCGTCTGCGGGTTGGTGGTGTAAACGAGATAGTATTCCCCGGGTTTGGCGAGGACATACCGCCCGCTGTCGTCGCCAATCGGTTCGAGCTCGTCAAATGCTGGCGCGGCGGCCATAAACGATTTGAGGAATGCGATCCGCTGCGGGCTTTCGCCGTGCAGTACGCCGCCTTTTGCCCACCAAAGTAGGTCTTCGGGATGTTTGTACGTTTCCCCGTGCCCGACGTAGCAGCCGGCAACAGTCCCCGCCCAAAAGTGTTGCACCATCTGCTGCGCGCTGATATTGCCCCACCCTTGCGGAACGTCGCCCTCGTAGCGGCACTCGTCGTAAATCACGGGCTTTTGGTATTGGCTGCGATAGCGGATGCCGTGTTCCATGTTGGAGGTTTGAATACTGGTGTGCGTCACCCACGGCTTGCTGTGGTCGTACCAGCGCCGCCCATTGTGAATTCCGCGCAGCCGCTGATATGGGTCGTGGTCGCGGATGATTTGGAAAAACCGATCCCAGTCTGATTCTTCTTTCGCTGGCATGAAGTCGTATTCATTGGCCAGCGACCACCACACGTTGCGGAAGGCCGCTAACCGAGCGACGGCGTAGCGGATGTAGCGGTCGTCACTGGCCGCGTCCATGTTTTCGAAATCCCAGCGATCGTAGGTGTGAAATAGGATTAAATCGGCTTCAATACCAAGGTGCAAAAGATCGCCAACGCGCTGCTCAAAGTGACGCCAGAACTCGGGATTAAATCGCGTGAAGTCCCAATCTTTCAGCGGCGTGCCTTCGAATGGATAGTAGATCGGCTCGTTTTTGTTGTACACGTAATCCTTGGGAAAGATGCACATCCGCAGCTTGTTGAACGGTGCATTGGCGAGGGTTTGGAGCGTCTGTTCCTCCATTGCCTCCCCTTGATGCGCCCAAGCGTAACAGGTTGTCCCGAACTGGTGATAGGGTGTTCCGTCGGCATACTGGAAGTAGAAGTCGTTGTGAACGCGCACGGGTCCGTGATTGTCTGCGGATGGTGCAACGCACGTAAACTGGCCGGTCTGGCCGTCAAGGGCGGCGTGGTTGCTTTTCGTTATGTACGTCCATTCGCCGACCGCATCGGGCATGAAGCGAATTTTGTACACGCCGTCTCCATCGTAAAACCCGTGTGGCTCGAAGACGCGACCGTTTAGTGCAAATTCTGCTGTCAATTCGACATCGACGAATGGATTGCCCGTCGCCGGTCCGGTTAGCGTGAGTTCATACACGCCCCAACGTTCGACCATGTTTGTCTCCAAGTTTTGGGTAGATTCAGCGGAAGCTGCGCCGAGCGAAAAGATAACTATGAGAATCACTACCTGTAAAACTTGTCTAACTATTGGCACCTTTTACCTCTTTCAAAGGCAAACATTATTACAAATTTATTTACAAAATAGTATTTCAAATCCTATATTGTAAAGAATGTATATCCAACGTCAACTCAGTTCCCAGCTCGAAAAACTGGCCCAGCTCTATCCAATCCTCTCGGTCTCCGGGCCGCGTCAGTCGGGCAAGACTACGCTCGTGCGCGAGGTTTTCCCCGACTACGCCTATGTCAATCTCGAACGACTCGACGATCGTTTAGCCGCCGAAGAAGATCCACGGCGTTTTCTTGAGAGGCATGAAGGCCGGGGGTTAATAATCGACGAGGCGCAGAAGGTGCCGGCGTTGTTTTCCTATTTGCAGGTCTTGGTAGATGAGCGCGGCGCTATGGGCCAATTCGTCCTTACGGGTTCGCAGAATTTCTTGCTGCTGGAGCAAGTCAGCCAATCGCTGGCCGGACGCGTCGCCTTGCACACGCTGCTGCCCTTTTCTCAACAGGAGCTTGCGACTAACGCCGATTTAAGCTTGGACGAAAACCTTTTCAAAGGCGGCTATCCCGTCCTCTATGATCGCGGTGTCGCTCCGCTCGACTATTATCCGGCCTATATCCAAACCTATGTCGAACGCGACGTGAGGAGCCTGCGCAATATCGGCGATCTGAGCGCCTTCCAGCGCTTTTTGCGGGTCTGTGCTGGGCGGGCCGGACAGTTGCTCGACTTGAGCGGCCTCGGCAACGATCTGGGGATTAACTACAAGACGGTGCGCGCTTGGATTTCGGTATCTTCCTGCTCTATCCGCATCACGAGAATTTTGCCAAGCGGCTCATCAAGTCGCCCAAGCTCTACTTCTACGACACGGGCCTGCTGTGCTCGCTTTTGGGGCTGGAGTCGGCCGACCAACTCGCCACCCACTATTTACGCGGGGCGATTTTTGAGAATTGGGTCGTCGCCGAGGTGGTCAAACAGCACGTCAACGCGGGCCGCCGTCCAGACCTCTACTTCTGGCGCGACAACATCGGCAACGAGTTAGACTTGCTCTACGAGCGGTGCGGGCGGCGGCAGGTGATCGAAATCAAGGCGGGCGTGACGCTGGGGACGGACCAGTTCAAGGGCTTGCGCTACTATAGGAAATTGGCGACGGCCTTGCCGGTGGAGCAGGACTACTATCTGATCTACGGTGGGGAGGATCGCCAGGAACGCGCCCACGGCATCGTCTTGGGATGGCGGGATATTGGGGAGTTGGTATAGTATGCGGCGACGGTCAGTTGGACTTTCCTCGTTGTGTCGGCATAATACGATCAGCCAATTCTCGGGTTAAGTGCAAGCATCGCGTACCGACCAACGGTCTGATGGTTATCTCACCAACATCGTCTTGCCCGCTATCCGCCAGTCTGACGCTTCTTCTGGGTTGGTTTTCAACCTATAGAAGTACACGCCGCTGCCAAGCTCGCGGCCAGCATCGTCCCGCCCGTCCCAGACGATGTGATATTTGCCAGGATTCTGAGGGCCTAAAACAAAGGTTCGAACGGGCTCTCCGATTGAACTATAAACAACTAATTCAGCCGATTCAGCGATAGCTATTATTTCATACGAAAGGCTGTCGGTTTTGAGCGTGAGAAGCTGGGCTTTCAGTTCGTCAGACCAATCGTCTGGATAGGTCTCCTTGGCCTCTCGCCAAAGCCTTCGCTTGCGGATTTTCTCGGCGATTTCTTCAATAGTGCTACCGGGTTTGAGTATGAGAAGCTGGGTTTTGAGTTCGTCGGACCATTCGTCTGGATCGGTGCTCATCGCTTTCAGCCAGATTCCGTCATCCCGACTTGGCTTAGCCGCGCCTTGGCCCTTCGCCTGTTGCGGCTCCGTGGCCACTACCTGATCGACGATCCCTACTTGGCGGGCGATATCCATGATCTGGGCGATTTGTTCGTGCGTGGAGCGTTCGTCTCCTTGGATGATAATCATCGTGTTGTCATCCAGCAGTTGTCTCTTGGCCTGCAGTTCTTCTTTAAGTGTCGCAAAGGTCACCGACTTGTCGGTTTTCAGCTTCATATTGCCGTCTTGATCCACGACGATAAAGAGCTTTTCATCCCGAATCGACTCAGCCGCGGCTTTGGACACTGATGGATCTCCACCCGCGCTGTTGTGGGTAGTGCCACAAGAAGGCAGCGTCACGGCGGCTAGGGGGCATAGCAGTACTGCCGCCAACACGCGCGCCCGCGTGCCCATCCGGCGCGCACTGCCGCCAAGCGCCCTGCGGATTCTCAGCGCCAAATCCGATTCGGTTGCTGCAAAGGCGTTCATCGTGGGGATTCTCCGTATTAAAGGGTTTAAGTGAGCCGCTCGTTCGGCGACGTGAGCTAGGCCGCGCGCATAGGCTTCTGAGCGGCCGGTGGCGCATACGACGAGATCGTCGCAGGCCTGTTCGGCTTCCCGCCGCAACATGCGACCGCACAGCCACACGGCGGGATGGAAGAACAATACGGCGGAGACTAGTCGATGCAGCAGCATTGTGAAGTTGTCCCAACGGCGCACGTGTGCCAGCTCGTGCATGAGGATCAAGGCGAGTTTATCGGCGCTGAGTTTTTTCGCGAGATCGGCGGGGAAAACAATGATCGGTCTCAGGATGCCCAGCGCCATCGGCGAACTGATAGAAGGGGAGATTGCCACCTCGACCTTGGAATAGCAGTCGAGGGTTAGACGCGCTTGCCGCAGGGCGTCGGAAAGTGGTCCGTCGTGCCGCACTTGCACCTGATGCCTCAAGCACCAGACGATGCCGTAGCCGATCAGAATCCGCCCGATGAGCAGCGCTGCGCCTACTATCCACAGTATCGCTCCCCAACCGGATGTAGTAAGCGGCACACTGCTTGTGGCAATTGTCGGAGAAGCCGCTACTTGCATCGTTGGGTACTCGACAGGCGAGAATGCGAGGGTGTCCTGACTGGATTCCAAGAGGGACGCGAACGGTGTGAATAGCGTATAGGGCGAGCTGACCGCGATGGAGACGAGCGGCTTAAGCAGCACAATAGCCCACAGCAGGTGGCGCAAGGCCGGCGACTTGATCGGCAACAGGCGACTGGCCACTAGGACTAAGACCGCTAGCGCCGCTAGTTCGATACTTAGCTGACCGAACCAGCCGAATAGTTGGCTGCCTAACTCGTTCAAAGCCGTATTCATCGCTGGTCTCCTTTTCTGCTCTTGAGGGTTCGGTCCAACTCCGCTCGGATCGCCGTCAACTCCTCGTCAGTGAGCGACTGGCCATCTAGCAGTTGACTGACCAGCGCTTCAGCCGAGCCGGCAAAGAACGAGTCGATGACTTCGCCCAGCGAGCGCCGCCCCATATCCTCGCGCGTGACCACTGGGCGATAGAGATCGGAACGGCCTTCTCGCTCTGAGACCACAAAGCCCTTATCGCGCAGGATGCGCATGATGGTCAGCACGGTATTGTAGGCCATCGGCTTGACGGACGTTAGCCGCTCTTGCACCTGTTTGACGGCCGCGGGCGACTCGTCCCACAGGACGTTCATAATGAGCGTTTCGAGCGGGGTTAGCTTTTTGTCGGGTTTGTCTCTGGTCGCCATGGCAAGTCCTTTCAATTTTCTGCTAACACCCACTGCAACTGATGCGCCATTGCCGTGCTAAAGTCAGTGCCTAATCCCTTGCGTTCATAGCGAATCTGTCCGTCCTGATCAATAATACACGTATAGGGAATCTCGTTAGAACCAAACGCCTCTCGCATTTCCGAATCACCCAATACAAATGTTAAATCTGGTGCACTCTGGTAGCGAAAGTTCGCCACCCTATCTCTGCGTCCTGAAGAATCTCGGTCAATATTGACCGCTAAAAATTCAACATTTTGCTCGTAAAATTGCTCCTTGAGTTTTTGCAGATAGGGCAATTCTTCAATGCACGGGCTACACCACCCCGCCCAAAATGTCACCACCACGGCTCTGCCCTGTAAATCTGCTGAGGTGATCTTCTCGCCATCCAGCTTTTGCACCGCAAGGGTCGGTGCAGGTCGCGAAATTCGCTCATTTTCAACGCGCTGGATAATTTTCTCATCCCACTCGGCCTTTGAGGAAGCATAGGCTTTGCTCATCCCGGCACCTGAGCCAAATTTCCCCACATAAGCCTGGCTCCACAATTCCGCCACATCTCGACGCACAACTGAAGTTAGCAATAATTCTGAGGCGAGTTCATAAGCTTGGCTCCAGGCTTTTTGATCAATATAAATCCGCAGCAAAGTGACCTTTGCTCGATCTACTTTAAACTGCTTAGATGCCAGTTCCAGGTCGCCTAAATCTCTTCGAGTTTGCCAGCCGCGAATCACGGTCTTCATTTCTGCGACAGCTTGATCGTGTTGCCCGACGAGTTGGTAAGCACGCGCCAATAGAGCGCGACAGCGCAGTTCTCTTTTTCCGTAATTTTCCCATTTTTCTTGGTTCTGTAATGCTCCTTTTAATGCGTTCTGTGCATATAGAAGCGTTTTATCAGATCGAACCTGCTTGTCCACAAATACCCGAGCAGCAGCTTCATAAGCACTGTGGGAATACATTCGCAATGCGAGCATTTCTTCAGACAGCTCAATCAACAGATGTGGATCATTAGTGACCTGTTGGTAATAATTCAACAGTGTAATGGAGATATCGCCTTTCAGAAAGGTGTTGGGATAGTCCGCAAGCAATTGCTCAAGTCCCAAAATGCCTTCCCAATACTGCTCTGCAGTCTTGGAAGAGAAGTATCCTTGCTCAAATTGGCGAAACCGCTTCATCTCTTCTGTTGAATGGGTTAGCTGTTGTGCAAAACACAGAGAATATACAACTAGGCACATCACCAGACTCGCTACCAGTCTGCACTTGTCGAAATACATCCTAAACCTCACTTTCTATTAGTCCAAATCAGATTCAAGACCTGCATCACAGCTTTGTCTGATCGTCGATCTGCTCTCAATCTCGCAACGTATAATCCGTCGGGAAGTCCCCGTTTAGACAAGGATCCAGTATATGAGCCGGGATTGTGTGTTCTATTGACAGGCTGCGCTACTTTTATGCCCCCAGCAGTAGCAGTAAAAAACTCGAGTTCTACAAAGACAGAGTCTGAATAAACCGTTGCTGGAATCCAGTACACAAATTTCACCAGTGAATCTTGTGGCGCACTTTCCATTCTGAAGCCCAGTTCTTCTGTTTGTGGGGCAGTATCGCTACTTGTATTGGAAAAGCGATTCTCATCCTGACTTGGCTCAGCCGCGACTTTGGATACCTTCGAGGTAGCGCCACAAGAGGGCAGCGTCGCGGCGACCAAGGGGCATAGCAATACCACCGCCAACACACATGCCCGCGTGCCCATCCGGCGCGCACCGCCGCCAAGCGTCCTGCGGGTTCTCAGCGTCAAATTTTTGTCGGGCTTGTTTCTGGTCGCCATGATAAGTCCTTTCAACTAACAATTTAGTTGAACATACTCGACGGCATTTGGTTTGTCAACTAAAATTTTAGTTGAAAAGGTGGATGCTAGATTACATTGGCTATCGTTTTGCAATATAGCCTCTTGTATTTATAATAATATTGTTATTTTTATCCTAATTCAAGGAACGATATTGTAAAGGGTTTCCATGCCCACTACTTAGGTATTCTTCTTCCAAGATGAACGAGATATTCCAGAACAGACAAACGGGTTTATGCCAAGTGCATCGCACGCATCCGCCTGCTGGCCCAACTCGGCCACGAACTCCGCCGTCCACTGGTTGACTATCTGGAAGAAGATATCTACGAACTGCGCATCCGCCGCGGTCGGATCAACTATCGCATTCTCTATTTCTTTCATGGTCAGAACATAGCGATCTTGACTCATGGGCTGGTCAAAGAAGACGTGATTCCCCAAGCAGACCTGACGCGGGCGATCAAACGGAAAGAAGCTTTCCTGAAAGACCCGGAGAAGCACACCTACGAGGAGAGTATTTCTCATGCCTAAGACGCGAGATGCAATCCAGATTCTCGACCGAATGACGGGCGACGATGAGGAAATGAAGCAACTGATTGCCGAGGAAACCCTTAACGCCGAAGTGGCGCGTTTGATCTACGAAGCGCGGACGGTTGCGGGGCTAACGCAAGCCGAGTTGGCCGAGCGAATCGGCACCAAGCAACCAGTAATTGCACGCTTGGAAGATGCCGATTACGAAGGACATTCGCTGTCTATGCTCCAGCGCATCGCCCTTGCATTGAACCAGCGCATCGAACTCCATTTCGTTCCTCTTGAGAAAACTTCAGAAGCGGCATAGGTATCTAGCGGATACGGCTTCTAGGATATTCTACGAGTTGTAGAGATCGGCCTGGCTTGCTGGCTAAGAGACCAAAACCCTTCTCGTGCAAGATGTGTATTGTGGGCAGCACGGTACATAGGTCAAGGCGTGGATAGATCGCATTGACTGTCATTCTTTGATGAAGTTAGTTAAAATGATACGGTCGAATACGAGTCCATTTCGCAGAGCGACCAAAAGCCAAAGGGAGCGCCATCATGTCCGACTACACTGCCTATAAAGCTGATTATGACCGCGACGGCTTCGTCCTCGTGCGCAACTTCCTGCCCGCCGACGAGCTCAAAGACCTAACGGCCCAGGTTGACCGCTACGTCCGCGAAGTGGTGCCGACCCTGCCCGATCAGGCGGCCTTCTACCAAGACAAGGACCGGCCCGAAACCCTGAAACAACTACAGCGCATGGGCGACTACGACTCCTTCTTCTCCGAGTACCGCGACCAACCGCGGTGGAGGGAGCCGCGCAGGTGAGCCAGCCCGAGTGGTTCAACAAGCCGCCGCAGACCGAACACCCCACGCCGCCGCATCAGGACAATTTCTACTTCAACCTCACGCCGCCCAACGTCGCCTCCATTTGGCTGGCCCTCGATCCGGTTGACGAGGAAAACGGCTGCCTGCGCTACAGCCCTGGCTCACACCACAAGGGCATCCGGCCGCACAATCGCACCTCGGTGCTGGGTTTTTCGCAGGGCATTGCCGATTACGGCCCCCAAGACCAAGCCAATGAAGTCGCGGTGCATTTGCAGCCCGGCGACGCGGTGGTCCATCACGGCGAAGTCATCCACCGCGCTGACCCTAATCGCTCGTCGCAGCGCCATCGCCGTGCTTTTGCCATGGTCTTCGAAGGCGTCAGTTGCAGGGTGGATGAGGAAGGCCGGCAGAGATACCAAGAGTCCCTGCAAAGCCAGCATCAGAACATGGGGCTGGAGACCTCTGCTACCTAATGCGCGTGCTGATCACCGGCGGCGCGGGTTTCTTGGGGTCGCACCTGAGCGACCTGCTGCTGGAAAAGGGCTGCGAAGTCATCTGCATGGACAACCTCCTTACGGGTCGGCCCGAAAACATCGCCCATCTGCTCGGCCATCCGCGGTTCCAGTTTGTTCAACACGATGTCACCAACTACATCCACGTAGATGGTCCGCTCGACTTCATCCTGCACCTCGCCAGCCCAGCTAGCCCGGCCGACTTCGAAAGGTTGGGCATCAACATCCTCAAGGTCGGCGCGTTGGGCACGCACAAGACCTTGGGGTTGGCTGTGGCCAAGCAGGCCAAGTTCCTGCTGGCCTCCACGTCGGAAGTCTATGGCGATCCCTTGGTACATCCCCAGTCCGAGGAGTGCATCCGCGGCGTGTACGACGAGGCCAAGCGCTTTGCCGAGGCCATGACTATGGCGTACCACCGCATGCACGGCACGGATGTGCGCATTGCGCGTATATTCAATACGTATGGCGAACGCATGCGCCAAGACGATGGCCGTGCCGTGCCCAACTTCATCATCCAAGCCCTCAAGGGCCGCGAGTTGACCGTCTATGGCGACGGCCAGCAAACGCGCAGCATCTGCCATTACAGCGACCTGATCGCCGGCCTCTACAAGCTCATGCTGTCGGACGTTACTACCCCGGTCAACCTCGGCAACCCCAGTGAAATCACCATGCTAGACTTGGCCCACAAGATCATCGCCATGACAGGGTCTAAAAGCTGCATCGCCTTCGGCGAGCTACCGCAAGACGACCCTCGGGTGCGCCTGCCCGACATTGCCAAGGCCCGCTCTCTACTCGGCTGGACGCCCTGCGTGGGGCCAGACGAAGGGTTGAGCCGGACGATTGCATGGTTTAAGCGAGAATTGGAGAAATAGCTATGTGTGCTTTTGAACCCGGAAGGGAATTAATCGCCGCTTGGGGTTGTCTAATGCGAGAATTGGAGAAATAGCTATGTGTGCTTTTGAATTGCGAGAAAACGCTCTCGGCGTTGAAATCCACGCGGGCGATCAACTGCTCGCCCTGTACCGCGCCAGCGAGGAACTGCCTCGCGGCGAATCCCCCAAGCCCTGCTTTGCGCCTCTGTACACGCTTTCCGGTCAGCTCGTGACCGAGTACCGCCCGCCCGATCACGCTTGGCATACGGGGCTGTTCTTCGGTTGGGTCCACGTCAATGACGCGAATCTGTGGGGTGGGCGTTGGTATTTGCCGGAGACAAAGAAGTACGAACACGTCGACGACAGCCACGGTGTGCAGCGGCACGATGGCTTCACGGCGTTGGAAGCGGACGGTGTGACCGAGTCGCTTTCTTGGCTCGACGGCCGCGATCAACTCATGGCGCGGGAGTCGCGCTCTTTTGGCTTTTACAGTACTGAGGGCGGCTACTGCTTGCGGATCTCCACGCGCATTGAGCCAGCCGGTGACCGGCTGGTGATGGGGGCCTCGCGGGCGGCGCGCTACTCGGGGCTGGTGTTGCGCATGGGGCCTTCCTTTGCCGAGGCCGACCACTATTGCAGCGAGGGACGCCAAGGCCACGCGAACATCATGCACCAGCGCGCCCGTTGGGTGGGGGCGCGCGGGAAAAGCGGCGGCTTTGTCGCGCTCATGGATCACCCAAGCAACCCACGCCATCCGGTTACTTGGTTTACCCGCGCCAACTTGCTGGGTACGGGCCTGCTGATAGAAGGCGACTTAGAGCTAGCCGCTGGCGAGTGCTTGGAACTGCACCACGCGTTCTTCGTCTTAGATCAGGACCCCGGTTCCACACAAATAGAATCCCTGTACGCAGACTTTGCTGCTTCTCCTGGAGAATTGCCATGAGGCCGCTGTGCCTCCCGGTGTTGTTTCTGCTCGCTTGTGCTTCAACTCCCCAAGTCGAATACCCGGACCTCGATTTGGCCGAGCCGGACCAATGGATGGCTGGAGCTTCAGAGGATGCCGTCGCCGACCACTGGTGGCGCGACATGGGGGCCGCGCGTCTCGACAGTCTGGTGGTGTTGGCCTTGGAGCACAACTACGATCTCAAGGTCGCCGGTGCGCGTCTAGCCCAAGCCCAAGCTCAGGCCCGGGTAGCTGGCGCGCCGCTCTGGCCCCAACTCGGCGTCAATGCCAATGGCTCGAAGCGCAAACAGAATTTCGTCGGCTTGCCCATTCCCGGGAGAGACCCGGATCAGGTCTTGACCTCGGAGAGCACGTCCTTTGGCGTTGATCTGACTGCGAGTTGGGAAGCAGACCTGTGGGGTCGCCTGCGCGCGGGTGCCCAAGCCGCGCTCGCCGATGCTGGGGCCGCAGCCGCTGATTTTCGCGCGGCGCGCCTGTCGCTGGCAGCGCAGACAGCGCGGGCCTATTTCGCCGCAGTCGAAGCGGGGCACCAAGTCGAGCTAGCGCGGGCGACGGTTGCAAACTACCAACTCTCTACCGAACAGATAGAGGATCGCTATCGCCGCGGCTTGCGCTCGTCGCTCGACGTGCGCTTGGGCCGGTCGAGCTTGGCCGCAGCCGAAGCGACTCTCGCCCAGCGTCGCCAGCAACGGGATGCTGCGCTGCGTCAGCTCGAATTGATCTTGGGCCGCTACCCCAGCGCCCGGATTGAGGTCGGAGGCGAGCTGCCTGCGGTCGGCGGTCCGGTTCCAGCCGGCCTGCCCGCCCAACTCGTGGAACGGCGGCCCGACCTCGTGGCCGCTGAGCGCCGTCTCGCCGCAGCCGACCGCCGGTTGGCCCAAGCCCGGCGCGCCTTATTGCCCCGCATCAGCCTTACGGCCTCTACGGGTCGCTCGTCGAGCGCGTTGAGCGACTTACTCGACGGCGATTTTTCGGTGTGGAATCTCGTGGGCAATATTGCGCAGCCCCTGCTGCAAGGCGGACGCCTGCGCGCTGGCGTCGATCAGGCCGCTTCGGCTGCCGAGCAAGCGCTCTTTGCCTACGCCCAGAGCGCACTTAGAGCATACGGTGAGGTGGAGGGGGCGTTGAACGCCGAAGGCTTCCTCGCCGACCAAGAACGAGCATTAGCCACGGCCGCGGAAGAAGCCGTGGCGGCGCGCGCCTTAGCCGAAGATCGCTACGCCAGAGGGCTTGCCGATCTCATCGCCCTGCTAGAGTCCCAGCGCCGGGCCTTTGATGCCGAGAGCCGCCTACTCGCCGTTCGTCGCCAGCGCCTCGATACCCGCATCAACCTGCACCTAGCTCTTGGCGGCGGCTTTACCCTTGCCTCTCAGACTTCGGCGAGCTCAGACTTCGGCGAGCTCAGTCGAGTCGTCGAGCCGCACGCGGAGATTCATCAATGATGCGCGACTTCGGCGAGCTCAGTCGAGCCGTCTTCAAAATAATTTTGCCGGTCCTCATCCTCGCGAGGCGCGTCTTTAAAATAATTTTGCCGGTCCTCATCCTCGCCCTTGGCTTTGGGGCCTACCAACTACTGGCTTCGATGCGCGAGCCGCCCCAGCGCGTTGCCCGCTCCTATGCCGGTCCGCTCGTCGAAGCCATCGCCGCTCCGCTGCAACAGGTCCAGGTCGTGGTTGAAGGGCAGGGCACGGTGCGCCCCGACGCCCAGATTGATCTAGTGCCGCAGGTGTCGGGTATTGTGGTGTGGAAGGACGCCGACTTCAAACCCGGCGGGACCTTCGCCAAGGGCGTGTTGCTCTTTCGGATTGACCCACGCGACTACGAGCTCGCCGTCCAACAGGCCGCGGTCCAAGTAGCGCAGGCGCGTTACCAACTCGATTTGGCCCGGGAGGAAGCCGCCATCGCCGAGGAGGAGTGGGAGCGGCTCAACGCCGAGGAAGCTCCCACCGACTTAGTGTTGCGCAAACCCCAGCTCCGCGCTGCCGAGGCCAGCCTCCAAGGGGCTGAAGCGCGCCTCGCCGAAGCGCAACTGCGCCTCGATCGCACCAAAGTGTACGCGCCGTTTGCCGGCCGGGTGCGCACCGCGCGCGTCGATGTGGGTCAGCACCTCAACGTCGGCCAAGCCATCGCCCAGATATACAGTATTGAAAAGGCCGAGATCGTCGTCCCCGTTCCCGACGAAGACCTCGGGTGGTTCACCCTGCCGCTGCCCATCGACATTGCAGCGGTCAGCGCACCTAACACTGAGTCCGTTTCCGATCGCAACGTCGAGGGCGGCCCCCGCGCCTTTGCCTTTAGCCGCGAGGGGGCTAGCGCCGAAATCCGCGGCGCTTTTGCCGGTCGCCGCCACCAGTAAGGCGAGCTCGACCCGCAAAGCCGCATGGTCCGCTTAGTAGTAGAGGTCGAAGCGCCCTACGGCGGCATTGCCGATGGGATCCCGCCGCTGACGGTGGGGATGTTCGTCGAGGTGGCCATCGCCGGCCGCACGGTCGATGGCGTCCGCGTCCTGCCCCGCGCCGCTTTGCGCCAAGGCGACCGCGTGTGGACGGTGGGCCGCGACGGCATCCTCAGCATCCGCCCAGTGCAAGTGGTGCGCGCACTTGAGGATGAAGTGCTCGCTTATATTGACATGCCTCCCGAAGAGCGGATCATCGTCTCGCAGCTCAGCGGCGTCACCGATGGGATGCAGGTGCGCCTTGCAGACGGGAACCTAGGAGGTCAACTGTGAAAGCACCTGTGTCTTGGATGGCGAAGAATCACGTCGCCGCCAATCTGCTGATGGGTTTCATTCTGTTGAGCGGTCTGTTTGCCATGATGCAGACCAAGAAAGAGACTTTCCCCGAGATGTCGCTCGACCAAGTGCAAATCCAAGTGCCCTACTTGGGTGCGACCCCGGCCGAGGTCGAAGACGCCGTCTGCAAGCGCATCGAGGAGCGAGTGCGCGGCCTAGAGGGGGTGCGCCGCGTGCGCTCCACGGCCTCCGAGGGCATAGGCTCAGTCAGCGTCGAGCTAGAGCGCGGTGCCGATATGGACAAGCTCCTCGACGACATCAAAAACGAAATTGACCGCATCGACACTTTCCCGGCTGAGGTCGAAGAGCCGGTCATCAAGGAGTTGACTCGCCGCAATCAAGCTATCGACGTGGTTCTCTACGGCGATGTCGAAGAAAAGGCTCTCAAAGTCGCTGCCGAACGAGTGCGCGACGATCTGCGCGGCAGTGGCGTCATTTCGCAAGTCGAGCTCAAGGGTGTGCGCGTCGATGAAATTGCCATCGAAGTGTCCGAAGAGGCTCTGCGCCGCTACGGCCTAACCTTCGCGCAGGTCGCCGACGCGGTCCGCCGCACCAGCATTGACCTGCCCGCTGGCAGCGTCGAGAGCGAGGACGGCGCGATCTTGCTCCGCACGCAGGGGCTGATGCGCTCGGGGCGCGAATACGAAGAGGTGGTTGTGCTCACCCGCCCCGACGGCACGGCCCTCAAGCTCAAAGACGTGGCCACAGTCGTCGATGGCTTTGAGGATACCGATCTCATTTCGCGCTTCAACGGCCAGCCGTCGGCCGTGGTGCAGGTCTATCGCATTGGCGACCAGAACGCCCTCGACATCTCCACCTATGTCCACCAGTACATTGAGGACAAACGCTCAACCTTACCGGAGGGGATCCACATTGGCTATGCCCGCGACGATGCGCGCATCCTGCGCGGCCGCATCGATTTGCTGATCCGCAACGCCCGCCTCGGTCTGGTGCTGGTCTTTATCTGTCTGAGCTTCTTCCTCGACTTGCGCTTGGCTTTCTGGGTAATGATGGGCATCCCCATCAGCTTTTTGGGAGCCTTCGTGCTGATGGAGCCTTTTGACGCCTCGATCAACATGCTGTCGCTATTTGCCTTTATCGTGGCCTTGGGTATTGTGGTTGACGATGCGATCATTGTCGGCGAAAACATTTTTTCCCACCGCGTGCAGGGGAAACCCTTTGGCCGCGCCGCCATTGACGGGGCGCTCGAAGTAGGCACGCCGGTTGTGTTCTCGATTATGACCTCGATTGCGGCCTTTATGCCGCTGTTTTTCGTCGAGGGCATGATGGGTAAGTTTATGTCGGTCATCCCGGTGATCGTCATTTCAGTGCTCCTACTGTCGCTGATCGAGAGCCTGTTCATTCTGCCGGCGCACCTGTCTTCTAAAGGGGACGGGCCACTCAGCCGCCTCTTCCGTCGGGTTTTCATCCGTCCACTCGATTGGCACGCCCGGGTCGTCGTCGTCTTTGACCGCGGCCTCAAGTACGTCATCCGCAACGCCTATCAGCCCACGCTGCGCTTGGCGTTGGCCCATCCTATTTCCAGCACCGCCCTAGCTTTATCGCTGATACTGTGTACGGCCGGACTGGTCGTCGGCGGCCACATCAAGTTCGTATTCATGCCCGAGATCGGGGCCGATTCGGTGAGGATATCGGTCAACATGCCCCAGAGTACCACGGCGACCCAAACCGCCAAGGTCGTGCGACACATCGAAGAAAAGGCCATCGTCCTGCGCGATCAGATTGACGCCGAGCGCGGGGGCGGGGATTCGATCTACCGCAATGTTTTTACCTTTATTGGCGATCAACCCATGGCCCGGCGTTCTTCCTTTGCGAGTGTCCCAGGGGCTGGCGGCCAAGGGCATCTGGCCGAAGTTACCATCGAACTGTTACCTTCCGAGGAGCGCGATCTCGACAGCGCTGAGATCGAGTCGCGGCTGCGTCAACTGGTCGGCGAGGTGCCCGGCCCCGAATCCATCATTTATTCTTCCTCGCTGTTTTCCGCCGGCAATCCCATCGAAGTCGAGCTCGCCTCGGACAACTTCGATCAGCTCTTGTTGGCCGTCGATCGGCTAAAGGGCAAAATCGCCGAGTACTCAGGCACCGGCGATATCCAAGACAGCTTTCAGGAAGGCAAGCTGGAGATGAAACTCCAGCTCAAGCCCCAAGCTCGCACCCTCGGCCTCACGCTCTCCGACTTAGCTCGCCAAGTGCGCCAGGGCTTCTACGGCGACCAGGCCCTGCGCTTCCAGCGCGGCTCAGACGACGTGCGGGTGATGGTGCGCTATCCCAAAGACGAGCGCCGCAACTTAGGCGACGTGCGCTCGATGCGCATCCGCACGCCTGCGGGTGCCGAGGTGCCCTTTGCCGAGGTGGCCACCGTCACCATTGGCCACGCCTATGCGTCCATCCAGCGCACCGATGGCCAGCGCGTCGTGCGGGTGAGTGCGTCCGTGGATGACCAAGTCGCCAACGCCGACGAGATCAACCGCGACCTCGAAGCGCTTTTCCTGCCCGCCTTGGTGCAGGACTATCCCGGTCTGCGCTATCGCTTCGGTGGCGAGCAGCAGGAGCAGCAGGACTCGCTACAGAGCCTGCTGTTCAATTTCATCATCGCTCTTCCCGCCATCTACGTGTTGCTGGCCGTGCCATTCAAATCGTACACCCAGCCCCTCGTCGTCATGAGTGCGATTCCCTTTGGCATCATTGGCGCGGTTTGGGGGCATCTGATCATGGGCTTGGACTTGGCGCTGTTGAGCCTGTTTGGGATTGTCGCGCTCTCGGGCGTGGTGGTCAACGATTCGCTGGTGCTGCTGACCTTCTACAACCAGATGCGGCGCGAGGGCACGTCGCACGAGGAAGCCCTAGTGTCAGCCGGGGCCGCGCGCTTCCGCCCGATCCTATTGACCTCGCTGACGACCTTCTTTGGCCTACTGCCGATGATCCTCGAAAAAAGCCTTCAGGCGCAGTTTTTGATCCCAATGGCCGTCAGCTTGGGCTTTGGCATCCTCTTTGCCACCTTCATCATTTTGCTCGGCGTCCCGATAGGAATGCGCCTGCTGGTGGGCGTCCAAGAGTTTTGGGGGCGGTTGAGCGAGAGTAAGACCGCTGAGGTCGCGCCGGTTACCGGGTCTTGAAGGGTTGTGGTGCGATTGAAGTGGGAGGGGCTGCTACTGTGTATGGTGGCCTGTGCGCCTGCTGACGAGTTTCCCTTCATCGACAAAGCTAGTGATTGGGGTATAGAGCAGTCCCACGTCGGCGGCGGCGCGGAAAAGCGCTATATCGTCGAGGCCAAAGGCGGTGGGGCTGCGCTCCTCGACGCAGATGGCGACGGCGATTTGGACATTTACTGGGTCAATGGCGAGGGCGGCGACAATGCCCTCTATCGCAACGACCGCGGCCGGGGCTTTGTCGATCGAGCGGCCGCAGCCGGTGCCACGGGGCGCGGCTGGGGCATGGGTGCGCTGAGCGCGGATTACGATGCCGACGGCGACGCCGACCTGTACATCACCTGCCTACAAGAAAACATCCTCTATCGCAACGACGGATTGGAGCAATTCGCTGATGCTACGACCCGAGCCGGGCTGGCGCTGCCGGTGTGGAGCACGGGCGCGGCCATGGGCGACGCGGACTTGGATGGCGACTTGGATTTGTACGTGGCCAATTACGCGGATTTTGATTCGACCGCGGTGCGGCCCTTGGGCACGCAGTGGAAGGGCCGGGACGTATTTATCGGCCCGCTGGGCTTGCCCGCGTTGCCAGACGCGCTCTATCGCAACGATGGGGCTGGTACTTTTGCCGATGTGACGGCAGCCAGCGGCCTCGGGCTGCACGATCCGGGCTATGGGTTTGCCGTGCTGTTCATCGACAGCGACGACGACGGGGATTTGGATCTGTATGTCGCCAACGACTCGACGCCCAATTTCCTCTACCGCAACGATGGCGCTGGAACCTTTGCCGAAGTGGGGCTACAGGCCAATGCCGCGCTGGGGGAAACGGGTTTGGCGCAGGCCGGCATGGGCGCGGCTTGGGGCGATTACGACAACGACGGTGACGGCGATTTGCTGGTCACCAATTTTGAGGACGATTACAACACGCTCTATCGCAACTCAGGCGGCGGTACGTTTGCGGATGTGAGCTTTGCCGCGGGCTTGGGTCGCATCAGCCTGCCCTTCGTGGGGTTTGGCGCGGTCTTTATCGATTTTGACAACGACGCCGATCAAGACTTGTTCGTGGCCAACGGGCACGTGTATCCACAAATCGAACGCCCGGGCAGCGGCGCTACCTACGCGCAGGCGAATCACTTGTTCGCCAATGACGCGGGTCATTTCCGCCTCGTCGAACTAGGGGAGGATCGGGCGGTCAGTCGCGGCGCGGTGGCTGGAGATTTTGACGACGACGGCCGCGTGGATTTGTTCGTCACCAACCTCAACGGTCGGCCCTCCCTGCTGCACAACCAGACGGCCGCTGATCATCACTGGCTCGGCCTGCGCCTTGTGGGCGCGGAAAAAAACCGCGAGGCCGTCGGCGCGAAGGTCGTATTGTGGAGTGGCGGCCAAAGGCAGCGGCGGGACGTGTTCTGCGGCGAGAGCTTCTTGGGCAGCGGCGACCGGCGCGTGCATTTTGGCTTGGGTGCGGCAGGCCGGGCGGATTCGCTGCACATCTATTGGCCGAGTGGAGTGCTGCAACGGCTGAACGACTTGCCGATTGATAAGTATGTGAGGATTGAGGAGGGGGGCTAGAGGCGGTTGCTGTGTGGCGTACGGCGGCTATATTTGCGGACGCAGGTACCATAAACCGGAGATCCAATTATGCAGAGCTACCCATATCCTGAATACGACGGCGTGAGAAGCATTGTCTTGGGAATCATCGTCAGCATTCTGACGTGTGGGATTTACTATTTCTATTGGCAATACAAACAGATGGAAACGCTCAATGCGTGGCTGGGGCGGGAGGAGTACAACTTCTGGCTTTGGCTCGTACTCTATATCCTGACGTGTAGCATCTTTGAGCTTTACTACGAATACAAGATGGCGAAGGGCATCAACGAGATTCAGGAGAATAATAGTCTGCGCGAAAACAAAGACCTAGCGCTGATCTGCGTCCTAGTTTCTATTTTTTCCCTCGGCTTGGCCGCTACTGCCATCCAGCAGTGGGAGATCAACAAGTTCTACGGTGAAAGCGCCGACGATTAGTCCAGTTCACCTCGCGCGAATTTTCCTCGTTGGGCTGGCTCTGGTCGCGGCATTATTGGCGTGGCTTAGTCCCGTGTTCGGCGCGGCTTGGCCGATTCTGTGTCCCTTTCGCTTCTTCACCCAGCTACCCTGTCCAGGCTGCGGCATGGGGCGTGCCTGCATCGCCCTTGCCCAAGGCAATCTCGCCGGCGCTTGGCACTACCACCCCTTCGCGTTTTTCCTCGTCCCATTGGCCCTCGGCTTGGCGTGTTCTCCTCGTCGGTTCAGCCGCGCTTGGCTGGCGCTGCACCCCTTACTCCGCCAGAGTCTCGCTGGGAGTGTACTAGCCATTGCGCTAATGCTTTGGCTGTATCGCTTGATGGGTTCCGGGGGCTGTTGACGGCGGTAGCATCATCGGACATGTTAAAAGGACAGTGAGAGATGGCCGGATGCAGATACGGAGGACGACGATGGAGGAAGTTACGCAGCAGCAGTTGGACGACGCGAAGCACGTGGTTGAAGCTACGTTGGGCGAGCAGTTCGACGACATTGACTTCGTGCTGGTTTCCGTCCAATCCGATATAGAAGAGTGGGACGACGACGACGACGAATTTATCGAAATCAAGGCGATCTACGACGGAGTCGCTGGGCAACTGCGCGGTGAGCGGATGGTCGGAGTAATTCCCCTGCTGCGCTGACGCCTGCAGGAGTCGGGTATCACCGCGTTCCCGATCATGCGCTACATCGCAAAGTCTGACTGGGACGAGCATTCAAGTGAGGCCGCATGATCTCGTTTCTGCCGCGCAAGACTTAGTTGGCGACGGCAAAGGCGCTCCACGGCAGGCGAATCTGCGCCGAGCGATCAGCACTCCAATCGGTGAAGAGCCTCAAAAAAAGCCAAAGCTGGTAAGGTGGCATGACCAAGCCATGATAAGTACTGGAGATGATTAAAATGCTCAAGCATTTGCGAATACAGAACTTTAAGGGATGGGAGGATACCGGCCCCATTCGCATGGCTCCTATTACTCTTTTTTTTGGTGCCAACAGTTCCGGCAAGTCTAGTATTGGCCAGTTCTTGATGATGCTAAAGCAGACGGTTGAATCGCCGGATAGGAAAGCGGTATTTTATCCTGGAGGCAGAAATTCAGCGGTTCAACTTGGCTCCTATCAGGAAATGGTTTTTCGCCGCAATCCAAAAAAGAAAATCTCGTTTGAATATCAGTGGTCTCTTCACGATAGCTTAACAATCAAAGATCCTATTTCAGATCAATTATTTAGAGGTGATATGTTGGATTTTGAAGCAGAAGTAGGATTGAGCGGCTCAAATTTACTTGAAGTTAGAAGAACTAAATACCGAATTCTTAAGGAAGACTATGAGTTGTTGTCCGTTGAGTTAAAAAGAAAAGAGACTAGACGGGAATACATGATATCCGCGGGAGGTTACAATTTCGTCAGAAAAAGAGGTCGAGGTTGGCCATTAAGAGATATTGGGCGTTTCTATGGCTTTCCAGATGAGGCAGTTGCCTATTATCAGAATGCTGAGTTTCTTCAGGAACTGAACTTAGAGCAAGAATTATTGTTTAAATCCATATACTATCTTGGCCCGCTTAGAACAAAGGCCGATAGACTTTATACATGGGCTGGTATTACGCCTGAAAGTGTTGGCTTTGCAGGTGAAAATACAGTGGCAGCTATTCTTGCTGCACGAGACCGTAGAATTAGTTTGGGGTACCGGCAGCGAACCAAGCCATTAGAGGAAATTATCTCCTCTAAATTAAAAGAGATGGGATTGATCGAGGACTTCAAGATAAATCCCATCTCTAAGCAAAGGCAAGAATATGAAGTCAAGGTGCGTACGAAGGGCTCAACGGATTGGGTAGATCTACCAGATATCGGCTTTGGTATTTCGCAGGTACTCCCAGTACTCGTGCAGTGTTTTTATGCTCCACCGGGATCAATAATCATCATAGAGCAGCCGGAAATCCACCTGCACCCCAGTGCTCAATCGGCCCTAGCCGATGTTATAATTGACGCGATCAATTCCAAGGAGAATGGTAATGACAGGAATATCCAGTTAATCATTGAAACCCACTCCGAGCACTTTTTACGGCGGTTACAAAGGAGAATTGCAGAGGATGTTATAGATGAAAAAAAAATGTCAGCTTACTTCGCCAATATTACCAAAACCCCTGCCATCTTAGAGCCTCTGCAAATAGACCAGTTTGGCAACATTAGCAACTGGCCAGAGCATTTTTTTGGCGATGAGATGGGAGACATTACCGAACAGGCCAAAGCAGTGATGAACAAGCGGATGAAACAAAGTAGTACAGAATTGGAGACATCCAAGTGAGCAAGCTGCCGATCAAGTGTCTCGTCGATACTAATGTACCTATGATTGCAAATTTGGCGACACAACTAGATCCAGATTCCGATGTCCCAGATTATTGTATTCATGAATCCAGACTTCACATTGAAAATATCACGGAAAAAGGTTGCTGTCTCGTTATTGATGACGCTGGCGAAATTTTCCAGGAGTACATAAACAATCTTTCTCTTCCTTCAAAAGGCCAGTCTAGATTTGGATACGCATTCGTCAAATGGGTACATGATCATCAATGGAATCCAAGTAAGGTAGACCGCGTACAAGTCACCAAAAAGGGAAACTCTTACAAAGAATTTCCCAACCACGACGAGTTGAGTAGCTTCGATCCTTCGGATCGCAAGTTCATCGCCGTTGCAAATGCCCATCCTGAAAAACCGCCTATTTTACAGGCGACGGATAGCAAGTGGTGGGGATGGAATGATGCTTTGGCCGAAGTTGGAATTACTGTCCATTTTCTCTGTCGAGAATACATCGAGGCAAAGTACGCGGAGAAGATAGGTGGGTGAGAAGCGATTTCTTCAAATTTCCCTCAACGCCACACTTGGCACTCCTCGGCGATGTCGATGTCAGGGATGATAAGGTCATGACGGCATCCGAGCAGAATGAATTTTTGTGCCATAAGTTGGTCGTCGAAGAAAAAATTGATGGGGCGAACCTCGGCATTTCTTTTGATTCCGACGGAAATATTCGTGCGCAAAATCGGGGAGCGTACTTGGAGCTTCCTGGGTTGGGACAATGGAAAAAGCTCGCAGAGTGGTTGGCTCCGAGAACAGATACGTTTTTTGAACATCTGTTTGATCGTTACATTCTTTTTGGCGAATGGTGCTATGCTAAGCACACGGTCTTCTACGAACGGCTACCGGATTGGTTTCTCGGTTTCGATATCTATGATAGGGAAGCGGGTCGATTCTTATCTTGCAGCCGACGCGATGAGTTTTTCCGCACGATTCGCATTTGTCCAGTCCCGATTATAAGATGCGGTCACTTCACACTCTCAGAACTGAGCGAATTTCTATTGCAGTCGATGCTCGGCGATCATCCCGCAGAGGGTATTTATCTTAGGTCTGATCGCGGTGACTGGTTGGTTCAGAAAGCCAAGTTGGTTTGTCCCGCCTTTGTCCAGTCAGTAGAGCAGCACTGGTCTCGTAAGAACATTGAGCCCAATCGGTTGAAGTGGGAGAGCCGGACATAAGTACATTCCGTCTAGTGGCTCAGCGCCCAGACCGCGATATTGGCACCCATTTTGAGGGCGTCGAGTCGCTTGCTCTCCGGGTCGCTGTGGACGTCGGGGTCCTCCCAGCCGTCGCCTAAATCCGCCTCATACGTGTACAGCACGGCTAGACGCTCGCCCGCGAAAAGCGCGAGGGCTTGTGGCCTTTTGCCGTCGTGCTCGTGGACTTTGGGCAGGCCCGCTGGCAACTCAAAGTGGCAGTGGAACAGGGGGTGCTCGGGCGGCAGCTCAAGACTTGGCGCATGGCGCGGCGGAAGCTCTCGTCCATGCCGTAGTTGTCGTCGGCGTGGAGAAAGCCGCCGCTTTCCAAGTAGTGTCGAAGCCGCGCCGCTTCCTCAGCGGAAAAGGCCACATTGCCGTGCCCGGTCATGTAGATGTACGGATAGGAGAACAACTCCTCGTCCATGATTTGCACGCGCTCCTCGGCTTCGGCCGCGTCGATTTGGGTATGCTCTCTTAAGAAGCGGAGCAAGTTGGGCAGGGAAGAGGGGTCGCTGTACCAGTCGCCGCCGCCGCCGTATTGCAGCCGCGCAATGGTAAATAGGGGCTGGGCC
>JAGWBY010000056.1:16977-17453 GCA_021295675.1 Candidatus Latescibacterota bacterium | reverse complement strand
CACCATCCGCAAGCTCGGCCTACAGCTAAATTTCCCGCACTTAATCACCGTGTTCTGCGGCGTGCTCTACCTGCTCGCGCTGGCCTTGGATCCATCGGCGATTTTTCAGACGCAGGGCCTGATGCAGATTCTCTCGCCCAGCATCCAAGCCAGCTTCAAACTCGGCGTCACCGGCACCGTACCCATTTTCGCCTACAAATTCTGGTGGACGCCGATCACCGCCATCTACCTGCACGGCGGCCTGCTGCACATCTTCTTCAACATGATGTGGGTGCGCCAGCTTGGTCCGGTTGTAGAAGAGCTTTTCGGCCCTTTTCGCCTCTTTGCGATCTTCACGATCGCTGGCATCACCGGCTTTATAGCCTCAACCCTAGCGGGCCACGAACTCACACTCGGAGCCTCCGGCTCGATCTTCGGCCTCTTGGCCGCAGCCATCGCCTACGGTCGGCGCGCCGGTTCTCAGCTCTTTACCCGGC
>JAGWBY010000056.1:408-16925 GCA_021295675.1 Candidatus Latescibacterota bacterium | reverse complement strand
GGCGGTTTCGTCGGCGGCTATGCGGCAGCGTATGTCTTCAGCCGCAGCTCGGAGCGCGAGGGCTTGGGGGCGTATCTGGTCGGTGGTTTGTGTCTGCTGGCCACGGTCGGTGCGTTCGCCTTGCAGTTTATCGCCGTGTTTCTCTAGCCGCTTCATGCCCGACGAACTCATCGCGCTCTTCGATGGCCAAGGCCGTCCCATAGGCAGCAAAAGTCGCACTGTCGCCTATCTCGACGGCGACCGCGTCGGCTTGGTCTTCGTCTGGGCGGCTTGGCGCACATCCTCCGGCGTCACCCGCACCCTATTGCAGACCCGCTCGCGCCCCGGGGACCTCTATCTCGGCAGCCTCGACGCACCAGCCGGCGGCCACATCCGGGCCGGAGAAACGCCCACCGCAGCGGCGCACCGCGAATTCGCCGAAGAAGTCGGCATCGCACTGACACCTGCCGAATTGGTCTTCCTCGGACAGCAACCCCTCCAAGACACCGGGCGCTCCGCCATGCAGTTTTTCTACCTCTGCACGCGGCCTATCTCACTGGGAAAAACCGTATTCAACGAAGAGGTAGGGGCCTTTGTCGAAGTCGGACTCGACGATTTCGTCGCCTTGGTCTGCGGACGAACTGCCTCGGTCCAAGGTCGGGCCCGTTACAAGGAAACACCAAACGAAACGAGGCCACGGGAAATTACCCCCACGGCCTTCGCCGCCTACTCCGAGCCGATCATGGACGCCATCCGCCGCTCGGCTAGCGCGATCCGCGCCTATCTCGATACCGGGCAGACCGACGAGACTATCTGGCCGCCCCCCTGCACGATGCCGTAGGGGCGACTCTAAGAGTCGCCCCTACACCGAATTGCGTAAGGTCAGTTCCCAATTCCTAATAGCAAGACCGGCTGATGTAGCGCTCCAGATGCGCCAGCGCCCGGCCGCTATCCATCGCCTCTCGCGCCTCAGCCAACCCCTCTTCAGCACTCGCACTTAGGCCCAGATAGTAGTCGGTCAGGCCGGCGTTGAGTACTATGCGGTCGTAAACAGGCCCCCGTTCGCCTTTGAGTGCCGCCATGCCCAATGCCGCAAAAGCCTGCGCACTCACCTCCGCAGGACGCGGGCTTTGCTCGTAGCAAAAACCGTATTCCTCTGGGTCCACGTCGCAGGCAACCGTCTCCAACCGTCCACCGACGCAGCGAAATCCCTGCACGTAATTGATGGCCTTGCGCCGCGCGTCCGAGGGCTTGCCCAATCGCAACCCATAGTGGCTGCTCCCCTCCTCGCCCTTGATTACCAGCCCCGCGTCCAACCCGCGCGCCTGCATCAACCCCAACAGCTTGTCCTCGTAGCCAGCGTGGTAAAAGCCCGCGATCATACCGTTCCAAGCTGCGCCAGCAAACAACTGCTGCGCCTTCTCGGTGGTAGCCCAAGGCGGACGTTTGGCAATGTGAGTGCGCAAATGGCGCAAAGCATACGCGCGAGGAGCGTACTCGCGCTGACTCACATACGCGAACCCAATGGTCGGGTCTTCAATGCAACGGGCTGCCGTCGCCAGTGGCAGATCGACCCGCGCACCCAAGGCCGCTAGCACCCCTTCCTCAGTAACTCCGCGCTTGGGCGGCATCTCGGCGACGCCGTGCAGCACAGTCGCCCGGCCCAAGGCCGCGCGCACAGCAGCGACGAGCAGCGTCGGACGAAAATAGCGCGCTGCGCCGTCAAAGGGCTGGCCAAAATGCAGCAGCGAATCGACTTGGACCTGCAGCACTGCTTCCGGGCGACGCACGGCGTCGAGATGAGCGCGAACTTCTTCTTCATTTTCGATGTTCATCCGCTGGCCGATCAAAAACGCGGCCATCAGCGAGGGACGCACTCCGCCCGCTAACATGGCTCCAAGCGCACCGCGCACTTCCTCGTAGCGCAAGTGCCCGCCCTGCAAAACCGGGCGCAGTGCTTCAACCGTCCGCGCTTCACCCGCGTCGCTACCAACAAAATCCGGTGTCATCCCCAACAAGAAGCGCAAATCTTCGGGCATCTTGCCGAGCGCATCCCCATAGCGGTCAAACGCCTCGACCTCTGCTGCGCTCCAACCGGTCTGCGCGCCAAAGGTGCGGCGGATGGACATCGCCGCGAAAAACGCACCCATCTGGGCTGGAGAAACCTGCTCTGCACGAGGTAAGTCTCCCTTGAGCGAGGCAAAAATCAGCTCCAGAATCCGCCTAGGATCTGGGTCGCCCTCTTTTTTGCCCAGCGGACGGCTCTGGTGCGGCCCGGTACAGACGCGCGCTTGCGCCTCCAGTACTTCCTCATTGGGGCCGGGATAGGGGTCGGCTTCAGACACGATTTTGCTCCCTTGATGAGCTAATGTTCCACATAGACCCCTCAGCATGACGCTGGGAACCGGAGTGCCAGCACCTGTCATGCTGAGCGGAGCAAAGCGGAGTCGAAGCATCTCTATGGCTGTCAGATTATAGTGTACCAACAGGACGGTGCGTAACGTCACGCAAAAAATATACGATCCCCGGCCCATGCGCGCCCGACCTTGACGCGGGGAATCCAACGGCACCGATTGCGCGAAACACAGGTTCAACGCACTTTTTGATACACCCTTTTCCGCGAGGAACCCCCAATGCGCTATCTACCTTTTCTTTTTCTCATCGCCATCGCGGCTTGTGGTTCGTCCGACCAGGCTCCTCCGGCGTTGACCCACTACGTCGCAGCCCAAGAAGCCTTGGCCTCCGACGACCTAGACCAAGCGCGCCAAGCACTGCAAGGCTTGGTGCAAAGCGCCAGCCCAACGCTCAAGCCGCTGGCGGAAAAAGCCGCAAGCGGTGCCGATATTGCTGCGGTGCGCGTTGCGTTCAAGCCGCTGTCCGAGGAAGTGCGGAAGGGCCAAATACCCGAGGGCTACGTCGTGGCGTACTGTCCGATGGCCGACGGCGACAAGGGGGCGCACTGGGTGCAGAAGGACCAGCCCCAAATCGCCAATCCCTACTTCGGCGCTTCCATGCTCCGCTGCGGCGTCTTCAAGGAGTAGCCCGCCCGCACATGATCCGCGTAGAATCCGCTACCCGCCGCTACGGCTTTTTGACCGCAGTTGACGAGGTCAGCTTTGCCGTTGAGCTTTGTCGGCCCCAATGGTGCCGGCAAGAGCACCATGCTCAAGATGCTCTCCACCTTTATCCACCCCACGGCCGGCACCATCGCCATCGACGGGCTCGACGTGGTCGAGCATCCACTCGCCGTGCGCCGCCGCATTGGCTACCTATCGGGCGACACCCCGCTCTACCAAGAAATGCGCGTCGATAAGTTCCTCCGCTTCATCGCCCAAGCCCGCGGCCTCGAAGGCGACGCCTTGCAGCAGGGCCTAGCGCGCGCGGTCGAACTCTGCGGGCTTGAAGACGTGCTCACCCAACGCGTCAAGGAGTGCTCCACCGGATTCCGCCAGCGCATCGGTCTAGCTACCGCCATGGTCCACGATCCGCCGGTCTTGCTCCTCGACGAGCCAACCCACGGCTTCGACCCCTTGCAGGTACTAGCTTTCCGCGACACCTTGCACGCGCTCAGCTCAGACCGGGCGATCCTCTTTAGCACCCACATCATCGGCGATGTCGAAGCCATTGCCGACCGCGTGTTGATCATCCACCAGGGGCGCTTGCTCGGCGATGGCCGCGTCGAACAGTTGGCCGCCGACGCTGGCATTCCTGGAGCCGGTCTCGAAGCAGTTTTCGCCCACCTAGTCCGCACCACGACTCGACTGAGCGGTTCGGCTGAGCTCACCGTCGAAGCCTCGCCGAAGTCAACTCCTGACCATGTCTGACGCGCAACGCCTGTCTGCTGCCGAATGCCTGCGCGGTGCGCGCATTGTCTTTGACCGCGAGCTAGAGTCGTACTTCGACTCGCCCATTGCCTATGCGTACGCCGCGGTATTCTTAGTGCTGTCTTGCACCACCTTTATGAACTCCTTTTTTCTCGACGGAGTAGTAGATATGGGGCCGTACTTCACCGCCCTGCCCTTTCTGCTGATCCCCTTCGTCCCAGCCATTACCATGCGAGCTTGGGCCGAAGAACGCGCCCAGCATACCTTTGAACTCCTGATGACCCTGCCGCTACACTCCCTGCAGGTCGTGCTGGGCAAGTACCTCGCGGCCCTCTGCTTCTACGCGATCGTCCTCGCCGGTAGCCTGCCCATCGTGCTGATGCTTTTCTTCCTCGGCGATCCCGATCTCGGGCGCATCTGCGCCAGCTATCTCGGCGCGCTGCTGTTGGGTGCCGGCCTGTTTGCCTCCGGCCTGACCCGCGACCAGATCGTCGCCTTTGTGCTCGCCGCGCTCTTCGGCTTCTTCTTCGTGTTCAGCGGACACGAGAAAGTCGTCGAAGTCCTCGACGGGCTAGCCCCGGCCTATCAGCCGGGCACTTGGCTGCACGAAACCATATCGGTCCTGCCCCACTACGAGGCTTTTGGCCGCGGCGTAATCGCCCTCGCCGACCTGCTGTACTTCGCATTGATGTGCGGCTTTTTCGTCGCGATGAACTATCTCAGCCTCCAGAGATCCAAGTATTGAAGCGGCACTTCTTGCTCCAAATTGCGCTGGCTTTCGCGCTGTTGTTGGGCATAGTCGCGTACGCCGGCCGCCTCCTGAACCTAACGGGCAGTTGGACCCTAGACCTAGCGGGGGACGACATCGCCACGCTCTCGCCAGCGACCAAGCACTACCTCCGCTCCTTAGAAACCCCGCTCTCCATCACCTACTTTGCCACCGCCCGCGAAAACATGCCGGCGCACCTCAAAGAACTCGAACCCCAAGTCCGTCGGCTCCTGTCGGCTTTGCGCGACCAAGCGCCCGACCGCATCGACTATCGAGTCATCGACCCGGACCAAAGCGGGCGCGCTGGCATCGGCTATGCCGCTAGCAAGAAAGCCTCTTCCTTCAGCGTGCGGCGGGTGTTGCACGACGAGCACTCCGAGCAAAAAATCTGGTCCTCGCTGGTAATCGCACGCGCCAACGCACCCGAAGTACTCGTCCAAAGCATTGAGCCAGAGCACCTGCCTTATCTAGAAGAGTACGTCATCGCCCAACTGCAAGCCGGACGCGCGCCGCCGCAACCGACCTTTGGCGTCTCAGCACCGCCGCCCTTTCAGCTTTTGGCGGCCTTTCTCAACGAGGCCGGGCCGGTCGTCGAACTAGACCTCAATAACAATCCCACCATCCCCCCGGAAATCGACGTGCTGTTCTGGATCCAGCCCGAAGTCGCCACGCCCGAACACGTGCGGCAGTTGCTCGCCTTCCTAGCATCCGGTCGCAGTGCAGTCCTCGCCGGCAGCACCTACCAGATCGGCTACTCCCCAGCAGAGGACGCGATTTCCTATTGGGTACACCACGCACCGCCTGCTTGGGCGCAACTGCTCCAGCCCTTTGGCATCCGGCCGGTGCCGGACCTGCTCGTCGATCCTCGACATGGGCGAAATCGTCGCACCTTTTCACCTCCGGGTGCTGCCCGCTTTTTACAACCTGAAGAGCTTTGCCGCGCCAGGTCGCGGCGGGCTTAATTTCGTCGCCGCTAGCGCGCTCGAAGTCGATCCGCAGGCCGTCCAAGCCAAGGGCTTCCACGCGGAAATCGTCGGCACCACCACCGAAAGCCCTCGCGTCCTGCCCCTGCCCACAGGCCCCTTCACTGACGCCGACTTAACCGGCGGCTTGCCCGTGCCCAAGCAAAATTTGCTGGTCCTGCTCAAGCCGGACGATCCTTGGCAGGGGCAGCTATTAGTCTTGGCCAGTGCGTCGCCCTTCCAAGACGGCATCATCAACCAGCCCGGCTACGCCCACCGCGTCTTCCTGCAAAACCTCATCCGCACCTATGGACAACCAGAGCGCGTATTGCGGGGACGCGTGGAAAAGGGCGGGCCGCAACGGCTCGTTCCACCCAGCGCACTCGCCCGTTTCTTCTGGCGGTTTTTTGCGGTCTTTTTGGTGCCGCTGGCGTTTGTGGGTCTCGGCGTGAGACACTATCTCCACCACAGTCGCCCAAGCTGGCCAGCCGGTCGTTGGGGACGATCACTCGGCCTCGCCTGCTTGGTGCTCCTCGTCGGTGCGCTCGTCTGGCGCGGCCGTGGCCCCTATCTCGATCTGACGGCCGACCAGCTCAACACGCCCTCGCCGCTTTTGGGCCGCTTGTTGCAGGGCACGTCCCTATCCGCCGAGTTGATCGCCACCCACCGGGCCTCCATGCCCCGACAGCTCAAAGACGCCGAAGACCGCATCCGCACCTTGCTCGCCGACTGCAACATTCCCCTGCACGTGATCCGGCCCGACGCGCTGACCCCCGACCAGCAGCAAACGCTCGCCGCCGAGGGACTGGCACCCTTTCCAGTCGAACGGGTCCTCCACGACACGCTCGCCACCCAATACGTATGGAGCGGCCTGCGCCTACTAAGCAATGAGCGTAGCATGGTCGTGCCGCGACTCGATCAGCGCGCGCTGCGCCACCTCGAATTCCTCCTAGCCGCAGCTGCTCACAGCCTGCAACAGGGGCGCAAAATGCGCGTGGCCATCATCTCCGACTTGCCACGCCTCTCGCCAGCCGAAGCCCTCGAAGACTACCAGAAGAAGGGCCTCATCGCCCCGGGCGGCACCGACGTGTACAGCGACTTAAAATCCTTGCTCGCCGACTATCTCTACGACGTCCACTACATCAACCCCCGCACGCCGAGTATGCCCGCAGACGTAGATGTCTTGTTGTGGATGCAGCCGCGCCGCGACTCGGGGCCGATCCTGCTGCTGCTGAGCCAACACTTAGCGCAGGGGGGCAAGGCCATTGTCGCCATGCAGCACTTCAACATCCAGCAGCGCCAGTACCGCGGCTCGGGGTTTCAGACGGTGTACTGGCCTCAGCCCCAATTCCAAGACCTCGACCGCTACCTGCGAAGTGCTCTTCGACCGCACCCAGTCGCACCTCGACCTAGAAACCCAAGTCAACCGCACGGCCGTGCGCGAGTACGACCCGCAAGAGGTCGCCTTGCCTTTTTTGATCCGCGCCGTCGGCCAGCACTACGACCACACCTCGCCGATCACCCGGCATCTCGGCGATCTACTCTTTATCTGGGGGAATCGCTTTGCCCTGAACCCGGCAGAACTAAGTAGTGCAGAAATAACGGCCCAGACCCTAATCTCCACCTCGCCCCAAGCCTGGGCGTACCCATGGCAGGGCGGTTGGCTGCCGCCCGAGGTATTCGCCCCACAGACGTACCTGCCCGGCCCCCAACCCCTCGTCGCGCTGTTTACCGGGCCTTTTCCAGAGGTCGCCTTCGCTGAAGACGAGGATGGCCGCGCCGCGCTTCAGCGCGTGGGCGAGCGCCCACCGCAAGCGGGAACCCTACTCTTGATCGGCTCTTCGGAAATGTTCAAAAACGAGCATTTGCTGACCCCGGGCTTTCAGCACGATCAATTCTTGCTCAATGCCGTGGCGTACAACGCTTACGGCGAGGAGCTAGCCACCTTACAGGCGCGGCGGCCAGCTTCGCGCGGCTTTCCCTTCCAGAGCACCGAATCCAAGCGTCTGTGGCGAGTAGTCGTGGTGGGCGCGGGACCGATGCTGTTTTTGGGCTATGCCCTCTATCGCCGCACGAGGCGAACGTGATCCGCTTGCTCTGCGCCCTAGGGGCCCTACTGGTCCTGTTCGTCCTCGGGGAGAGCACGCTGCGCGAGCACCAGCGCGACGTGCGCCGCGCCGCCGGGGCCTTGCGCCTCTTGACGCCCGAACCGGCCTCAGCAGTCGATCAGATTGAGGTCCACGCCGCCGGACGCCGCTGGCACTACGTCCGGCGCGGGAACACTTGGTATTTCCCAGCCTACCACCGCGCCTTTGTCCTCAACCGCCGCGTCGAACACCTACTCCAGAGTCTGCTCGCGACCCCAGCGACCTTCGTCTCGACCGAGCCTGGGGACTTGGCCCGCTATGGCCTCGGCCCGGGTAGCGTCCGCATCCACCTGCTCGACCAACAGGGGCGTCCCTTGCTCGAAGTGCGCCAAGGTCGCGGTGCCCCCGGAGCACGTGCGGGAGAATCCTATGTCCAGCGCATTGGAGCCGACAGCATCTTCCACCTCCACGCCCACCCCGTCCACGCCCTCGACACCGCGCCGCCCGCTCCCATGCTCGACCGCCGCGTCCTGCCCCAAGCCCTACAGCGCAAGGGTCTCCGGCGCATTGCGTTCGCCGGCGACCCCTCCTACCCGGTGCAAGCCCTCAGCCGCCAGTTAAAAGCCATGACAGCACCGGGCCCTATGATGCCGACCTACGAATGGATCGCTTCGTCTGCAACCGGTGCGGAGACCTGCCTTTCCGCGAATGCAGAAGCCTACACCGACTTCCTCAAGCATCTGACGTGGTCAGCTTTGCACAATCCAGGCCGCACCGATGTCTTTGCCCAGGCTCGCTATCTCTATCTCGAAGACGAAGAGGGCACAATAGACACCCTCGCCATTGGCGCAGCCGACGACCGCGGCCGCTACCTCCGCCTCCACACCACCGGCCACGTCTTCTCCATAACACCTGAAAAATCCCAACTCCTCTTTCCCACTAGCTCCGCCCTCCTCGACACGCTCTCCCAACCCTCGCCCTACCGCCAAGCCGAGCGTTAGACGAGCGCGACAACACAATGCTCCAGTCGCGCTACTTCACCAATAAACAACAAAATGGGACCTCAAATCGAGGTCCCATTTTGCCAACGCGCTATTTAGCCATTGCTACTTCAGCAGCAGCATCTTCTTGACTTCGCGGAACTCTTCTCCCGCTTGCAGGTGGTAAAAATACATCCCCGACGACAAGCTGCGCCCGCTGTCGTTGGTCGCGTCCCACTCCACTGCGTAGCGACCGGCGCTCTGGTATTCGGCCACCAGCGTCCGCACCGGCTGACCGACTACGTTATACACGGTCAACTCCACGTCCGCCGCAGTCGGCAGCGCATACTGGATCGTCGTCGCCGGGTTGAACGGATTCGGGAAGTTGTTCGCCAAGGAGAAAGCTTCGGGCCGCGTTTGAACTGCCGCCTTCGCCGCCGCTCCGGGGTCGCTTATCGCGATCTCTACCGCGTCCCCCTCCAGCCCGTCAATCGTACCGATCAGCCTGATGATCTCGTCGCCTTCCTCCAAGTTGTCGGCTCTTGGATCGACGTAAAAGTTCACCGTCCCTGTTATCGAGCCGGCCAGAATCTCAATTTTAGGAGTAAATAGCGCGGCGTAGTCCAAATCGCGCGCCGCCGTGGATTCGTTATCAATAGCCAAATGCACGGTTGCGTCTTCTTCCAATGCCTTGCCGTCCAACGTGGCGGTGATCGTAACAGTGGTCAAATCGTCATTCTCACTCAACGTGCTCGGGTCCGCCGACAGCGCGATGGACGTACTCGGCGTTTCGTCGTCTCGGATCGCGATATTGGTCACTAGAGTCTGCCCGGTCGATACGAGCGTGGCCTGCACCCCTATCGCCTCCAAGCCCTCTTCACTATTGTCGTTGATCGGCGTGAGGACCAGCATCGCCGTCCCCTCGGTAGCGCCGGCCGGAATGGTGATAAGCACTTCGAGAGCCACTGTGTAGTCCACATCGCGCATCGCCTCCGTCCCCTCACTTGGGGCCACAATAGCGAACTGCACGCTCTCGTCTGCCGTTGCGGCGGCCTCCAAGACAAATGTCAGCGAGACTTCCGTCTCCCCAGCGTCCTCGCGGATCATCGCAGGTGCTGCCATCAGCTCAGCGGCCACAACCCGAGGAGCCTCCGCAGCGGGATTGACTTCAATGGTGAAGACCAGCGCTGCGCTTTCGCCCGAATCAACATCGACCGCCGTGTACGTAACTTCGACCGCACCGGCGGTGGCTTGCGTAGGCGTACCCGCCAGCGTCCGCGTGGCCGAATTAAACCACAAGCCCGCTGGCAGGGCCGAGACGCTGTAGGCCGGGTGACAGTCCCTATCCGTAATTTCCGGCAGCACCAAATCGACAATCGCCGTGCCCACGGTGTAGGTCCGGGCGGCAATCGCAGCGTCCGCAGCAAAGGACAGCGCCTTCTCTTCCTCAGCAATTACAGTAATAGCAAAGGACAGCACGGCCGCTTCGCCATCTCCATCGGTCGCCGTGTACGTAACTTCGAGCGCACCAGCGGTGGCTTGCGTAGGCGTACCCGAAAGCGTCCGCGTGGCCGAGTCAAATGACAAGCCCGCTGGCAGAGCCGAGACCTGGTACGTCAGGTCGCCATCGCCGGTGGCCTCCGGCAGCACCAAACTGGTAATCGCCGTGCCCACGGTGTAGGTCTGGGCGGCGATCGCAGCGCCCGCAGCAAAGGAAGGCACAGTGCCCTCGCTGCCGTCTCGCAGCGTTACATCTACCGTGCCGACCGTCAAATTGGCCGCTTCGCCATCGGCATATTGGGCGGTGACTTGCCGGTTGGCGTACGGCACCGTCAGCCTAATTTTCTCTTCGCCTTCCTCAGTCCCGTCGTCAAACGGGATGATGGTGATCGTCGTCGTCCCCGACACTGCGCCGGCCGGAATCGTCAGAGGACGCAGTACGGCTGTGTAGTCTACATCGCGCGTCGCCTCGGCCACATCGACGACCTCGTTATTCGCATTTGTATCTTTGGGATCGGGGTCAATGATCAGCAGCACGATCACGTCTTGGTCAAACACCTTCCCGTCCAATGTGCCGGTCACCGCGACATCGGTCCTACCGGCCCCCTCGCTTAGCCTAGTCGGAGTCGCCGTCAGCGAGATGCTCGTGCTGTTCGCGTCGTCGTCGGCGATCGCTATCGTTTTAACCGCCGCTACGTCGCCGACTGCGATCTGTATGTATATCAAACCACGCGCAACCACTGCGCTGTCGTTGTAGGGAGTAATGGTGAAGGTCGTCGTTCCCTCAGTCTCGCCGGCCGGAATGATAAACGGCGCAAAAGACAGCGTGTAATCCACATCGCGCGTTGGCGTGCTCGTCACCGCACCCCCCGACGGCAACGTCTCACCTACTGACAACACGCGCAGCCGCACCGGCTCGTCCTCAGCCAAGGCATTTGTCAATGAGACTTTCAACTCGATGGTCGTCTCACCGGCGTCCTCGCGCACACTCTCTTGACTCAGCGTAATGGCATCGGCTGTGGCAGCAACCGCCTTCTTCATTTTGACATCCAACGGGCGGACCGTTAGCCCATTTGCAAGCTGTATCCCCGCATTATTCGCATCACTATCGGGCGTCGCCACCCGGATCGTGCCCGGCAGCCGGTTTCTAGGAGTGATGGTAATCGTCGCCGTCCCCGACACCCTATTGCGCGGAATCGTCAGCGTCGCCAGCGTCACCGTGTAGTCCAAATCACGCTGCGCCTCGCGATTGTCCTTGGTCGCATCCGCATCGTCAATAGTGCCGTCGCCATTGGTATCGGCGTTGGGATTGGGCCCCAAGTCGGGATGATCGCCAATGGTCAAGACGAAACTCGTCGCCTGTCTTAGTACCTCGCCATCTAGGGTCGCCGTCACGGCGATCTCGGTCGCACCATCGAGCCTATTTAGCTCGACAATATCGGCCGACAGATCGATGTTTTGGCTGTCCTTGTCGTCGTCAATCAGCGTAATCGTCGCCGGCTCAACCGTCTTAATGCCAGCATTGCCGCGGATCTCGATAGGAAGATCTGTGTCAACGATCTCATCGTTGACGGGGAAGAGCGTGATAGTCCCGGTTGACCGTTTCTCGCCAGCCGGAATCCTGAGAACGGTCAGCCTGATGCGGAAGCGACTATTGAGCCCCTCCTCGGAGATCCCCAAGAGTACGAAGACATCCGTTTCCACCGCTGTATCATCCGTAACTTCGACTGTCACCTCGACCTCGGTCTCACCAGCGTCCTCGCGCACACTGCTCGGATTTACCGACAGCGCCAACTGCGCCTCGGCCTCCCCGCTCCATCCCAGCACCAAACCAGCGGCCAACAGCCAAGGCACACAGGCCAGACGCCGCACCAACAACTTCGCATGTATCATTACTTTACCTCCCTAGGGAGAGCATCCCCAATATAAGAGTAGTTGCCTATTGGTTTATAATTAAGAAATAGGGCCTCAAACTGAAGTTTGAGGCCCTATTCCCTAACGCGCTGTGCTGCGAGTACTACTTGAGCAGCAGCATCTTCTTGACTTCGCGGAACTCTTCTCCCGCCTGCAAGCGGTAGAAATACATCCCCGATGACAAGCTATGGCCGCTGTCATCGGTCGCGTCCCACTCCACCATATAGCGACCGGCGCTCTGGTGCTCAGCCACCAGCGTCCGCACCGGCTGACCCACCACGTTATAGACAGTCAACTCCACGTCCGCCGCAGTCGGCAACGCATACTGGATCGTCGTCGCCGGGTTGAACGGGTTCGGGAAGTTGTCCGCCAACGCGAAGGCCGTCGGCAGCGTCTGCAAGGCTAGCGACGCGGTCGCGCCGTTGGCGTCCGTAACCGTGTACGTATAGACGGTTTCGGCTGCCGAGCTCGGCGTGCCCGAAATCGTCCGCGTGGACGCGTCAAACATCAGGCCCACTGGCAGGGCCGGTGAGAGGGTGTATGTCAACGGTGCGGTGCCGCCCGAAGCCTCCGGCAACACAATGCCTTCCACGCGCTGGCCAACGACAAATTCGCGGATCACAGCCAAATCGTGCGAGTCCGTCGGAACGATCTTGCCAGCGCCGAAGAAATTGAAGAGGTCGTCAAAACCAATACTTATTCCTGGGTTGATCGTAATAGAGAAAGTCAACGCGACGGCACTCCCGGCACTGTCAATCACCGTGTAGATGACGATGACCGTGACCGTGCTATCTACTGTCGCCGGCGTGCCCGAAATCGTCCGCGTGGCCGGGTCAAATACCAAGCCTGTCGGCAGAACCGAGATGCTGTACGTCAGCGGTGCGGTGCCACCCGATGCCGCCGGCAGCACGAGCGGGGTAATCGCCGTCCCAGCGGTGTACGCTTGGTTTGGGATCGCGGTGTTGTCGGCGAAAGCGAGGGCACCCGGATCAGGCGGATCAGGCGGAGGAGGCGGCGTCGGTGCTTGGTCGCTCAGGGTGATCTCTGCCTCGTCTCCCATCAATCCGTTAATCACACCGATCAGCTTGATGGTCTCGCTGCCCTCCGCTAAATCGTCGTCAATGATGCGGATCACAAACTGCGTGGACCCCGTTATCGAGCCGGCTGGAATCGCAATCAGCGGATTGAATAGCGCGGCGTAATCTACGTCGCGCGTCGCTGTTGACGCCGCATCAATGGCCACGACCACAGTTGCGTTCTCGGCCAACGCCTTCCCGTCCAACGTGGCGGTCACCGTAACTTCGACGTTACCACTTCCCTCGATTATCGTGTGCGGATCCACCGACAGCTCGATGGACGTACTCGGCGTTTCGTCATCGACGATTTTGATGTCCGTCATTAGCGTCGCACCAGATGCGAACGTAGCCTGCACACCGATCGCTCTCAGGCTATCCACGAAGACGTTGTTAATGGGGGTGAGCGTGAGGGTCCCCGTCCCTACCGTAGAACCAGCCGGAATGGCAATGATCGCTCCCAAGGATGCAGTGTAGTCAACGTCGCGCACGGCCTGCTTGCCTTCGCTTGGAGCTACAATCGTGAACGTCACGATCTCGTCTGCCGCTTTGGCCTCCGACAAGGACACGGTCAACGACACTTGCGTCAGCCCAGCGTCCTCGCGGATCGCCGAAGGCGTCACCGATAGCTGCGCGTCGGCAACCGGGGGCGGCATCTCGCCCTCTTCGACCGTGATGGTAAAGATCAACACGCCAGCGGCACGGGCGCTGTCAATCACCGTGTAGATGATGGTGGCCGCGCCGTTGGTCTCGGCTGTAGGCGTGCCCGAAAGCGTCCGCGTGGCCGCGTCAAACGACAAGCCCGCCGGCAGAGTCGAGAGGCTATACGTCAGCGGAGCAGCGCCGCCGCTAGCTTCCGGCAGTACGAGAGGATCAATCGCCGTGCCAACCGCGTACGATTGGCTGGCAATCGAATCGGCGACCGCGAAGGTCGGGCGCGTCGGATCCGCAGGCGTTGGCTGCGTACCCTCCGCATGAACGTCTTTCAGCGTGATCGCCGTTCCAACTACAACGAGCTTTTCTGTGACTCCGTCTTCATCTCTAGCTTCGGGTTCACCCGAACTCTTCAAGCCGATCTTCTCGTCCCCTTCCTTCCCGTCGTTGGCCGTGGGGGTGATGGTGATCGTCGCCGTCCCTTGTGTCTGGCCGCCCGGAATCACCAAGGGGCTGAGGGAGGCTGTGTAGTCCAAATCGCGCGTCGCCGCCTTATCATCGGCATTCACGGTGCCATCGCCATTAATATCGTCATTAATGACCAAGGGCACGATCACGTTATCTTTGAACACTTTCCCGTTCAAGATGCCGGTCACTGTGACCGAGGTCACCCCATCGCTCTCATTTATCTCGGCTGGACTCACCTCTAGCGTGATCGAATCGCTTATCGTGTCGTCGTCGGTAATCAGGATGCCTTCAGAGTAGGTTTTGCCTCCAACCAGCGCAGTCACCTTGAAAGCCCGGAGTCCATCTTCTCTGTTGTTGTTGATGGGGGTGACGGTCATCGTCGTCGTCGCTGTGGTCTCGCCCTTCGGGATGACAAGTGCCTGCACTTGCGCCCGATAATCCACATCGCGATCCGCATCATCCGCCAGTTGGAAACGGTCGCCTATATCCGATCGCCCCTGTAGCTCTCTTATGTCTTCATCGGTGTCCGAAATAGTGAATACCACCGTCTCGTCAGTCAGCAAAGCGTTCTGCAAGGAAATCTCCAGCCTGACATTCTTCGTCTCAGAGTCCTCGCGGATCGAGAAAGGCAGCGCGGTGAGCCCTTTAATCCCCGCCTCAGGACCAGCCGTTATCTCGATTGAACTCGGATTAACTGGTATGGAAATGGCAGGGGTTCTCGTATTCATGGCGTTACTAGGTGCCACCCGAATAGCACCTACGCCTTCGTTCAGGGGGGTGATGGTAATCGTCGCCTTCCCCGACACCTGGCGCCGTCGAATGGTTATCGGTCTCAGCGTCGCCGTATAATCCACGTCGCGCCGCGCGCTACCCGGAGCCGCATTATCAATAACCAAGTCAAAGCTCACATGATCGTCTAGCGTCTTTCCATCGAGCGTGGCCGTCACTTCGATCTCGGTTGTACCATCGTTTTTAGTTATCGTGGCGTCCGAGAACGAGAGACTAATCGCCGTGCTCGCCTTGTCGGTGTCAACCAGCCGAATATCGGTTGCCCCGGCAATGCCGCCAACGGTCCTGATCGTGACCAGCAGATCGTCGTGGGGGGGAGTGTCACTTTCAATGGGGGTGAATCGGATCATCCCCGTCGCCTCTTTCTCACCCTCGGTAATCACGAGCGGGGGAAATGATATGCCGAATCGAGTGTTGAGCCCGGTCTGATTGGTACCCATCAACAAGGGCACGGACGTATTCTGCTCCACCGCCGTATCATCGCCAACTTTGACTTTTATCTCGATATCGGTCCCACCAGCGTCCTCGCGCACACTACTCGGATTCACCGATAGAATGTAGTCTGGCTCTATCGCTATTTGCTTAGCGAAAGACATCGGTATAGAACTGCCATCCTCGTCGTCGGCACCCACATTCATCCTTACCCAATAGAATCCCGTTCCTCCAGTAACGGGATCCGTCCCCTCACTGTCGAAAGCAAGGGCGGCTCTGCGGACTCCAACGTTTGTATCCCCTGTAGGTCCTGAAAAAGTTAGAGCACTCCCAACCGGAGTAGGATTAGCAGAAATATCACTAGGAACTTCTCCCCTAACCAGAGTCAGCCCGTACGATACGGCTGCCTCCCCATTTCCCGAGTCGAAATTCTTCGCATAAGACGTACTCCAATGCACAATAACCGAATCGGTTGCTGTGCCTGCTACTCCTTCTGGATCCAACTTATAGGATAGACGCAAATAGGGATCAGTGGCATGTCTATGTTCCGACACGTCGCTGTGATCATCCTCACCGGCATCAGCGTCATCAGCCACAGCCTTCCCGGCCCACCCCAGCACCAGCCCAACAGCTAGCAGCCAAGGCACATAGGCCAAGCGCCGCATTAACAATTTCGTGTGTGTCATTACTCTACCTCCCCAGGTTGTGAGTAATTGTTATTTGATCAAATATAGCAAACAGGGCCTCAAATTTCAATCTGAGGCCCTATTTTTACGAACGCGCTGTGCAAGTGGGTGCTACTTGAGTGCTACTTAAGCAGCAGCATCTTCTTGGTTTCGAGGAACTCACCGCCCGCCTGCAAGCGGTAGAAATACATCCCCGAAGACAAGCTGTGACCGCTGGCGTTCGTCGCGTCCCACTCCACGACGTAGCGACCAGCGCTCTGATGCTCGGCTACCAGCGTCCGAACCGGCTGACCCAGCACGTTATACACCGTCAGCTCCACATCCGCCGCCTGCGGCAACGCATACTTAATCGTCGTCGCCGGGTTGAACGGGTTCGGATAGTTGTTCGCCAACGAGAATA
>JAGWBY010000056.1:0-364 GCA_021295675.1 Candidatus Latescibacterota bacterium | reverse complement strand
TACGTCTGGTTGTCGGTGATCTCGATGACCGTGTTCTCGATCTCCGTCGTCGGACGGAACACCAAGCTCAGCGCCACCTCGCCGTCGGAGACCAAGTCCCCGTGGGCGGCCACCGTCAAAACACCGGCTTGGTCAGCCAGCACCTGCGGCGTAGCAAGCTCGCTGCCACCCAGCGGCTGATCGGTCCGCACCTCGACGAACTCCAGCTTGTCGGCCTCATACTGCACCTGCAAGCCGTAGCCCTTGATCGCGGCAAAGTCCGCCAACCGCACGTCGAGGACAAAATCCTCACCCACGTTCGGCATGGCCGTCCGCGCATCCAGATACATCCGCGCATCCGCATTCAGACCCGCCAGCATCGGCA
>JAGWBY010000055.1 GCA_021295675.1 Candidatus Latescibacterota bacterium | reverse complement strand
ATCCTGCCCATCACCGACCCCTATGTCGTCCACCACGGCGCGCTGGGCTCCTACGCCACCGTCTATCTCGACGACGCGCACACCGCACGAGCCACTGCAATCCTCCGCGCCATTCCCGGCGTCGAACAGGTACTCAGCCGCGAGCAAGCGGCCGCCACCTACCAACTCCCCGCCGACCGCATCGGCGAACTGGTCGTCCTCGCCGACCAAGATACCGTCCTCGGCCGCACCCCGGACTGGCACGAACTCGCCGACGTCGCCAAGGGCCTGCGCTCGCACGGCGGTCTGCACGAAGGCGTGGTGCCCATGATCTGCAATAGGCCGCTAACCGACCAATACGCCGAGCGATTGGCCTCGGGCCAGGCGCGCAACTGGGATCTTTTTGACTTTCTTTGCAATGGAATCATAGCCTGATGCATCCCCACAACTACTACCAGCCTCTGCCATGCCCGACCTCAAAGCGGATATCGCCGTAATCGGCGCTGGCATCGTCGGGCTGGCCCACGCCCTTGCCGCGGCCAAGCGCGGCCACCGCGTCGTCCTCTTCGAGCGCACCCCTCAAGCCCAAGGGGCCTCGATCCGCAACTTCGGCATGATTTGGCCCATCGGCCAAGCCCCCGGTCTCATTCACCAACGCGCCCTGCGCACGCGCCAAATATGGCTCGACCTCGCTCCCAAAGCCGATATCTGGTTAGCTCAAACCGGCTCGCTGCACTTGGCCTACGCCAATGACGAATACGCCGTACTCGCCGAATTCGCCGCCCTCGCTCCCGAACTCGGCTACTCGGTCGAGTTGCTAGACCAAGACGCCGTGCTCGCTCGCAGCCACGCCGTGCAGCCCGCTGGACTCCAAGGCGGCCTCTGGAGCACCACCGAACTCTGCGTCGATCCCCGCGAAGCCATTGCCGCGCTGCCAGATTACCTAGCACACGAGTACGGCATCACCCTCCGCTTCTCCACTCCGGTCCACCACATCGACCTGCCCCAGATCTACACGCCAGCGGAAACTTGGTCCGTTGACCGCGCCATCGTCTGCAGCGGCACCGACTTTGAATCGCTCTACCCCCAAGTATTTGCTACCAGCGGACTCACTCGCTGCAAGTTGCAGATGATGCGCACCGCGCCCCAGCCCGGCAACTGGCGTCTCGGGCCGATGCTCGCCGCCGGGTTGACCTTGCGCCACTACGCCGCCTTCAAGCAGTGCCAGACGCTGGCCGCCTACACCCAGCGCATCGCCGCCGAGCGCCCCGAATTCGACCAGTGGGGCATCCACGTCATGGCCTCGCAAAACGGCCGCGGCGAAATCGTCATCGGCGACTCGCACGAATACGGCTGGGTAATAGATCCCTTCGACAAACCCGCAATCGACCAGCTAATCCTCAACTATCTCCAGACCTTCCTCGCCGCTCCAGCCCTGCACATCGCCCAACGCTGGCACGGCATCTACGCCAAACACCCCGACCAAGCCGACTTTATCGCCGACCCCGCACCCGGCGTAAAAATCGTCAATGGCATCAGCGGTGCCGGCATGACCACCGCTTTCGGGTTGGCCGAGGAGGTCTTCGCAAAGTGGGAGTAAGCAGATGAGCCTCAAAGAGCGCGTCTATCGCTTCATCGAGCCAGACGTTCGATGTGGCCATTATCGTCCTGATCTTGCTCAACATCGTCGCCTTGATCCTCGAAACCGTCGAGCCTATCTACAACCTCAATCGCGCCGCCTTTGAACTTTTTGAGGATTTCTCACTGACCGTGTTCGCAGTCGAGTACCTAGTGCGCCTATGGGTCATTACTGCCAACCCTCGGTTTTCGCAGCCCGTAACCGGGCGCATTCGCTTTGTCCTCACGCCTATGGCCATCATCGTAGCCATCCTCCCCTTGTTCCTGCCGCCCATGAGCGTAGATGCGCGCTTTGTCCGCGTGATACGCGTCCTGCGGATCTTCCGCGTCCTCAAACTAGTGCGCTACTTCCGCGCCCTGCGCTTGCTCGGCCACGTCATTGCCGACCGCAAAGAAGAGCTTGTTAGCATCTTCTTAGTGCTGCTGATCCTGTTGGCCCTCTCCTCGTCGCTGATGTACTTCGTCGAGCACGAGGACCAGCCCGAGGTCTTTACCAGCATCCCGGCCACCATGTGGTGGAGCATCGTTACCTTGACCACGGTCGGCTACGGCGACACCTATCCGATCACCGCCCTCGGCCAGACCATTGCCGCGGTCATCGCCATCTTGGGAATCGGCATGTTCGCGCTGCCAGCCGGCCTGCTCGGCGCGGGATTTGTCGATGCCCTAGCGGCCCACCGGTCAGAAGACCCAGAGCGCCGTTGCCCGCACTGCGGCGAGCGGCTCGACGCATAAAAAAGCGGCCGAGGCAAAAGCCCCGGCCGCTCCTCTTCCCTCATTTTTTACGCCGTCAATCGAGCGGCAACTCTACCCGTCGCCCTTCCGCCATGCTGATCTGCACGGATTCGGTAAATTCCATGTATTTGACGCCGTCGGCAAGCCGTCGCGGATGGCATCGACAAAGTCCTCTTCCACCTGCCAGCCGTCGCGCGGATGCTCGGGGATGTCGAAGGACTGGTACTCGTCGTCGCCCTCGCCGGCGATCCATATCCCACTCTCGTCCATCTTAAACGAACCTTTGGTGCCGTAAAAGGCAAAGCCAAAGGCAGGGCCTAAGCGCGCGACGCTGCTCAAGTGATAGACCGCGGTCGCGCCGCTTTCCAACTCGGCGACAATGCCCAAGCTCTCCGGCACATCGGCCGGGGCGTTCTGCCCGATCTCCTCGTCGAGCCGCTCGGTCGTAAATGTCTTGCCGTAGGCTATCACCGCCTTTTCGTGCCCGGCATAGCGCCGCACGGTCTCGTTGCCAATGCCCATCGCCATGATGTTGTTGCCCGACAGATCGCGGCGCTGGCGCCAGTGCAACGGCGCGTCCGGGGCGTAGCCGCCGGAGAGACCGGTGAAGTGAATTTCCAAAAGGTCGCCGAAAAAACCGCTGTGCAGCTTGTCGAGCAAGAGCGGCTCGGCCGACAAGTAGAAGGGCGCTGGCACGATCATCGCCACCTTGTCCGTTTGCTGCGAGGCCGCGTACATCTGCCGCGCCTCAGCCAGATTCATGCACATCCGCGCCTCGGTCAGCACGTGCTTGCCCGCTTCGAGCCCAGCCAGCGTCATCGGGCAGTGCATATAGGGCCACGTGCCGATGCAGATCGCATCGACATCGTCGCTTGCGATCAACGCCCGCCAATCTTCAAAGACCTGTGGGAGTTGGCCCGATTCGCGCGAGCGGTTGCAGACCGCGGTTATTTCGACTCCGTCAATACCTTGAAAACCGGGAATGTGCTGCAAGCGGGTATTGGCCCCCGCGCCTATTAGGCCGATGCGAAGCGTCATGGCAGTTCTCCTCCTATGTGAGTTAGTCGTATCCCTAAGTACACGACAGTAATCCAATGGACGTTAGCATGGGAGATATGAGACGCTTCGACTCCGCTTTGCTCCGCTCAGCATGACAGGTGACGACGCCCATGCTGTCATGCCTGAGCGAAGCGAAGCATCTCATACCGCTCTACTGTCGTGTAGTAGGTCGTATCCTAAAGGTGGCCTAAGCTAGCCGCCTCCTTCGCGCCTGTCAACGCCACTCATAGAGCGACTTCCGCGCTAGCCGGTAATCATCGGCGGGCCGGTTAATCGCCGTCGCTCCGCCCGAGGCCACCTCAATTAGGCGACCACATACCGGTTCATACGCAGCCCTAGGAGCCACCGCCCCCTTGGCCACCAAGATCCGCTGGTGCTCGGGCTGGATCCCCGCACAAGTAATCTGGTGGATGCTGTTGGGACAAGCGCGCTTGCTGTTGAGCAAGAGCAATCCTTTGCTCCCGGCCTGCTCGACTTGTACAACCGCGGTCAGCCCCTGATCAAAATAGCGGCCCCCACCATGCCGACGCTCGCGCTCTTCGTACGACCCGTCGTGCAGCGTCCGCACCCGGCCAGCGACCTCCAAGGTCGGCCCGTGCATGTCGTCGGTCTTGCCGCCCACGCGAAGCTGAACCTGCCCGCCGATGCCAGCGGCAAAGCACGCCTGCGCGCTTTCGACATCCCAGACCGACACAACCCAACCGTCCGCTTCCTGCGCGAGCAATTGCTCCAACACAAACGTCGAGTCCCCAGACGAGCCGCCGCCGATGTTGTCGCCCATATCCAGCAGGCACACGGGCGTCTCCTCGCTCGCCAACGCCAACCGCACGGCCTCAGCCGGATCGGGCACCGCAGGCTTTAGCTGGTCGCGGCTGGCCCACATCTGTTCACCCAACCGCTCGGCTTCGCGCTGCGCCATTTCTTCGTCCCCGTCCGCAATCACCACAATCGCCGGCCCCATATAGGGCACGTCCGCGTACTGGTAGCCCCCGGCGATGCTACACCCGAGAACGCCCTCTTGGGACTCCAACTCAATCGCCGCCTGCATCAGCGGCTGCATGGGTGCGACGCTCGTGTTGTGGAAGTAGATGTTGAAGAGCACTTCTGGCTTGACCAACGCCATCTTGGGCTGGACCTCGCCCCTAATCTGCCGCGTCAAAATAGACGCAGCCTGCAAGCCTCTTTCCCGCTGGTCAATGTGGGGATTGGTCTTGTAGATGATCAAGGAATCGGCCGCGTCCACCAGCTCCGGGGGCACGTTGGCGTGGTAGTCGTGGGTCACGGCGATGGGCAAGTCACCCACCAGTGCGCGCACTCGGCGCACGGTCTCGCCGTCGGCTTGGGGAAACCCCTCGGCGACCATGGCCCCGTGCAGTGCCAATAGCACCCCGTCGAGCTTGGGGGCCGCCTCCAATTCGCTGAGGATGCGCCCGACAAAGTGCTCGTATGTGTCCGCGGTCACCGGACCGCCCGGCATCGCCGCAGTGGCTAGCAGCGGATAGAGTTCATAGCCAAACTCCTCAGCCCCGGCAATATCGTACTGGCTAATCACATCCGCGCCTTCGCAGCCCCCGAAATCCTCCAATTGCGTCGGCTGCGAATAGAACGAATTCGACTCGTGGGAAAAACCTGCTGTTGCAATGCGCATTCGGTATCACCTTTCTAGCGAACAGATCGCTTTGGTCTCGCCTCGCTTGTCGTAGAATATAGTGCTATCTTTTCTAACTATCTGATTTATACACAGGCCCCGTAGGGATGAGACGCTTCGACTCCGCTTCGCTGCGCTCAGCATGAAAAGGAAAGAAAGCACCATCCACTGTCATGCTGAGCGCAGCGAAGCATCTCCTACCCAAGAGGCTTCCTGTGCGTAACGTCAATAAATATGAACCGTTGGCAAAAGATATTCACCTATAAAAAGACCAAGCGCCTAACGCAAATGGTCGCCTGTGGCGGCTGAGCTTCCAAGCTGCGCCCCGACCAGTTGCGGCGCGCCCTGGCAGGTCTGCCAGCAAACACTGATCCCAACCTGCTCGTCGGCTTCAACCTCGCCGACGACGCCGGCGTCTATCGCCTCAACGAGCGCGAGGCTTTGGTACAGACCGTCGATTTCTTCACCCCCATCGTCGACGATCCCCGCGGCCAACTCGCTCAGCGACGTGTACGCCATGGGCGGCAAGCCCCTCACCGCGCTCAACATCGCGGGTTTTCCCGCCGGTGATCTCGACCCCGAAGTGTTCAACGAGATTCTGCGCGGCGGCCAAGCCAAAGCAGCCGAAGCTGGCTGCACTCTCGTCGGCGGCCACACCGTGCAAGACCCAGAGCTCAAGTACGGCCTCGCCGTCACCGGCCTCGTCCACCCCGACCACATCTACACCAACGCCGGTGCCCAGCCCGGCGACCGCCTCATCCTCAGCAAAAAACTGGGCACCGGGCTGATCGCCAACGCCTTCAAGGCCGGTCACCTCGCCGAAGCCGACCTCGCCGAAGCCGTGGAATCCATGCTCGCACTCAACAAGGTCGGTGCCGAAATCCTGCCGGACTTCGCCGTCCACGCCGTCACCGACGTCACCGGCTTCGGCCTTTTGGGGCACGCCGCGGAAATGGCCGAGGGTAGCCAAGTGGGAATGACTTTTTACGCGGCCCAAGTTCCGGCCCTAGCGCACAGCTTGGCGCTGGCCGCCAAGGGCCTCGAAGGCGGCTCCCACGACAACCAGCGTTTCTTGGCATCCAAAGTCACCGTCGCCGACGGCGTCGATCCGGCCCGCGCCAATCTCCTCTTCGACGCCCAAACCTCCGGCGGCCTACTCATCGCCGTAGCCGCAGCCGAGGCCGAGGCCCTCCTCCACGCTCTCCAACTAGACGCTGCCGCGCTCGTCGGCGAAGTAACCAAAGAAAATCCCGGCCGCATCTTCGTCGAGCCGTGACCGCACCTGTGCCAAACCATCCTCCCCGCATCCTCTTCCTCGCTCGCCGCTACCCGCCCACTATCGGCGGCATCCAGACCCACTGTCACGCGCTCTATACCCGGCTGGTCAACCAAGCCCAAGTCCATCTCGTCGCACTGGGCCGCCAGTCGCTTTTGCACCTGACTTGGTTCCTCCCCTATTGCTTTGTGACCGCCTTTTGGGCCGTGCTCTGCCGCCGCGTCGATGCCGTGTACTTCGCCGACGGGGTCGCCGCGTCGTTGGCTCCACTCTTGCGCCCTTTGGGTCCAGCGCGGTTTATCACCACCGTCTATGGCCTCGAAATGACCTACAAAAATCCCCTCGCACGCGCGCTGATGCACTGGGGAGTTCGCGCCTGCGACAAGGTCGTCGTCATCAGCGAACACAGCCGCCGCATTACCGCGGCAAGCGGCGTCTCTGAGGACAAGTTGGAGATCATCTACTTAGGGGTTGAGCCGCTGGAATTGTCACCAGACGCGCTGGAGACGGTCAGAGCGCGTTTCGAGGAAGAACACGGGCTGCGCTTTGGTCAAGATCGCATTCTGCTGCTTTTCGGTCGCCAGGTCCCCCGCAAGGGCATGGTCGAGTTTTTGGCAAAAGGTATGCCCCTACTCGACGCAGATATTCGCCTCTTGATCTGCGGCCCTCCTGCAAGCGAAACCGCGCGCTTGGAAGCGCTCTGCTGCGAACAAGACCTAAAAGACCGCGTCGTCCTGCTCGGGCCAGTCCCCGACGACGTGCTGGCCATGCTGCGCACCAGTTGCGATCTTTTCCTCATGCCCAACATCCACATACCCGGCGACGTCGAAGGCTTCGGCCAGACCCAACTCGAATGTATGTACGCCGGCACCCCGGCCGTGGCCTTTGCCGTCGATGCCCTAACCGAGAGCGTGCGCGAAGGCGGATTCCTCGTTGACCCAGAGGACTACCCGGCCTTCGTCGAACAAATTCACCGCTTCTTCGCCCTCAATCCAACGGAACGCGCCGATCTAGGCCGCCAGTGCCGCACCTACGTCCAGCGCGAATACGCCCAGAAAAAAATCGCCGCCCAATACATGGACCTTTTTACCGGAAAGGCCTAAACTGCCATGCACTTTACCGAACTCGACACCCCCGCCCTCTGCGTCGATCTCGACGTGCTAGAAAAAAATATCCGCGACTTGCAAAGCGCTTGCGATCAGCTCGAAATCGGCCTGCGCGTCCACACCAAGACCCACAAGACGCCGGCCATTGCGCGCATGCAAATCGCCGCAGGAGCCATTGGCATCGTCAGCCAGAAGTTAGGCGAGGCCGCGGCATCCAAGACATCCTGATTCCCTACAACATCGTCGGCCAGCCCAAGCTAGCCCGCCTGACGCGCCTGATCCAAAGTGGCAAAAGTACCATAACAGTCGCCTCGGACTCCGCCGCTACTGTTGACGGACTTTCACAAGCAGCTACAACCGCCGGTTGCCGCATCCGCGCAATCGTCGAGATGGACACCGGCGGCGGCCGCGTCGGCACCCAATCGCCCGCCGACACCCTCGCGCTGGCCCAGCACATCGACCAGCTACCGGGGCTGGACTTTACCGGCGTGATGACCTATCCCAGCAGCGAGCGCGCCCGCCCCTTCCTCGACGAAGTGCGCGCAGGGGCGCACAAAATCAGCGGCGGCGGCACCGGCAGCGAAACCATCTCCAAATCCCTCGGCTGCACCGAGACCCGCATCGGCTCGTACGCCTATGAGGGCATGACCCGCGTGGGCAAGCGCGAAGACCTCGACCCCACTCGCTGTCCGCTGCGCTTGGTCGTCACCGTGGTCAGCACCTCTCGCCCGGGGCAAGCCATCGTCGATGCCGGTCAGAAGGCCTTCACCAGCTACCCGCCGACCCCTTATGGCTACTGCATCGAGCAACCTGAGCTTTTTCTCAAAGGCATGTCCGTCGAGCACGGCCACGTCGATACCACCACCGCAGAGCGTCCCGTCAACGTAGGCGATATCCTCTCTTTCATCCCCCTGCACGGCGGAATGACCACCAACCTCCACGACCGCCTCTTCGCCCTCCGCAACGGCGAGGTCGTCGAAGAATGGGCAGTCGCCGGCCGCGGCCGCGCCCAGTAGCCACCCAACAAAAACAGACCTGCACCCGAAAGGACGCCATGGAAATCCAACCTCAACCACAGATATTCGACGTCGATGAGCAAAACTTTGAAGAATTGGTCCTCCAAGGCTCGCAGGAGCGCGTCATCGTCGTCGATTTTTGGGCCCCTTGGTGCGGCCCTTGCAAGACCTTAGGACCCATCCTCGAAGACGTCGTCATGTCGCTCGGCCCCGGCGTAGCCCTAGCCAAGGTCAACGTCGATGAAAACCAGCAACTCGCCATGGCCTTTCGGATCCAAGGCATCCCCGCGGTCAAAATCGTCAAGAACGGCCAGCTAGCCCAGGAATTCACCGGCGCGCTGCCCAGGGAACAGATCGAAGCCATTCTCCGGCCCTTGGTTTCCGACGCCCCCCTCCCCGAAGCCCAAGAGATTGACCAAGCCGACGACTTAGCGGCCACCGGCGACCTCGACGCAGCCGCGCGCCAGTACGAGCAGGTGCTTGAGGAAAATCCTACCGACGGCCCCGCCCTCCTCGGCCTAGCGAAAATCCACCTACAGCAAGGCCACCTTGATACCGTGCAGGAGTTAGTCAACCTCGTCGAAGCGGACACCCCCGAACACCCGCAGGCCCAAGCGCTGCTCACCCAGATCGAGTTTGCCCACCAGTGCCAGCAGGCTGGGGGCCGCGCCGCCTGCGCCCAGCGCGTACTCAGTCAGCCAGACGACCCAGAAGCCCGCCACCTACTCGCCTGTTGCGCGGCCTCCGAGAACGACTACGAAACCGCGCTGCAGGAATGGCTCCACATCGTGGGCAAACGATCGAACGGCGACCAAGCCAAGGACGCCATGGTCGCCGTCTTCCACCTACTCGGCCGCGACAATCCGCTGGTAGCCGACTACCAGCGCAAACTCTACCAAGCCCTGTACTAAACGCCATGCAGATTACCCACCTCGAACGCACCGTCTGTTGCGTACCCTTCCTCCCAGGTATCCTGCCTCCGCCCGAGTACGACGAACCCGCGCCCGGCTATCCCGAGCCGCTCTCGGCGCGGCGTCAAGACATCTTCAGGATCCACACCGACCAAGGACTAACCGGCCTCGGTATGAGCGGCCCGTACTACGGCGACCGCGCAGAGCAACCACCCGCCCTAATCGGCAAAGATCCCAACACCTTTGAGCCACGCGCTCTGCGCGGCGGTGGCTGGAACATTGCCCTCCTCGACCTAATCGGCAAAATGATCGGCTGGCCACTGTGCCGCATTTTCGGCGGCAAATTACAGGACAGGGTGCTGGTTGACTACTGGATCAGTCGGATGAGTGCCGCGGATTCCGCCCGCGCGGCCCAACGCGCCGCCGAGCTGGGTTTCCACGGCATCAAGATGAAGTGCAAGTGGGAAGATGCCAACATGGAGGACCGGGTCCGCGCCACCCTCGAAGTCGCGCCGCACCTGCGGGTAGTCCTAGATCCTAACGAGCGCTTCTACAACCTCGAAAACGCCCTCGACCTAGCCCGCCGCCTCGACGGACTTGACGTAGTCTTCGAAGACCCCTTCCCCAAAACCGATCTCAGCGAATATCGCCGCCTCAAGGAAGAGACCAGCGTCCTCGTCGCCCCACACTTCCAAAACCCCCGCCAGATCATCGACGCAGTGCATCTCGAAGCGGTGGATGCCTTCAACGTCGCCCCCTCGGATTGGGATTTTCTCGACATGGCGCGCATCGCCGCAAGCGCGGACATCCCCGTGTGGCAAGCCTCCAATGTCGATCTGGGAATTTTCGACGCCTTCCGCCTCCACGCCTCGGCCGCCACGCCCAACTGCACCTTTGGCTCCGACCTCTGCGGCAACTTCGTCCACGAGCACAGCCTGCTCAAAGAGCCGCTAGTCCAAGACGGCTACGCCATCGTGCCCACCGGACCGGGTTTGGGCGTGGAATTGGACGAGGAGGCCGTCGCCCGCTACGCCATCTCCGCGCAGCACTGGCCCGGCTAGGCCGGGACCAGCGCCTCTGCGCCAAAGATCATCGGATAGCCTTCACCCGTGCGCACGGAACGCGCGGCCCCGTCCATATAGGCAATGCTAAAGGCGCGGCGCGACTGCCCCGTCGGATTGATCCCCGAGCGGTGCAGCAGCAGGTTATTGAGCAAAATCGCCTCGCCCGCCTCGGCTTCAAGGTCGATTTCCGCGCCCGGCGGCGCGTATTCGGCCAATTGCTCTGCCGAAGGAAAGTGCCCTTCAGTGATCACCCCGTGCTTGTGGCTGCCGGGCACCACCTGCATACAGCCATTTGCCACCATCGCCGGATCGAGCGCGGTCCACACCGTGGTCGTCGGATTGTAACCCACGCCCCAGCCCACGCCCACGTCTTGATGCCAAGGCAGTACCGTGCCCTTTTCCGCCGGTTTGTTCATAAACATCGCCCGGAAAATCGACACGTCCTCGCCGATATAGCGCCGAGTGATCTGGCGGAAGAGCGGGTGCTGCATGTAGGCCAGATAGACGGGGTCCTGCTCCAAGCCCATGATCTTGCGGTACTGAAGCGTAGTGCCCTTGTGGCCGGTAGAGACGGTGGGCATCTGCGCGTAGTCGGCGTCCTCCCCGTCGAGCTGAAACTCCATCTCCGGATAAGGGATCTCGCCGAGCATGATCGCGTCAATGCGCTGCTGTAGTGCAGCCAATCCCGCGTCGTCGAGTACCTTGCCGAGCCGCACGTACCCGTGCTCCTCAAAGTGGGCGTGGTGTTCGTCGCTGTATTCCATGAGCTGTTTCCCTCCGTTTCCCTAGAAATGGGCAATGTTCTCCCCTGTGTCAAATTTCCCTACCTTTCTACCCGCTCATCCGCTCCGTTCCAAACGAGGAATCCACCATGCCCGCAGATAATACGCCCTTCCCCGCGTTGACCCCATCCCAGCGCCTGCACCTCGAAATCTATGGCTACGTCGTCCTCGAAAAACTCCTAACCGAGACTGAAGTCGCCGCGCTCCTAAAAGTTATCTACCAAATCGAGGCCGATTTTCACCGCACAGGTCAACTCCCCGGAGCAAACTGCCACTTGTCCAGTTCAACCCAAGAATTTTTCCGCATCGACAACCTCCCCCATCTGTCCCCGTGTTTCTACGAATATCTGACCCATCCTAGGATCTTGGGGATGGCCGAGGAAATAGTCGGCGGTACCGTCCGCCTAGAGCAGTCAGACGCCCATATCCGGCGGCCGGGTGGAGAGCAAAAGTATGGCTTCCACCGAGGCATCAACCCCGCCTATTCCCACACCGGCAATGGCCTCTATCACTTCTCCTTCGTCAAAGCGCTCACCAATCTCACCGATCTCGGCCCCGACGACGGCGGTACCACCGTCATCCCCGGAACGCACAAAATCCCCCAAGAAGTGGACCGCCAAGCGATTGTCGATGCGGCCCTAACCGACCCCGCGCTCGTCCACCAAGTCGAAGCACCAGCGGGATCGACGCTGCTCTTCTACGAGTCGCTGATGCACTCCTCGGGCATCATCCGCTCGCAGCGGGACCGCGTCTTGATTCTCGGCGGCTACACCCCAACGATGTTCCAAGCGTGGAACGGCTACGACCCCGATCCCGAATTCGTCGCCGGCTTACCCGCAGAACGGGCCGCCTTGCTCACCGGCGGAACCAAATACGGCTGGCAACGCAAACTGCGCGACTTAGCCGCCCCCGCAGAGACCGTTTAAACGGCGAAGGAATTTCACATGCGATACGGAAACCAAACGCGGATTTGCTACTCTTGGCTTTGTTGCGCCTTGCTTTTAGCGTGCGGTGGCGGCAACGACCAAGCCGAACAACAGCCGAGTGTGCAACAAGTCCCGCGCGACCGGACGCTGATCCTCGGGCTGACCCAGATGCTGGACTACGACGCCTTCAACCCCTTTATCCCCGATTTCCTCTTCGAGCCGCTCTATTACTACAATGCCTATAGCGAAGAAAACAACCTCATCCCCTGGATCGCGGAGAGCCACCAATACAACGAAGATTACACCGAAGTTACCATCAAAATCCGCGACGGCGTCCAGTGGAGCGACGGCATGCCGTGGACGGCGCGCGACTTGGTCTTCACCATCAATATGCTCAAAGCCCATGCGCCGGAACTGCTGCTTTCTACCGACATGCAAACCTGGGTCGCCGAGGCGGTGGCCGTGGACGAGTTGACGGCGCGCATCACCCTGCGGGCATCCAATCCAAGATTTCTGTTTTCGTACTTCACCGATTGTTTCGGCAATGGGGTCCGCATCGTCCCCGAGCACATCTGGAAAGACCAAGACGCCAACACCTTCAAGAATCTCGACCTAGCCAAAGGCTGGCCGGTGGTCAGCGGCCCTTATCGCCTAGCGATTACCGCGCCCGAACAGCGCGTTTGGGATCTGCGGCCGGACTGGTGGGCGGTTGAATTGGGGTTCCAGCAACTGCCCAAGGTGGAGCGCATCATCTATCTGCCCTTCGGCAATGAAGCCAAGTGGGCCCAGCAACTTTTGGCCAACGAGATCGATTCGAGCGTGGACTTGCGCCCCGTCAATATCAAGACCGTTCTCGAACAAAATCCCAATATCTCCACTTGGACGGGTAGAGAAGCGCCCTACGGCTATCTGGACTGGTGGCCGCTATCCCTCGGCTTCAACAATCTCGAAGAGCCTTTCAGCGACCCGGAGATTCGCTGGGCCATCAACTACGCGATCAATCGCGCCCAAGTAGTGGACGTCGGTTGGCAGGGGGCGGGCACGTTCACGCTCTATCCCTATCCCGAATTTCCCCCGCTAATGCGCTATATCGACCAGATCCAAGATCTTCTCGCGCAATATCAGCTAAATACCTACGACCCGACCCGCACGGCGGAGATCATGGAGGGCAAGGGATGGCACAAGGACGAGGACGGATTTTGGAGCAAGGACGGAGCGCGCTTCAAGATAGTGGTCGATGTCTTCCCCAACCTCTTCCAAGACTTCACGCCGGTGCTGATCGAACAATTGCGCCAAGCCGGTTTTGACGCCAGCTTCCGCGCCACCAACGACGCCTATACCCGCATGACCCAAGGCACGGCCCGGGCCTTTGTGATAGGACACGCAGCTTCGGTGCGAGATCCTTATTTCACCCTGCGCCTGTACCACAGCCGCTTCGTACAGTCGACGGGGACAGCAGCCGAGTACTTCTGGCGCTGGAAAAATGAGGAATTCGACGCGATTGTCGATCGCATGGCAGAGGTCGCGCCGGACGACCCCGAGCTAGTCGCGCTCTTCCGCAGGGCGATGGATATCTGGTTCCGCGAGCTGCCTTCGATCCCGCTAATCCAGTGGTATCACCGAATTCCCCACAACGAGACCTACTGGAAAAACTGGCCCACGGCCGAAAACCCCTACGTCAACAGCGCCTACTGGCACCGCACCTGGCTGCTCGTCTTACTCAACCTAGAACCCACGCGATAGGGGGCGGATATTCAGCATTGTCTTACCTAGCGACCATTACCCGAACCAATTGTTTGGGTACAAGCAGTTAAGTGCAATTGCAGATTTTCCCCATCCAAGGCGGCCCGTCCTAGTCCGCCCATGAAACTGGAACCTCCATTATGATTATTGGCCGTAGATTTCGAAGCTATTTCCGCGTGCTCAAGTTAGTGTGGGAAGCCAAGCCTTCGTATATGGCTCTCGCGATTCTTCTCACTGTGATCAGTGCGGCTGTACTACCTGCTCAGATTTGGCTATCGAAAGTCATATTCGATCGCATAAGTGAAATTCTTCAAGTATCCTCACAAGCTCAGGTGGTCGATTGGTATGCGTTACTCGTTCCCATAGGTGCTATTTTCATTGTATGGGCAGTGGGAGGAACGTGTCAATCATTGAGTACCGAAGCAAGCATGTTTGTCAGTCTGCATTTCCGCAATTATGCGGAGTTTCTTGTCCTCGAGAAAGCTACAGAACTGGATGTCGCCTTCTTTGAGACGCCGATGTTCTACGATAAAATGGAGAACGCCCTCAAAAACATTCCAAAGGCTCACAACTTGGCGTGGGGATCCCTGAGCTTCTTTGGGTCTCTTCTTTCTCTAGGTGCTGTTCTCGCCCTCCTGCTCACGCTGCATCCATTAGCAATTGTCGTTCTCCTTCTCACCTCTGCTCCACAAGCTATCGTCCAGGCTTATTATGCAAACCGGTGGTTTCGTATAGAGAGCAGCCGTGTGCCGGCAAGACGGATGGCTACTTATCTTTCGAGTCTCCTGAAGTCCCGGGATGCCGTAAAGGAAATCCGCGTGTTCGGCCTTGGTAAACCCTTTCTGAGGCGCTTTCGAGATTTCTGGCAGCAATACTTCGTCGCAGAAAAACGGGTACGGCTTTCGAAGGAACGCGCGAATGCTTTTTTAGGTCTCGTATCCAGCGCTGGAACCGCGGGTATTTGGATCTATGCAGTGGTACAGGCTATCTGGAGGACTATCACCATTGGAGACGTCGTATTGGTTTTTCAGGCTGCGGAGCGGAGCCGAAGCATGTTGGAATCCTTTTTTCGGACGATAGGCCGTCTCTACGAGGACACGCTTTTCGCAGAAAATCTTCTATCCTTCTTGGATCTGTCGCCGGATTCGGTGGAAGGTGCTTTATCGCGAGGGAATCGATCGCAGATTCGCGTTCCAAAGCCAATCCAGCAAGGCATTGAGTTTCGGAATGTCTCATTTCATTATCCACGCTCAGACCGGCTTGTCCTTAAGAATCTATCCTTTACGCTCAGGCCAGAAGAGACGATAGCTGTGGTGGGTGAAAACGGGGCGGGAAAAACGACATTGGTAAAACTTCTAGCTCGATTTTACGATCCATCTGAAGGAGTTATCCTTCTCGATGGGAAGGAGTTGCGCGAATATGAGCTGGAGGATTTGCGGCATCAAATTGGAGTGATCTTCCAAGATTTCATACGCTACGATCTCATGGTAAAAGAGAATATTGGTTTGGGCCAGATCGAGCATGTAGATAATATGAATCGCATCGTCCGCGCCTCTGAACAGGGAGGAACTAGGTCCATTATTGCTGGACTACCCAAGGGATTCGACACCGTTTTGGGACGCACCTTTGAGGAAGGGGTGGATCTATCCGGCGGGGAGTGGCAAAGATTAGCTCTGAGCAGAGCGTTTATGCGGGATGCGCCGATTCTGATTCTTGATGAGCCAACCGCTGCATTGGATGCTTTCGCAGAATATGAGATCTACGACCGATTTGCAGAACTTACCGGCGGGAAAATGACTATTTTTATCTCTCATCGATTCTCAACAGTTCGCATGGCAAGTCATATTCTTGTACTGCAAAATGGAGAATTGATAGAAGAAGGCTCTCACGATGGCCTGATGCATGAAGATGGCCAATATGCCCGAATGTTCAATATACAAGCAGAACGGTACAGATAGGATTGGCAAGAAAAGCCTGCCAATCTGCAACAGCGCCTACTGGCACCTCACCTAGCTACTTGTCTTACTCAACCTAGAACCCACATAATAGAGGATTGCAAATTCGACTCCACACCAACGAAAGGAATCACACATGAATAAATCCGATCCATTTGAAAAGGGCCTCGCAGCCGGTGAGGCCGCGGCTTCTGCCGCCGGAGGCGCATCACCAACATCGGCAAACGGCGGGCGCATGTATGTGCGCACCCAGAGTTTTGGGTCAACCGATGCCGAGTTGCGCTTTTTGCAGCGCTGTGGCGTGCGCCACAAGGCCGCTAACTTTCCTTTCCACCCTGACCGTGGCTGGGATCTCGACGAGTTGATCCGAGAAAGAGAGCACCACGAGGCATTCGGGCTGACACTGGATATGAGCCTGCTACCCATATATCAGGAATTTCCCAACATCATCTATTTTGGCAAAAGCCCAGAGCGCGACCGGGAAATCGACCTCGTCTGCGAAATGATCCGCACCGCTGCGCGCGCCGGCATCGACTCTCTGCGCTATAACACGTGCATCCTGCCCATCGACCGCACCGAACAAGAAGAAGGTCGCGGCGGCTATGTCCACACGGCCTTCCGCCTCGACAAAGTCCCGGCAGAAGAACAGGCCAAGCTGACGGAGGCCGGGCGCGTCACTGCAGACATGCACTGGGAGCGAATTGAGTATCTGCTCGAACGCATGATTCCAGTGGCAGAAGAATTCAACGTCCGAATGGGCAATTCCCAAGAAGATCCTGCCACACCCCCCGGTTATAAGGGCGTTGACAAAGTTCTCAATGAATTTGAGGGCATGCAGCGTTTCATCGAGATTCAGCGCAGTCCGTATCACGGCTGGAACTTCTGCGTCGGCTCCATCGCTGAAGGGCTCGAAGATTCGGCCAATGAAATCTACCCCATCATAGAATACTTTGGCAGCCGCAATACGATCTTCCTAGTTCACTATCGCAACCTCCTCGGGGGGCGCTACAGCTTCCGCGAGGCGCTGCCCGACGAAGGAGATATGGACTTCCACCGGGTATTAAAAGCCCTCAAGGACACAGGCTACTGCTACGGCATTGATCCCGACCACGTCCCGCGCACCGACGACGATCCCAAGGGCTACTATCAGTCCTATGCTTACTGCTTCGGCTACATCAACGCCATGATTCAGGCGGTTTACGGTTAATCCATATGTAGGTGATAATGGTTCAGGTCTGATTTTCTTCTCACACGTAGGCGCGTTAGTATCGTCTTGGATTGCAGATGCGACTTTATCTGTTTACATTATTTACAATATAAACTTAATTTGTAAACTGTCGATAAGGGTACGCTGTCCATGCTAGGACAAAGACTCAAGCTCGCTCGCTCTGCCGCCGGCCTGTCCCTTCGCGGCCTAGAGGAACGCATTGGAAATCGCGTAACGGCGCAGGCGATCGGCAAGTACGAGCGCGACGAATCCGTGCCAAGCTCGGGCGTCCTCATTGCGCTGGCCGACGCCCTCTCAGTCCCCGTGGACTACTTGGTCGGAGACCAAGAAATGGCGCTGGAGGGAGTCGAGTTTCGCAAGAAAAGTCTCACAAGCAAGCGCGAGAAGATGCAGGTCGAAGCCAAAGTCCTGCACTTGCTGGAACGCTACCTCATGGTCGAGGAGTTTCTCGGTTTGCCGAGCCTCGACTGGGACAAGCCCCGCGAAGCTCCCTACCCTGTCGTCAACGATCCCTCGGAAGCCGACCGCGCCGCCTATAGTCTTCGCCTTCACTGGGGTATAGGGCTCGATCCTATCCCAAATCTAGTCGAGCTGATGGAGGAGCGCGGCATTAAGGTGCTCTCTTGTGCGCTTGGAGTAGTCCGTCGCCCGCACGGGCGACGCAATATCGACGGTCTTATGGCGCGAGTGCGCCGCGCCGGCAGGAGCACAGTGCCCGTCCTAGTAGTCAATGACAGCCACTGGGGAGAGCGACAGCGTCTCACAATGGCGCATGAGTTGGGACACATGGTCTTGGAGGTTGGCGCAAAGGTAGATGACGAGACGGCTGCCTTCCGTTTCGCCGGGGCGTTCCTCATGCCCGCTGAGGTGCTATGGGCTGCGATGGGCAAGCACCGTACCTCCATCGGATGGAGCGAACTTTTTGCCCTCAAGAAGCTATTCGGCGTGAGCGTTCAGGCCCTGACTTATCGATGCAAGGACCTCGGTATCTTCGGCCCAACCCTGTTCCGGCGACTATTTAACGAATTTTCCCGTTTAGGATGGCGCAAACCGCCCTATCAGGAGCCTTACGCTATGCCGGGTGAGGAGCCTCAGCGTTTCGAGCGCCTGTGCTTCCGCGCCTTGGCCGAGGACGCGATCTCCGAGGCCAAAGCCGCCGAGCTACTGGAAACCTCGGTCCATGAGTTGAATCAGCGCATGGAGGAGCCACCAGACTTGGAGTATGATGAAGCCAATGAAGGTGCTGGTCTCCGACACGTCCGTCCTGATTGATCTCGAGCGCGGGACATTGCTGGAGACCTGCTTCCGCCTCCCGTTCCAGTTTGTCGTCCCAGACCTTTTGTACGAACGAGAATTAAAAAACCACGGGGGCGATAATCTGCTCAGGCTCGGCCTGCGGATCGAGGAACTAGATAGTACCGGCGTCACTTGTGCCCTGCGCTACCGGCGCAATCAACCGTTGCTTTCGCTACCGGATAGCTTCGCTCTCGCCCTTGCGGCAAGGAACACTTGGACCTTACTCACTGGTGATGGTGCGCTGCGTGGGTTGGCCAATGAAGAGCGCGTCGATTGTCACGGTGTTTTGTGGCTGCTAGACCAGATGTTCGAGGTTTCCGCTGCCAGCGCAAATGAGCTACATGCTGGTCTTGAAGCAATCAGCACTCACCCTCGGTGCAGGCTGCCCAAGACGGAAATCCGCAAACGTCTCGGGCGCTGGCGACAGGACTCGCACTGAAGGCTATATACACTGTCAACCACCGCCCCCTGAAAGAGGCGGCTTGTCCCTGGCTACCCGGCCGCCGCAGCGGTAGGCAGGCCGAAACTATAGGCTCGTTGACACAGAGCCCTAGCTCGGATGTTCCGAGCCGCGTTGACATCGGCATGGGTAGCGTGCCCACACCGACGACAATAAAACCGAGATTGAGATAAGCGATTGGCTCGCTCGACATGGCTACACTCGGCACACATCTGACTAGTATGCTTGGGATCGACCCGCTTGACCGGCACGCCAGCAGCTTGCGCCTTGTAGGCGATAAACTGCCTCAGTTGGTCAAATGCCCATCCCGTCATGCGGGCGCGTTGAGGCTTGCGAAACCGGATGCTATCCCGGATACCCTTGAGGTCTTCGAGGGCGATACCCCGGATAGTGTCTTTAGCCTGCTCAACGATACGCTTGGAGAGGACGTGATTGGTATTTCTACGAAAGTTGGCTTCTTTGCGCGCGCGCCGATGTAGCTTCTTGCGTATGCGCTTGCGCGCCCGATGGTTCTTGGCTAGGTCAGCCGCCGATTGAAGGCGCTGACGCAACGTCTGGCACTTGAGGCGCACCCGCTCCACGTCGCCCCCCGAGTGCTGTTGACCATCCGAGTCCGTGGCCAAGTTGGCTACGCCCAAATCAATGCCGAGGAAGTCGTCAGGATTGACCGGCGGCGCGTCGTCGTATTCGACCGTAGCCATCAAGAACCACTTGCCATCGCGCCGACGCACCAACTCGGCATACCGCTTGACGTGGCCGAGCTGGCTGGCTTGGTAGTCGCCCATGACCATCGGCACGATGATGCGACCCTGGAGCGTAGAAAGGGAGACCTCTTTGAAGTCTCTGTAGTGGAGTAGATGCCGATCATAGGGCATCGACGCCAGCGGGCGAAACGACACCTTCTTGCGCTTGTCGCGCTTGTAGGCCGCCGCCACTTGGGCAAAGGTCAGACAGGCCATTTGCGCGGGCAGGTCAAACTGCTGGCGCACGTCATAATAGTATAGCTTATGCAGGGCATAACGATTGGCCAGCTTGCGTTCAAAGGCTCGCTCGGCGATCCAATCACACGCGGCATTAAAACGCTGCATGGTTGCTAAGAAAGCCGTGGCCTGATCGGCAGAGGGGAGCAGTTGGATTTGAATAACTCGCTTCATAAAAACCAATACAGTCCGTGTGGAAAACCTTGTCAACCCGTAGTAACCAAAGGGAGAATCGGCGTTTCCTCTGTCGCCTGAAGACGTCAGGCTCCACGCCGAAATTTCTATGAATCGCCCCAACATCGTCTTCATCCTCAGCGACGACCAAGGCCCCTGGGCAGCCGGCTGTTACGGCAACGCGGAAATCCACACCCCCGCGATCGACCGCATCGCCCAGACCGGCATGCGCTTTGACAATTTCTTCGTCGCCACTCCGGTCTGCTCGCCCAGCCGCGCGACCTTTTTAACTGGGCGGATTCCCTCGCAGCACGGGGTCCACGACTGGATCAGAGAGGGCAACGTCGGCGACTCCGCAGCCGCTTATCTCGCCGGCGAGGTGGCTTACACCGACATCCTCGCTGACAATGGCTGGGTCTGCGGCCTGAGCGGCAAGTGGCACCTCGGGCACAGCCAACTCGCGCAGCACGGCTTTGCGCATTGGTACGTGCATCAGCAGGGCGGCGGGCCGTACAACGACGCGCCCATGATCCGCGACGGCGAGCTGATCACCGAGCCGGGCTACGTGACCACGGCAATCACCAACGACGCACTGGCATTCATCGATCGGCACGGCGACGGCGACGCGCCCTTTTACTTGGGCGTACACTATACCGCGCCGCACAGTCCGTGGACTGGCCACCCACAGGAGATCGTCGATTCCTACGACAACTGCGCGTTCGACTCCTGTCCACAGGAAGCGATCCACCCTTGGGCAGTGGGACACTCGCTGAGCGAGAACTGTCTGGGCAACCGCGAGATGCTCAAGGGCTATTTCGCGGCAGTGACGGCCATGGACCGCGACATCGGGCGGATCCTCGACAAGCTGGAGGAAAAAGGTCTGCGCGAAAACACGCTAGTGGTCTTCACCAGCGACAACGGTTTTAGCTGCGGCCACCATGGCTTCTGGGGCAAGGGCAACGGAACCTATCCGCCGAACATGTACGAGAATTCGATCAAGGTGCCCTTCGTCGTCAGCCACCTCGGCCGCATACCTGCGGAGAGCGTCCAAGACGGCATGGTCAGCGCCTACGACTTTATGCCGACCCTGCTCGACTATCTGGGGTTGCCACTACCCGAGGGGCCCAATTTTCCCGGACAAAGCGCGCTACCCCTGTTGTTGGGAGCAGACGACACTGGTCGGCAGGAAGTCGTCATCTACGACGAGTACGGGGCGACGCGGATGATGCGCACCGGGACGTGGAAATACGTCCATCGCTATCCAGATGGGCCGCACGAACTCTACGACCTAGCCAACGACCCGGACGAACGCGCCAATCTGGCGGGCGATCCCAACCAAGCCGAGCGGATCGGCGACCTGAAGCAGCGACTGGAGGCGTGGTACGAACGCTACGTAGTTCCCGAACGCGACGGCCGCAACTTCGCGGTGACGGGCACGGGCCAGCTCAGGCCAGTGGGCGGCCAGTGGGAAGACTCTGCGACCAGCAAAAATCAACCATTCGCACAGGGGTAAGCAGTGATAATGGGTGAAGGGCGCGTAGCCGACATTGCCCAGTAATCCCCGACTATCGCCAGCTCGCCCCGGTCAGCCGACGCTGGTCGAAAACTTGATTTAGGGCAACACACTCCGCGCCGGCACAAATCCCAACTCCGCTTCAATCCGCGCAATATCGTACACCGGATCCCGCTCGTGTCCCGCCCGCTCATAGTGCGCCATGTCGATCTCCTCCGCATCCGCCCCGTACCAAACCCGCATCAACTCCGGCACCGTACAGGCCACACAGGCCTGCGTCCCCACCGCGTTCAAAATCCGCACCCCCGCCTTGTGCGCGCTCTCCGCCGCCAGCCGGAAGCACCGCACCGCATCGCTCAAATACATACACGAAATCGCCCCCATTCCCCACTGTGCCACCGGCCCCGGCTGCCGTGGCGCAGGGACCCGGTCCTTGATGAAGTCTAAGTCCTCCCGCTGCCGCGCCAGATAGCGGGTCGTCTCCTCCATCATGTATTTGGAAAAACCGTAGCCGTCGCGGTCCAAACACGGATGCTCGTCCGACATCGGCAGTTCGAGCGGCCGAAAATGCACCGACTGCATCCCGACTGCGGCGATCGACGAGGCCAATGCAAATTTGCGGCAACCCCGATCAATCAGATAGCGCAACAAGCTGTAGGTCCCCATGACATTGACCCGCATCAGATCCGCTTCAGTGCCCGCGCCCGTCACCGCCCCCAGATGGACCAGCGCATCGAAGTCCCACCGATCCAGCCGGCGCAGATCCTCCGCCCGCGTAAAATCTCCTACCACCACGGCCACTCCCGCGACCTCCGTCGGCTGGCGCGACAGACAGACCACCTCGTGATCCGCCGCCATATCCGCGGCCAACGCCCGGCCAATAAAACCGCTAGTTCCCGTAATCAATACTCGCATCTCAACCTCCCGGCGGAGCGATCCGCTCCCGCCCTAAACCTTCAGGCCGCACAAAGTCCTTGTAGCGGAGCAGAATTTCCGCCCCATTAATGCTGCGGGCAAAACCCGCCCGCGCCTCCAGCTTCTTCACCTCGATCTCGACCCGATTGGCCCCGCGCCTTACTTCCTCCGGTGCCAAGCGAAAGCGAAACCAGTGCGCTGAAAAACCCAACGGGGCCTGCACCGCCATACTGCCGGCGAGCTGAACGGGAATGGTCAACGCGCGCTCGTCGCTGATTTCAGCCTCGGCGCGAGACAGGACCCGACCGTTAAAGCGCATTTCGATGTCGTCCTCAATGCAAAAAAAGGCAAAGCGCAGCGTCAAAATGGCCGGGCGCATCTCGCCGTCGCCGCGGGCGCTCTCCACATCGTCAGCCACCCAAATGTCGAGCGCGACCGTCCCGCCCTCCAAGAGCTGTTCCGGCACTTGGCGCTCCGGCGTACAAGTCTCTTCCCCGATGACCCCCTCGCGCGGCTGTAACAAGTAGCGCTTGTCGCGCCGGGCGTGTACCTGCGGATAGGCCACCTCGCGCAGAATCTGGTACTCGCGCTCGGCCAAGGGCCAAGGCATATAGCCCAAGTACATCCCGGCGTAGCCTTGCCAGTCCAAGGTTTGGCTAAGCGCCCGGTACATCTCAATGCTCGGCAACCCCACCCGCTCGTCGTAGATCCGGCGCGGCGGCCGATAATACGCCGCGGCACCCGCATTCTCGGCCACCTCGGCCAGCCACGGTGCCTGAATGCCTGGATCAACCAGCACATTCTCGTCCTGACCGACGACCCAGTCGAGGCTGCCAGCCCGCAGCCACGCCTCCACATCCAGCCCCACCGCGAGATTGTCTTTCTCGTGCAGATGCACCCGCGCCATCAGTGGAATTTTGCGGCCCTGCCGCGCACCAATCTCCTCGGCCAACGCCCGCACCTTGGCCACAAACTCGGTCATCAACGGCGCGTTTTCCTCGATCTCGTCCTTTTTGAAATAGAAGTTGTCAAAGCAAAAATCCAGTTCCAATCCATCGGCTCGGTAGCCCTCTAACACTTCGCCGATAATGGCCAACTTGTCCTCTTGCACGGCCTCTTGCGCGTAGTCGTAACACCACTCGGCCCGACCGGCGTCGCCAATGCACACTGCGGCTCCGTACTGTTCCTTGAGCCGCCCCGAGCGTTCGTTCCCCGGCCGGGCAGAGTCTTGGAGCTTGAGACTGGGAAAGACCTGCATCCCCGTCTCCCGACCGCGCTCAATGACGGCCCGCAGTTGGTCGGTGCCCAATTCCCTGGCCACCTCGACCATCCGCATAATCCGCCAGTCGATGTAATTTTCCCACACCTCCTTGCCCTGCCCCACCACGCGGCCGACCTCGCTCTGGTGAAAGAAGACGTCGCTATAACCCAATCCCAAAACCAGCAAATCCACGCCCGTACCCAACACCTCATCTACTGGCCAGTTCAGGAGGTGGCGGCTGGCCGGTGGTTCGAGCCGCTTGGCGTGGAAGTGGTGTGCGTCGTTGTAGTGAATTAAACGGGGGCGATCCATGGCTAAGCTCCTAGTTAGTGGCCCATCGGCCTCATATAGTTCAGAGTCAAGATGCAGCTTATCTTGTCAATACCATTCTGCGTCCATCTGCGGATACGTTGCCGCCAAGTTTTCCATACAGCACTTAGTCCTTCTTATGCGACAAAACCTGATCCATGTATTGTTCGTGGCCTAAGATCGGCTTCTTGTTGTACATCCGCGAGGGATTGGGAACGGCCAGCGGCAGCGCCACGGGCGCACAGCCCCGCCGGTGCGACTCGCGCACCGCGATGGCCATTTCGAGGACCTTGACGCCGTTCTCGCCGCTGCCCGGCGGGTCCTCGCCTCGCTCCAGCGCGTCGATAATGGCCTTGCAACTAGCCTTGTTGCGGTCCCCAGGCCAGCGCCAGCCCTCGGCGTCGTACCCGCGCGTTGCGCCATAGATCGGCCCTTCCGGCAAGACGCCCTCGATCTTTTCCAACTTTTCCCAATTCGCCCCATCGCCTTCGACGTAACGGTACAAGCCTACCAGATTGTCGTCCGAGTAGAAAATTCCGCCCTCACAGGCCACCTCGTAGCCGCGGCCCCGCGCATCCTTGTCCCGATAGGTAAACGCCTCGATTCCATTGGCAAAACGCACGTACCCAGCCCCACCTTGGTCGTGTTCACTCAGCGGATCGTCGCTGACCCAACCCGACACCCACGCTACCTCGGCGCAGCCAGCAAAGTGGCGCATCAGCGTAAAGCGCTGGCAGCCGCCACCCGACATCTCCGTGCCCGATCCGCCGAGCAAAGTGATGCGCTTGACTGCCCCCAACTCGCCCGCACCAATGAACTCCAGCGCCTTTTGGTAGGCCGGCAAATTGACATCCAAGTCGCCCGCACCAAAGCGAATGCGTCGGCTCTTACACTCGGCGACCATGCGGTCGGCTTCTTCCAATGAGGCCGCGATCGGCTTTTCGCAGAGAATGGCCTTGACCCCGGCTTGCGCGCAGGCGATAACGACCTCCGGGTTGACGCCAACCGGCAAAATCGGCGCGGCAATGTCGAGCGCCTCTTTCTCCAGCATCTGGCGATAGTCGGCATAGCCGGGCACGCCCGTGCGCTTTTGAAACAGCGCCAAATTCTCCGGATCTCCATCGGCCACAGCCACCAACTCCGTGCGTTCGTCGAGCATATAGGCGCGCGCGTGCTGCGTGCCTTTGCGCCCAGCCCCGATCAACCCCACGCGATATTTAGCCATCGTCGGAACCCTCCTTGAGTATAGAACTTGAACGATTCAAGATACGTATCGTCTTGTTTCTACTATTCTGCGTCCATCTGCGTCCATCTGCGGATCTCGTCGGCCGCTCCGCCCCACCCGTGCCCACAGCAACCCTAGCACCACCGCCACCGCCACCAAAAAAGGCACCGCCAAGTGATTGAGCCTATCCCAACCCAACCCCAAAACTGGTCAACACCATCAGGCCAAAGACCAGAAAGTCATTGCACGATTGCACCCGCGCCTTTTCCTCGGGCCGGTGCGTCATCGCCAACAGCGACGTTGACCCTATAAAGAGAAAGTTCCACCCCACGCCCAATAGCGCCAACCCAATCGTGTAGTGATAGAGCCCGATGCCGCTCAAATTGACCGCAATGGAGCACCCGAGCAACGCAATGCCGGCGAACATGATCCGGTGCTCGCCCCAACGCGAGATCAGATGCCCCGTAAAAAAAGACGGCACGTACATGCCCAACACATGCCACTGAATCACCCAAGCCGTATCGGCAAAGGAATGCAAATGCCGCTTCATTGCCAGCGGCGTGGCATTCATCAACAGCGACATCAGCCCCCAAGCAGCCACCGCCCCAATCACCGCCAGCGCGAAATCCGCCTGCCGCGCGATCTCCCGGAGCGAACGTCCACCTGCCCGTTGCTCCTCGGCGCTAGGCGCGGGAAAGGAGACAAAGCAGAGCACCGGCAAAACCAGCGCATGAACGACGGCAATCCCCAAAAAAGAGCCAGCGAACAAATAATCGGGGAACCACTCTCGCGACCACGCCGCCAGATTGGATCCCGATACCGCGGCCACAACGCCTCCAGCCATCACCAGCGAAATGGCGCGACTGCGAAAATCCTCGGCGACCACTTCGCCAGCGGCAAAGCGATAATAGGTAGCAAAGCCATTGACCGCACCAATACCCAACCCACCCAGACAAAGCAGTGCAAAATTGCCCTGGTACACGGCCAGACACCCCACCGCACCTCCGAGGATACCCAACGCGGCACCCAAAGCAAAACCTATCTTGCGGCCTCGCCGCTGCATTAGCTGCGCCGCGGGCACCGTCATCAGCATCGTAGCCACCGGTGCCAGCGCCAGCGGCAGAGTAGCAAGCGCGGGATAGCGCCATGCTCGACAGCATGACGAGACTGGCGGTGCGCGAGAGGGCCTCGCACAAAAAGAGCAGCGAAAGATTTTTCAAATTAGCCCGGCCAGTCGGCCTCGCCGTTTACTATTTTTCTCGCCGCGTCCCCACCGCTGCGGCCAATTCCTCCAACACCTCCACCGTATCCTCCCACCCAATACAGGCATCCGTAATGCTCTGCCCATAAACCAACTCACTACCCGCCTGCTGTTTCTGATTGCCCTCGATTAAGTGACTTTCCAGCATCACCCCGAAAACCTCCTCCGCTCCCCCCGCCACCTGTGCGGCAACCGCACTTGCAACAGCCGGCTGGCGCTTGTGATCCTTGGCGCTGTTGCCGTGGCTGCAATCGATCATCACCCGGTGCGGCAAGTCCGCTTCCTTCAGCCGAGCCGCGGCCACGCCAACGCTGGCGTGATCGTAGTTGGTGCCGTCGCTGCCGCCGCGCAAAATCAGATGACAACTCGCATTGCCCGCAGTCCCGACAATCGCCGCAATACCTTGCTTGGTCACCGAGAGAAAGTGATGCGGATGCCGGGCGGCACCGATGGCGTCGAGGGCGATCTGCACATTGCCCGCGGTCCCGTTCTTGAACCCAACCGGCATCGACAGGCCCGAAGCCAATTCGCGGTGGACCTGACTCTCGGTAGTGCGAGCACCAATAGCGCCCCAAGCAATCAAGTCGGCGATAAACTGCGGCGTGATCGTATCGAGGAATTCGGAAGCGGTCGGCAAGCCCATATCCCCCAACTGCACCAGCAGGCCGCGCGCGGCGCGCAAGCCGCTGTTGATCTCGAAGCTGTCGTCCAAATGCGGGTCGTTGATCAACCCCTTCCAGCCGACGGTCGTGCGCGGCTTCTCAAAATACACGCGCATCACCACATATAACGCGTCGCTTAGGGCCGCAGCCTTTTCCTTTAGCCGTTCTGCGTATTCGAGCGCGGCTTGGGGGTCGTGGATCGAACACGGCCCAACTATCACCACTAGCCGGTCGTCCTCTCCGGCTAGTATGGCGTCCAAGGTGCGCCGGGCCGCGGCCACTGTGTGAGAGGCCGCTTCCGAAATGGGCAACTCTTCCATCAAGATCGCCGGGGGGATCAAGGGTTTAAGTTGGTCAATGCGTAGATCGTCAGTTGATTCGAACAAGTCTTTCTACTCCTTTACTAGTAGCTGTTATAAAATGATTTTCGCATCGTTCAGGCATTGGTTTTCCTTGAACGTCTTGTCGGTATGAGATGCTTCGCCTCCACTGCGTTGCGGCTCAGCATGACAGGCCGGACGGTGCCAGTTCCTGTCATGCTGAGCAGAGCGAAGTATCTCATACCTAGGTGTCGCCACTCGCCACCCTAACCCCCCGGCACCCAACCCAAGGCCGCAAAATTCTTGCCGGTGAGACTCCGCGTAAAGCGCGCCCGTTCGCGCGCTTCCTCTAGCTCCTCGCGCAGGTCCTCCGGCCGATACGCACGGCCCTGACGCACGGTCAATACCGGCTCAATTTTGCGATCGCCCTGCTCGCGCCGGCCGCGCACATCTTGGAACTCGAACGTCCCTTCCAGCACCTCAAACGCCGCCAGATCCGCCACCGTCCCCTCCCGCAGAGTACCCAACTCCTCGCCACGCCCGATAGCGTCAGCCGCCGCAGCCGTACTCTGCTGCACAACGCGCTCCAGCGGCACGCCCAAGTTGAGCAGCTTCGACGCGGTCTCCGGCATACTCTCGATCGGGCTGTCCCAACTATGCGCGTGCAAATCCGTGCTAATCACATCGGCGACAAAGCCGTCGGCCAGCGCCTGTATTGCGATCCCGTAGTCAAAACTGCCGCCGCCGTGCCCTACGTCGAACAGCACGCCCCGCTCCCGCGCTTCCCACACCTGCGGCACCACCGTCCCCGAATCATCTACCACGCAGTCTCCCGTGCCTTGATAACAATGGGTCACCACATCGCCGGGCCGCAGCAGGGCGAGCACATCCACAATCGGCACCCCTCGGGCAATGTGTACCATCACCGGCACCCCCGCCCACCCGGCCGCCTGTACCGCCAACTGCAAGGGTTTAGTCCCATTCTCGCCAACTTGGAACCCACCCTGCCGCACCTTGACACCGACGCAGTGCTCCTGCCAGTGATGAGCCACAAACGCCGTGCGCTCTGGATCGCCGTACTGCAAATCGACCATTTCTCCCACCGGCCCACAGGTCAAACCAATCGCCGAAATGTGTACGTACCCCAAAACCTCGGTCCGCGCCGGCTCGATGACGTAATCGACAAATCCCTCGAAGTTGGCCCACCCCGCGCTGCCAGCATCGACGATCGTCGTCACGCCCGTAGCCAAGCACAGTGCATCGCCGCGAATGCCCCAAGTCGAGCATCCCGCGTAGAGGTGCGCGTGGATATCGATCCACCCCGGCGTCAGAATTTTGCCGGACAGGTCGATCGTCTCCGCCGCCGGAGCCGTTATCTCCTCAGCCACTGCGGCGATCTGCTCCCCGACGATCCCCACGTCGCGGATCCCATCCACACCCTGCGCTGGGTCCATCACTCGCGCATCTTTTAACAACAGATCGTAGGCCATTTCCCTTCCTCCGTGCTCATATAGCAATCCGGAATGATCTGAACAATTCTAAATGTGGATCGTCTTGTGCATCCTACTCTGCGGCTATTTGCGTCCATCTGCGGATACGCTTGTAAGTATATTGAAACCCTCTGCGGCTTCTTGACACGCCTAGGCTCAACCCCGTATATAATTCGCTTTTTTACTCCAACCGGAGAGCCATCATGGGAAACACTCCACCTGCCGAAGGGATCCGCGTCCCAGCCGCTGCTTTGCGCCAACTCGCCGCCGACTTCTTCCAAAAAGCTGGCACCAACTCGGCAGACGCCCAGTTCCTCGCCGACCTCTTGACAGCCACCGACCTGCGCGGCGTCAATAGTCACGGTACCTGGCAACTCCCCGGGTACGTACACATGATGCTCGAAGGCCGCGTCAATCCCCGCCCTAATATAAAGGTGACCAGTTCGACCACCACTGCCCGCGTCTATGACGGCGACGGCGGCATGGGGCACTTTCCCTGCCACCAAGCCATGACTTGGGTAGCTGAGACGGCCGCAGAGTACGGCACAGCCGCGGCGACCACCCGCAACCACTTCCACTTTGGCAGCGCCGGCAAGTACTCGCGGATAGCCGCTGCGGCTGGCTGCGTGGGGATCGCCATCTCCTCGCACCGCTACGACCTGCCGTCGGAATCGATAGTCAAAGGCGTCAACGCCACTTCGCCGATCAGCATCGCCTTCCCCAACGGGGAGCAACCGCCCCTCGTACTCGACATGGGGGCCTCAATGCTGCCCTGGGGCGAGGAACTCTTCGCCCAGATCCCCTTCGCCTTCTTCAAGGAGCTGGGCATCGGCGCGGTAAACCGGGCGCTGGGCGGCGTGCTAGCCGGGATTTACCTGCCGCAATTTATCCCGCCGACATCGCCGTGGGAATCCAACCAAGGATCCTTCCTCGCCGCCTTTGACGTGCGCGCGTTTATGCCTTTAGCAGAATTCCAAGCACAGATGGACTCGTTCGTCGCTGCCGCCCGCAACATGCGGCCCTTCCCCGGCCTCGACCGCGCCGAACTGCCCGGCAATTTGGAGTGGCAACGGGAGCGCGAATACGCCCGCGACGGCGTGCCCATCAGCCCCCAACATCAGCAGCACCTTCAGAAACTAGCCGACGAGCTGGGAGTGACCACTCCCTTCCCCGCCTACGAACACACCCGCTTTACAGCCCAATAAAAGAAGAGGAACAGATGACTCAACCCCGCATCCTGTCCAGCGTCGAGATCGAGTTTCAAGGCCAAAGCCAAGCCCGCGAGCTTATTGAACGCGCCGGCTTCGCCATTGAGATCCGACACCCCCAACCCGGCTGGCTCGACGAGGAAACGCGCGCCAAGCTGGACGGCTTCGACGCCCTGCTGGCCGGCGGCGAAAACCTCAACGCCGCCACCATGGACCAAGCAGCACAGCTCAAGATCATCGCCCGCAACGGCGTCGGCTTCGACAAGGTTGACCTCGATTACTGCACTCAGCGCGGCATCGTCGTCACCAATACCCCCGGTGCCATGGCCGACGCAGTGGCCGATCTGACCTTCGCCCTGCTTCTCGGAATGGTGCGCTCGCTCAGGTTAGGCGACCACCGAGTCAAAACGGCAGACGCCTACGACGTTCCCGTCGGCGAAGACCTCTGCGCCATGACCTTGGGATTGGTCGGCTGTGGCCGCATCGGTGCCGAAGTCGTGCGCCGCGCGCGCGGTTTCAAGATGCGAGTCCTCGTCCACGATCCTTGGATCGACGACGCGCAAATCCGCGCCCTCGGCGCCGAGCCTGCCGACCGCGCCGCTCTGCTGTCCCAAGCCGACGCCGTTACCTTGCACCTGCCGCTGACCGAGGAAAATCGTCAACTCGTCAATGCCGAGTTCCTCAGCCTTATGAAAAAGGGAGCCTACCTGATTAACACCGCCCGCGGCGGTTTGGTTGACGAAGCCGCCCTGATCGCCGCGCTCGACAGCGGCCACCTAGGCGGCGCCGGCCTCGACTGCCAAGCCACCGAACCGCCGCAAGGCCAATCCCTTGAACTAGTCCGCCGCGACAAGGTGCTAGCCCTGCCCCACACCGGCTCCAGAACCCTAACCGCCCGCAAGCGCATGGCCCTCGTCGCCGCACAGAGCATCGTCGCGCTATTGCAGGGCAAAGTCCCCGATCACGTAGTCAACAAAGAAGTGCTGGATAAACTGGATTTGGCGGGGTAGTAGGTAACGGCGCGGGCGAGGATGTGGGAATATTGTCCCACCATTCTCCTCGGCTAGGTTGACAATATACCATTTAATGGTATATTCTTTTAACCATGTCATGGACAGTTTACCTGACTCGAAGAGCGTATAAGCAACTGGCGAAGCTACCGCAGGGGATCTGGGACTTGGCCGACCTTGCAATGGCTGACATGGAAGAACAGGGCATTAATCCACAAGGCTGGAATACTCTGAAAACTGGCGATAACGAGTATCGCTTGCGTCTAAACTATCGCTATAGAATGCGCTATCGCGTCACGGATAGGCAGACCTTGGAAATTGAAGTGTTCTACATTGGGCACCGACGGGAGGCATACAGATGAACCAAGCATTGGAAATCCATCACGACCTAGCTGACGTAATCGTCAAGCCCAGTGTCACAGTGAACCAAAAACGGCTCAAAAAGATGATCTGCTCAACCTTGGATCAATATCTGGACGAAGACCGTGTACCGGCAAAGGCGGTCCATGATAAAGTCAGAGAACGCCACGGTGAGTACTATCTAAGCACCGGTTATTACCTCCGTCTGTATCGCCAGCGTGCGGAACTGACTCAAGCGACTCTTGCCAAGCGGAGCGGCATCCGTCAACATCATCTATCTGAAATGGAAAACAACAAACGGGTGTTGGGAAAAGTGAATGCCAAGAAACTAGCGGAGATACTAGACTGTGATTATCGGAAACTGCTATAGCGTCTGACTGAATTAGATTCCCGCGTGACTGGTTGATTGACGGGTTACAATTCGCGGTAGTTTCCCTTAAACACCTCTCTAACATGCCATCTTACGAAATCTGCCTTCGGATAATAGGATCGCCTTTGCGGGAAGTTGATTCTTTTACCATGAAACCTCATCAGCCATTCCTCAAAGCCCACTGACCCATTTGCATACTCCGATACGAGAATTTCTAGTTGATTGGACAACCTAAAAACTCCACGGTCGAATAGCTTATGGTGTAGCACGCATAGCGCTAATCCATTCACTTCTGTATCGGGGCCACCGGCCTGATGCCATTTGATATGGGCGGCTTCCAACGCAACTGGCCGACAACGCAATTTCACATCAAATCCACAAACAGCACACTTATATTCGTAGGCTTTCAGGACATTTTCTCGGAAGCCGGGGTTGCGCCTTTTCCGACTATAAATCTGGGTGAAAAACTCAATACCAACGGTTTGTAAAATGTCTTCGTGAATCGAGGCAGGAAAATGAGCGTCCAACAAATTCTGGCTTATTTCAAACGCCAGTTTAGGATCATTCTGAAGGCAAAGGGCAATTGGTTCGGGGAAACCACCTGAAACCTCGTAACGCCGCAGATCGGTTATGTAGGCATCCCCGCTTTTTGTTTGCCTAATTTTGTCTTCATCGGACACCTCCCATACCTCATCATTTCTCAACCGCCAAAACGGAAACTCGGGTCTGTTGCTTGATTTCCAAAGGCCAAACTCTTGCAGTAATTTTCCCAGCTTCTCCTCTACATCGGAGTATGCAATAAGCCTGCTCTCTGCGCGTAGCAATTTTCCAATTGCATACAGAACCAGCAAGGGTTTGTGAGGTGCTCTTTTCCCTCCCCTTTGCCATAAATTCAAGGTTTTAAATTTTTGTAGAATTAATTCTCGGTCCATCGGTGCTCTCTACTGTCGGCACCCACGCCAACCAACCCTCCTAAGAATCCAGCCCCACCCCCGGCGGCATAAAAAACTCGTACTGATCCGGCGTGCCGTAGCCATCCATCTCCGTCAGCCGCACCCCCGTGCTGTTGAGCGCTGCCTCGACGATCCGCTTGTTGAAGGCGCTGACGTTTTCATCGGCCAGATACTCGGCCACCGGCATCCACAGACACTCGGCGATCTCGTCCTCCTGAATGCTAATCTCCGTGCTCAGCGGGCGCAGGCGGCAGACGAAGTAAATATCCGACTTGCCAAAGCGGTAGCCGTGCCAGTGGCGGAAGCAGACCAGCGCGTCGAACTCAGTCTCGACTCCGGTCTCTTCGGAGACTTCGCGCACCACAGCTTCGGCCAAATGCTCGCCGGCGTGTAGCGCGCCGCCGGGCAGCTTGTAGCGCGGCGGGCCGGGCGCACGCCGATGGTACTTTTCGCTAACCACCAACAACTCCCGCGCCTCGTTGAGCACGACCCCGCCCGCGCCGATGTAGTGCGAAGCGTGGGCCGGCACATACGCGCCTTTTAGATAGCCGTCGCCGCTGTGATGAAATACAAACCCGACTTCCGCCGCTACAGGGATCAACGCCGCCTTGACAATCGGCACCTCCAGCCAGACGACCCGGTAGCCTTCGTCCTGCCAAGCCACCAGCGAAACGCGCAGCCGCTCGGCAAACGCCGCTGGATCTGGCTCAAGAGCCTCTGGTGTGGGAATGATGCCGCCGAATGGATTAGTCGTTGCTGCAATAGGTTCCATATCCCGCCTCCCTCAATGGCCGCTAGTGATAGCAAACCCCACTTGGCCTGTCAAGCGAGATTCATATATTTAAGTAAGGTAGATAAAGAGATATTTTCTCTATTTACATTGATTTTTGGGCAAAATTTCCAACTTTAAAACGTAATAAAACGAAAAAATCAGATTAGGAGAGGATAAAATGATAATCAGTTTCTCTGTTGAAAACTGGATGTCCTTCCGCGACCAAGCGACCTTTTCGATGATCGCCAGCCGAGAGCGCCAGCATGGAGAACGTGTCCCCAAGCTCGGTAAGTACCAAACCAGAGTTCTTCCGATTGCAGCGATCTACGGCGGTAATGCCTCGGGCAAGACCAACCTCTTCAAGGCCCTGAGTTTTGCCAAAACGCTAGTCGTCAAAGGCACTAGGCCCGACAACCTGATCTCGGTCGAGCCGTTCCGCTTGGATGGCAAGGGGACTAACCGCCCCTCGCACTTTGCCTTTGAGTTGCTGATTGACGAAACCATCTACGACTTCAGCTTTGCAGTGACCCGCAAGGCAGTCATAAAAGAAAGACTCGTAGTAATCACCAGTACCAGCGAAAAAGTGCTCTATGACCGCCGTAACGGAGGAATCAACTTTGACGCATCGCTCGCCAAAGATTCGTTCCTACAGTTCGCTTTCCAAGGGACCCGGGACAATCAGCTTTTCCTGACCAATTCCGTATCCCAAAAGGTAGATAATTTTAGGCCGATCTATGACTGGTTCAAGGATACGCTCACGCTAATCGCACCTGACTGGCGGTTTGGCCCCTTCGAGCTGTTTCTTGATGAGGGACAGCCACTGTACACGGCCATGAACGAGATATTGCCTCAGCTTGATACCGGGATTGCCCGTCTTGGCAGTGAGGAGATTCCCTTTGAGGACGTACCGATTCCTGAACCATTAAAGACCGAGCTTCAGGAAGAAGTAGAAGAAGGCAAGAGCGTTGAGTTGGAGTTGGTTAACGCCCGCTTTGTGATCACCCGTGAGGACGGCGAATTAACCGCAAAGAAAATGGTCTCCTTTCATCCGAAATCGGACGGCACAGAAGCCAAATTTGAGACTCACCAGGAATCGGATGGCTCACAACGGGTTATTGATCTCCTGCCCGCCTTTCTCGACCTTTCGACGCAAACGTCTCCGAGAGTCTATGTCATTGATGAAATTGACCGCAGTCTGCATCCCTTGCTGATCCGCCAACTGCTTGAAGCATATCTAGGAAACTGCTCTACGGAAACCCGGAAACAACTGCTGCTGACGACCCATAACGTCATGCTGATGGATCAGCAGTTGCTGCGCCGGGACGAAATGTGGGTGGCGGAAAGGGATAATTCCGGCGCGTCCAGCCTATTTTCCTTCAGCGAATACAAAGATGTTCGTTACGACAAGGATCTCCGGAAAAGCTACCTACAGGGACGGCTGGGGGGAATTCCTCGCATTTTGTCAGGAGGTGCTCTCACCAATCCTCATCTCATGGAGGAAAGTGAGGAGATGACGGATGTCGAAAAAACGTAATTTTCGCAGACCTCTTGGCGAGCGACGTTACCGAAAACTTTTTATTGTTGCAACAGAAGGGGATAAGACCGAGCCGCAGTATTTCGCCATTCTAAATAACCAGAATTCAGTTATACATGTGGATTGCCTAAAAAGCAAACATCGCAGCTCTCCACCCCAAGTTCTAAATCATATGCGAGACCGCCTCAATCAGAAAATCCTGAAGAATTCGGATGAGGCATGGCTAGTGGTAGATAAGGACCAATGGACGGATGAACAGTTGGCGCAACTCCACACATGGTCGCAGGATGCGGATAATTACGACTTCGCCCTCAGCAATCCCAAGTTCGAGTATTGGCTGTTGCTCCACTTTGAAGATGGCACTAACATCGGTTCGTCAAGCGAATGTTCTGATCGGCTGAAGAAGCATCTTCCCGACTACGACAAGGGTCTTGATATCCGAAAGTTCACGCCCGACATGGTCGAAGCGGCTATCTGTCGAGCCAAGGTTCGCGATAATCCTCCATGCGTGGATTGGCCGCGTACATTCGGTAGCACCACAGTGTACAAACTGGTCGAAAATATCCTTAGCGAAAGACCATAATCCCATGCAACGCGCCCTGCACAGAAAGCTCATCGGCCCCAAGGCCCATCGCCAACTCCTCGCCTTCCTCGGCGAGCACCTGCCCCACTTCACGCCCCCCACGTCGGCTGCGGCCTGGCGCAAACAAATCCCAACTCTGCGCGCCCAAGTCCTCGATCTATTCTTCCGCGGCCATCCCGCCGGTCTCCTCGCAGAACAGCCACAAGTCCACTGGGGCGACCGCATCGAGACCGGTGCCGGCTACACCATCCGCAAGCTGCGCTACGAGGGCTACCCCGGCCTCTGGGTCCCGGCCCTGCTCTACGAGCCAGATCAGCTTGAGGAAAAGGCCCCCGCCGTCCTCAATCCCAACGGCCACCACGCCGGCGGCAAGGCCATGGACTACAAACAGGCCCGCTGCATCAACCTCGCCAAGCGCGGGATGCTGGCGCTCAACACCGAATTCCTCGGGATGGGCGAACTGCGCGCCGACGTCGAACACAACCGCATCGCCCACCTCGACCTGTGCGGCATCGCCGGCATTGGCGTGTTCTATCTCTTGATGAAGCGCGGCCTCGACGTACTGCTCGCCCACCCCAAGGCCGATCCCGAGCGCACGGCCATGACCGGCCTGTCGGGCGGCGGCTGGCAAACGGCCCTGCTGGCAGCCCTCGACGAACGAGTCAAAGTCATCGTCCCAGTCGCTGGTCATTCAGCCGTCTGGCAGCGCCGGGGCTGCATCGAGGACATTGGCGACCAAGAGCAATGCCCGGCCGATCGACACACTCTCCGCGCTCTTTGCGCCGCGACCGACCTTGCTCATCTACAACCGCCACGACGACTGCTGCTTCCAGACGCGGCGGACGCGCAAATCTATCTACGAACCCATCCGACCCGTCTTCGCGCTCCTAGATGCCCGCGACAACGTCGCCCTCCACGACAACACCGACCCCGGCACCCACAACTACGAGCGCGACAACCGCCGCCAGCTCTACAAATTTCTCAACCAACATTGGGGGTTAAAAACATCAGACGACGACCTGCCCTATCGCGACGAATTGCAAACCGAAGAAGCCCTTGCCGTCGGCCTGCCCCCAGACAACGCCACCCTGATCTCCATCGCGCAGGCAGCTCTTGGCAAGATCAGAGAGCGCAAAAGAAAAGCGCGCCCTCCAGCCGCCGCGCGCAGAACACTCGCCTCATTACTCAAGCTACCGCAGTGGAAGAATCGGTCCCTGCAACAAGTCGGCACCGCACAAAAGCGCAAAGACGGCACCATCCAACACTACCTATTGCACCTCGACAATACCTGGACTGTGCCGCTGACCGAATACACACCGCCGCGCCCCCGAGGCACTGAACTGCTCATCGCCGATGGCGGTCGCAGTGCGCTCGCCGGTCCGCTAGCCACCGCCCTTGCGCAAGGTCGCCGAGTGCTCGTCGCCGACATCTTTGCTACCGGCGAACTCCGCACCGACCCGCGCCACCAAATGCTGGTCGCCACCGCTGGCCAGCGCCCGCTCGGCATCCAAGTCGGCCAACTGCTCGCGCTGCTGGCGACAGCAAGCCAAAAAAGCCGTGTACTACACCTGACGGCTCACGGCCGCATCTGCCCAGTCGTCGCGCTAATCGCTGCCGCGCTCAAACCCCAAGCCCTCGCCTCACTGACGACCAACGCCCTCATCGACTCCCTCGGCCGCCTCATCGACTGGCCGCTGTCCTACGACGCTACCCCGCCCCTTTACTGCTTTGGCCTACTGGCCGAATTCGACATCCCCGACCTGATCGCACTCTCAGCACCCGTGCCGCTCGCCGATCCCCATCGCGGGCCGCTGCGCCGCTGAGGACAACCCCTAGCCATATTTTTCCCGGAGGAACCGCGCCGCCGCCACCTCGTTTTTGAGCTTGGTATAAACCTCGTCGATATCGACTTTCGCCGCCGATCCGGGAGCGAATCCGCAGTCCGGGTTGAGCACCACCCGCTCGGGCGCCAAGTACTCCAACGCCTGTTCCACCCGCCCGACGATCGTCTCCGGCTCGTCAACCTCGCCCGGATGCACCCCCACGCAACCCAAGCCGATCTCCAAATCTTCGCGCAGCGCCTTAAACACCTCCGCATCCCCTGTGCCCGGACTGGTAAACTCCATAGTCAGATGGTGTACCTTCAGGCGATTGAGATAGGGGATGATCGGGCCATAGTCGCCGGTGTGACATGCCTCGCCCCGCACCCGGGCACCCGCGCGGCGGCACAAATGCACGGCCAACCGCATTGGTCATCGCCACCGCAAAGTCGGCCTCGGCCTCGGGGTCGTCATATCCGGCTCGCACCTCGTCATCGACGAGCAGGCATAGATGCGGATCGTCAATCTGCACGATATCGGCACCGGCCTCGCACAATAGCGCCAATTCGCGGCGCAGAATCGGCACACAAGCCTCGACAAATTCATTGCGGGTCGGATAGGCTCCACGCGATTGTTCCGCATCCCACATCCGCTCGCCCAATAGCACTGGCGCTGGCAAGGTGGCCTTGATTTTGCGCGAGCTAACCTGCTTGAGAAATTCTATTTCCCGCGCGATAAACCCTTCGTCTTTCGGCGTCAACTCGCCCGTGACAATGGTCCACGGCCTGCCGTCCGCATTCCGGCCCACCTCAAAGCCATGCGCCAATTCGGCGATCACGCCGATATACGAGGCGCGCCGCCATTCACCATCGGTGATCACGTCCAACCCCGCCTCCTCCTGCAACGCCACCGCATAGGCCACGGCCGCGTCCATCACCTGCCCCAACCGTTTGGCGTCCATTGGCCGCTCACCCATCACCGCCTCGCGCACGAAATCCGGTCGCGGCAGCGAGCCAACCACCGCCGCCGGAAAGAGCGTCCCGTAGTATTGACGTGTTGACATATTAGCCGCCGTACTCGTCTGCCCAGCGCGCATTGGCTAGCGCGACGTCCTCTTCCGTGTCAATTTCCATGTACTCGCCGTCAGTGGTCACCATGTGCAAGGCCGATCCTGCGTCCAGCATTTCCTCGAAGAGATGAATCAGATAAGCCTTCTCGAATGGCATGTCGTACTTCCAAGTTTGCCCGGCGTATTTTGCCTTCACCCGCTGATAATGCGCCCGCAAAGACCGCGCCCCCGCCGCATCGAACCGCGCCACGCCAATATACTCGCCGCTGGCTGCTGACCCAGGCATAGTGCGGTTGATCGCCACGACCCGATCGCCCTCGGCCACGACCTTTTCGGCATCGTCTTCGGGGTGCTGGCTGCGATCTACATAGCGCGTACGCCAATCCGTATCAACGCAGAGCGCGATATCGCCCTCGTGCTCCAGCGCGCGGCGCACGACTGCGGGACGATAGAGAATATCGGAATAGGAACAGACAAAACCATCGGCCATATACTCCTCGGCGCAAAAGAGCGAGGCCAAGATATTGTTGTGCTGCCAGTTGGCGTTATGGCAATAAATCAGATGCGGGTAGTCGGCCTGGATCTGCTCAATGCGATAGCCGCCGACAAAGACCGGCGTTTCCAACAGTCGAGGATCCGCCGCCCGCCGACGCGTATATAGCATTTGGGCTGCCCGTCGGTCAGGGCGTTGAGCCGGCTGCCGCGACCGGCACCGATGATGATGGGACGCACTAGCTCTCCTTTCGTTTTCCGGTACGCACAAAACGGCCTGCTGATTTCCAGCAGGCCGCTACGCATTCTTACTTGCTGCACTAGGCGAATAATGCCGCGACCGCGACCGCCCATCCCGGCACCACCTCCCCACCCTCCAACACATCGCCTTCTCGCAATACATCCACAGCACCGTCAGCGCGATGCACCGCCACCGTCCGCTGCTGCGGCTCGACGACGACCACCATCTGCGTCCCTGCCGCCAACCAATCGGCTACTTTTTCTGCGACTTCTCCGTAGCGATCCCCCGGCGAAACCACCTCCACCACCAAATCGGGCGCTCCCGGCCAATAGCCCGCCACTGCACCGACCGCATCCAGCCGCGCTTGGCACACGAAAGCCGCATCCGGTGCCCGCACCGTGTCCGGGTCCGACGCCAGCCGGAACCCCGTTTCCGCCGCATATACTGCTCCCAAACCATTAGCTTCCACGTGTTGAGCCAAGCGCCAAGCAACGCTCATCGCAATCTTTCCGTGTTCATTCCCCGCCGGCGTCATCTTGCGCACCTCCCCGCGCACTAGTTCGTAGCGAAACCCGTCGTCCGGCAGCCGTTCCAAGTCCGCCGCCGTGGCAATATGTTCGACAATTGTCATGGGCTATCGTCCTCGCCCCTTCGGCTTCAGATGCGAAATACTATACGGAATATACCTGCCGCCTTTTACTGCCACAACCTCAAGTGGAGAGCATCGCTCTAGCACCTTATATTGAGACATTAGTACACAGAAAGGATAGACATGTCCGAAAAACTGCCCCTCGCCATCGTCGGTTGCGGCGGCATGGGCCACCGCCACCTCTACGGCCTTGCCGAACTGCAAAGCGCCGACCTGTCGCCCTTTGAGCTGGTGGGTGCCTGCGACCCTAACCTCGACAACGCCAACTCACTCGCCGACCAAGCCGAAGAGCGGCTGGGCACGCGACCCCAACCCGTCAAAGACCTCGCCGAACTGGCTTCCGTCGCCCCGGTCCAAGCTGTCGATATCACCACTCTACCGGCCCATCATCACACCGTGGCCATCGAGGCCATGGAGCGCGGCTGGCACGCCATGTGCGAAAAACCCATGGGGCTTACGTCCCGCGCCTGCAAGCAGATGATCGCCAAGGCCCAAGAGACCGGCTGCGTCCTCTCCGTGGCCGAAAACTATCGCCGCGACCCAGTAAATCGCCTCGCCAAGGCACTTATCGACGCCGGCATCATTGGGCGTCCGCGCCTGATGCAGCAAATTGCCATCGGCGGCGGCGACGGCATGCTCATTTCGGTGTGGCGGCACCAGAAAAACGCCAGCGGTGTCCTCCTCGACGTGGGCGTTCACTTTGCCGACATCATGGAGTACTTCCTCGGCGAGGCCGACACGGCCTACGCGCAGACGCGCCTGCACGAGCCGATCCGCAAAAACCCCGTAGCCGGCCGCGCAGACGCCAGCAGCGGCTCGCCGGGCGGGGTGTACGAACGCTGGCAAAAAGACATGCCAGCCGAGTTTGAGGCCACCGCGGACGACGCAGCCTACGCCACCATCCTCTTCAAAAGCGGCGCGGTCGCCCAGTACATCGAAGACCACGCAGCCCACGGCCAAAACCAG
>JAGWBY010000199.1 GCA_021295675.1 Candidatus Latescibacterota bacterium | reverse complement strand
GCACCGATGACGGTGCGCTCGCCGATGTCGCGGTTGAGGCGTAGGTTGACGAGGTTGGCGCGTCGTTTGGCATCGCCGTTGTAGCGGTCGATGAGCTTGCCGTACGTGTTTACGGCGGCCCACGTGTAGCCCCCCACTTTTCCCGTGCCCTTGACACCCAAATCGATTTCCTGTACTCGGCGCGTGTAAAACAAGCGCAAGGGCAGATCGAAAAGTTCCGCTCCATCGCGAAAGAATGGCCGGCGTTCGGGCAAAGACAGTTCGCGTTCGTCGTTGACGTTGATCAGCGTTGGGTCGCTTTCTAGCTGTGAGAAATCGGGAAACACTGTCAGGTTGCCGATCAAGCTGGCCGACGGCTGGTAGATTAAATCGATGCCGGCATCTCCGTCGTCGGGGCGGTCTTCGAGGGCGCGGTAGCTGGCGTAGGGTAGAAGAGCTAGGCGGACGGTTTCTGTTGTGACCGTGGTTAGCTGAAGTCCCCGCAGTTCACCAAATTCGGATATGCGGCCAAAGTCGCCGCCTGTGTCGGACCAAGAATAGGATTCCTGATCAATGGGGTGAGCCCGCCAGAAGTTCACACCCCACGTGGTGTCCTCTTCATCGTACTGCAGTTCGGCCAACGGTATGGCAAATTCAGCGGTCCAATGGTCTGTGTACTTCTGTACCTCTGCTTCCCACGAGGCGTCCCAGGCAAAGGTGAAGGAACTCTCGTTGCTAATGCGCTGGTCCATCTGCGTTGCGAGCGTGTTGATGCCGAAGACGTAAGCATTGCGGTCGTCGTGGTAGGTATCGAGAACGACCTCGACGGCGTCGTCGCCCCAAATCCGCGTGTCACGGCGCGTCAGCGTTTCGCGGAGTCCGGTCATATCCGGCTCCCAACAACGGAAGCCGACATAGATCGCCTCCGCATCGTAGAGACCGAATGCCTCCGTACGCAGTCGTGCGGGCATGCCGCGAGTCTGCTGAGCGCGGAAGAAGTCCCCGGCTGCCTCGGCCTTCTGCCAAGCGGGCTCGGAGAGATGACCGTCAATCTGCGGCGGCTGATAGACGCGCAGGGCCGTTACAGCGCGCGTGGAGCCGTCCGGTGATTCAGCGCGCGTCGGGACGGCCGCAACGAGCAGGAGGAGCCAGAATTGCAGACCCCTGAGAGGCAGGCGGCAGAGACGCAGAACTGTGCCGCCTCGGAGCCTGAAGAGGATGAAAAGTGCCATATCTTAGAGGCTGAGCGCGAGCCTGCACAATGGCAATAGAAAAATGGAGGACTGAGTCGTTTCTCCTCAGCCGATGCTGATGGGATCAGTGCGGATGCAGCTAAGTTGGGTATGGGATCGTCGGCCTCAGAGGCAAGCGGAGGGATCTGCTATTTACCGCCAAGCCAGAGAAAGTATATGAGCCCTCAGTGAGGACGGCTTTTAAGCGGACGCTATGGGTGACTTACGAGGCCTTGCCAGCACAGCGAAGGCGATCACGACTGGAAGCAGCACAATTGCGGCTGCAAGGAATCCGGCGCGCAGTGACAATCCGAGCGCGATCGCGCCCAAGAGGGGTCCGCCGATCATCTGGCCGACGGCATCCATTTGTCCTCCGAAAGATAGGACCGTAGCCCGAACTTGCGAGGGTACGAAGCGGTTCTGCGCGCGCCGTAACGGCCCTCGTGCCCAGAACATCGCTATGGCGAAGGCAAACTCCGTCGCTAGGCCAAAGGCTACCAAGCTGCCGACGTAGAGGGCTTGCAGTGCCATCAGCGCGCCAGCCACTGACCGGTCATTGGATGTATTCACGGTCCGTCTGACGACTTCTAACAAGCCGAATCCTAGTCCCATTGATACGTAGCTACTAAGACCAAACCACGCAACGGGGTCTAGCGGTCCGAGCCGTGGCATTGTGATCGTCTGTAGCAGGAATGGCGTGGTCAGTCGATCTGGAACTTCGCTCGCTGCGCCAAACAGGAACGGCGTCATCACGATAAGGATCAGGACTCGTCGCCGGCGGATCACGTGCAGAGCCTGAAGCAATGTGCGTCCCATCGTCCTGAAGTTTTCGCGTTCATGGGCAGGCAATGGCTGAAAGCCGCGTTCCGTCATTGCAAACGCCGAGAATAGGGCCAGACCGAGGTAGATGAAGCCCCCAACGACGAGGGGCAGGCTACGATCCATACTCGCCAGCGCGACGGATAGCGCCGCCCCTGCCAGTCCACCGACGAGACTGGCCTGTGAGCCTCGCAGCAGCGCGCGCGGTAGCTGCTGGGTACCAATTTCATCGGCCAACCACGCGGTTCGGGCACCACTACCGAACGTCACCCCGAGTCCCCCCACGACCTGGGCGGCGAGCAGTGCGCCAAACAGCGGGATGAACCCCGCGAGGAGGAAACCGGTGCCTGTAAGGGCCAGTCCGATAACTACTGAGAGGCGGCGGCTGTAGACGTCAGCTACGACACCGGTGGGAATCTCAAAGGCAAAGATGGTTGCTTCTAGGACAGTTCCAACTAGGATAAGCTGGAGCGGGTTGAGACCGACGATCTCGACTTGATAGACGAGGC
>JAGWBY010000054.1:35408-35741 GCA_021295675.1 Candidatus Latescibacterota bacterium | reverse complement strand
GCCGAGCGCCCGCCGCAGAGCACACCAAGGCGTATTTTGCGACCCATGTATTGCTGTTCCTTCGATTAAGTTGCGAGTAAAGTTGCCCCTTCTACCAATATAGAAGGGATGCCAAAAACTGTCGAGGAACGGCAACTTGCCCCTGCTGCGCGAATTGCGTATTTCTTCCCGCGTTCTCGTGCGTTGACTCTACTTATATCAAGGAGCGAACCGCCGTGAAATATCGCTACGCTGAAATGATCTGGAACGAGACCCGGGACGCCGCCGCCGCGGGCCGCGTGGCTGTGCTGCCCGTCGCCACTCACGAAGACCACGGCCCGCATCTGCCGGTGG
>JAGWBY010000054.1:31739-35328 GCA_021295675.1 Candidatus Latescibacterota bacterium | reverse complement strand
ACCACATGGATTTCCACGGCACCCTGACCATTACGTGGGACACCTTTATCCGCTACGTCAAGGACGTGTGTTGCAGCTTAGCCCACCACGGCTTTAAGCGCATCCTCATCGTCAATGGCCACGGCTCCAACACCTCGCCGCTCGACTTGGCAGCCCGTCTCACTGTCCTCGAATACGAGGGCCAGATCCTCTGCGCCTCGGTCAATCACTGGGATATACGCCGCGCTAAGAGCGTGGGCAACGAACTGCGCGACTCGGACTACGGCGGCACTTCGCACGCCGGCGAATACGAAACCTCGCTCTATCTCGCGCTCAAGCCGGAACTCGTCGAAATGGATAAGGCTGTTGACGAGCGTTCGCCCCTATCGCCCAGTTTCCGCACCGACCTGTTGGGTGGCACGCACCCGGAGGGATCGGGCGCGCGGCTGATACCGTACTGGAGCCAGCAGACGGGCAGCGGGGTTATGGGGGACGCGACTAAAGCTACCAAGGAAAAGGGCGAGAAATTTTTAGCAGCGGCGACTGAGGGGCTTGTGGAGCTAGTCCGCGAATTGAAAAATCAGCCGATCTTGCCGAGGCGCGACCAGCATTGACGTGACGCGCATATTTGCAACCACGTATGAATAAGGGGACTGACGTTACGCACAGGCCCCGTAGGGATGAGATGCTTCGATTCCGGAAGGAAAGCATCAGCCCCTGTCATGCTGAGCGTAGCGAAGCATCTCCTACCCAAGAAGCCTCTTATGCGTAACATCAGATAAGGAGTGAGTGCCATGGACCGTTGGAACTTTGAGTGGTGGCATTTTTTCTTACTGTATGCAGCGCTGATCATCATCAATGCTGTGACGGCCATTACTGAGAGTGAGATAGGCCTAATAGGTGCCTATTTGACCTTCCTCGCTATACTTTTCGTATCTGCTGGTCTGTTTTATCAGGTGCTAAAGAAGAAAGCGGCGACGCAAGGAGGAAGTGCGATGAAGTGGTGGCATGTCCTCGCGCTATACTGTGCAGCACTGATCATCATCAATGTTGTGATGGACATTCTTAAGCAAGAGATAGGCACAATAGGCGCATATTTGGTCATCCTCGCTATGGTTCTCGTCGCGAATCTGTTTTACCATGTGTGTTTCCCTTTACCCGATCAGGAGCTTCCAATGACCGAACAAGAAATGCTCGCCGAGTTGAAAAACTTCGATACGCCTTCTATTACCAACGTCGTCGCCACCTACCCGGGCGATCCCTTGTGCTTGGGGCTGTACAATCCCTGGAGCGAAAACTGGTACACCGATCAGTCGCTGCGCTGCATGTATCCCGAACTCGGCCCTACGGTCGGCTATGCAGTCACCTGCACCTATGGCCTGCCCGATCCCAATTACAGCGGCGTTAGCTTCATGGACGTTCTCGATGCCCTCGACGCCTCGCCCAAGCCGACGATCTTCGTCTTCCAGCAGAAGTTTCCGCCCGAAATCCAAGGCAAGGTCGGCCTAGCCGGCGGCAACATGACCACGGCCATGCAGGCTATTGGCTGCGTTGGCGCGATTTCCAACGGCCCCTCGCGCGACATTGACGAGATTCGCCCGATGAAGTTCCAGTACTTGCTCAGCGGCATCACCGCCGGTCACGGTGCCCAAGCCGTCCACGCGGTCAACGTGCCGGTCTCGGTCGCTGGCATGGACGTGGCTCCCGGCGAGATCATCCACATGGACGAAAACGGCGCGGTAAAATTCCCCGCTGACAAGCTCAGCGCTGTGCTGGAAAACGTCCGCGCTCTGCAAAAACACGAGACCGAGCGCATGGCCCAGATGCGCCAAGCCACATCCGCAGCCGAACTGCGGGCCATTTTTGGCGGGCACTCGTATGGCGACGAAGAAGAGGAATCGTGAGTCGAGGTAGGGATGAGTGAAACCCCTTACAAAATCGCCTTCGCCGGCTTCCGTCACGGCCACATTTTCGACCTCTACGCACTCGCTTGCGCCTCGCCTGCGCTCGAAGTGATAGCTGCGTGCGAGGAGCACGCGGAGACGCGCGCCGAAATCCGCGCAAAGGGCACTGCCGCAATTACCCACGAGCGAATTGAGCAAATGCTCGACGAAGTGGACTGCGATATCGTCGCGACCGGTACCTATTTCGCTGGTCGTGGCTCGGTGCTGATTGAAGCCCTTTCGCGCGGCAAACACGTCATCGGCGACAAGCCTCTGTGTACTAGTATGGCCGATCTCGACCGCATTGAGGCGCTGGCGGGCGAAAAAAACCTCAAGGTTGGCTGCATGTTGACCATGCGCGATTCCGCCTCGTTTATCGGCGCGCGCAACCTGATCCAATCCGGCCGCATCGGCGAGATCCACGCCATCGCCTTTGGTGGCCAACACCCGTTGCTCTTGGGCTCGCGGCCCGGCTGGTATTTTGAACAGGGCAAGCACGGCGGCACCATTACCGATATTGGCATCCACGCCATCGACGCTTTGCCTTGGGTCACTGGCCGCCAGTGGTCGAAGATTAACGCCGCTCGCTGTTGGCGGGCCTTTGTTCCTCAGGACCTTCACATGCAGGATGCTGGGCAGATGATGCTGGAGATGGACAACGACTGCGGGGTCTTGGGCGACGTGTCGTACTTCGCACCCGATAGGGCAGGATATACGATGCCCTATTACTGGCGGACTACGTTTTGGGGTAGGGACGGAGTAATCGAGACTGCGACTACGGCCAAGGAAATTCAAGTGCTCGGCAGAGAAGACAACACCGTGCAGATCGAGCCGCTACCCCCGGCCCAACGGGGCGGCTACCTGCGCTCCTTCCTCGACGACATCGCCGGCGAAGTGCCCGCCAACGGCCTCGATACCGCTGCGGTGCTGCGCTCGACGCGCAACGTTATTCGCATTCAGGAGGCGGCCGACAGAGGGGAGCGCGAAGTGGGTTTTAGTAGCTGAGTTGCTGATAATTTTCAACCTGACGCACTACCCTTAGAGGGTGCTCCCTAAAGGTCTCATGGATGGGTTGTGCCCGATACAATCTGACTCGCACGGCCCTGTCCTCTCCACTCCACTGCCGTCGTGGCATGGATCTTGCGAATACCCGGTGTGTGTGGGTTCGCGCTGTTCACGCTTTAACACTGAGGAGGTCGGATCGTGAGTGAGCACCATCCGTCGCCAGAGCGTCCGTATCCTTTAGATCACGAGGGGCGCATCGCCCGGCTAGAGGGCATTGTCGAGCAAATCGATGTGCGGCTAGGTCGCATCGAAACCAAAATTGACGCCACCCGTGCGGAGTTAGACGGCAAAATTGACACCAATCGGGAGTCGCTGGAAGCCAAAATTGACGCCACCCGCGAGTCGCTGGAAACCAAAATTGACCGATTATACCGTTGGGTTGTACCGCTCCAGATAACGACGATCTTAGCGATTGCCGGGCTGGCGTTCAAGGCATTTAGCGGCTAGCTCTATTTGGTAAACTTGGTTCCTTATCCACCTGCACCTGAACGTCTGCGATTCCGTACTAGCTCATACAAACAGCTCTTCCACCAGCGTCCGGGCCTGCTCGACGACCGTTTCGAGGCTGCCGGGGGCGAGCTTGGCCCAGTAGGTAACGTCTT
>JAGWBY010000054.1:30577-31701 GCA_021295675.1 Candidatus Latescibacterota bacterium | reverse complement strand
TGGTGAGGTGCGCTGGAAAGAGAAAAGGGGCCGCTGAGTTCGTTTTGAGCGCGAGTTGTCCTTCGACAAAAGGTTCCCCTGGTAGGCCAATTACGCCGAGGTCGCCGATGCGGAACGCCTGGATTTCATAGGGGAACTCGCCGTCTCGCTGTCGGCATAGTTCGACGCTGTGGGTCGATGCGGCCCGGAACCAGTGCGGGTCCACTTCACCGTTTTCCCCGCGCGGCGGTTGCGGATTCTCAGCGAGCATTGCGTTGACCGCGCGCAAGCGCTCGGTCGGAATATCGCGCAAGGGCAGGCCGACCTTTTCCATCTTACAATCCAACGCAGCGTCGTTGGCAAACGCCATATTGTGAACGATGCGTTCGCTCATCTGGGCCAATTCGCGCCCCATCCGCTGGTGGTCCGGCCGACAATCCGGGTCAAAGGGATGCCAGGGGTTGATGTTGCCGCAACAGCCGTTGACGACCAATGGCACTGTGTCGCCACCGAATAACTGTTGCATCTGTCGCGCCCAAGCGCCAGGCCAATCTGCGGACACGGCCCGGTAGGTCTCGGGGTAGCCGAACGCATTGACGGGATGACAGGTGTAGTGCAGGAGAAAGGCTAGCGGCTGCATATTCATATCTTGGACGCAGCACACGCCGACTTCCGGGTCCATTGGCCCTTCGAGATAGCAGACATCTGCGATCCCGAACGGCTGCTGCTCCCGTCCCAGCGGTTTGGGCATGGCGATGGTGCCGTCCCGGCGTATGCCACGGCGATTGAAGGCCAAGTCCCCTAATACGCCGCGTCCCAAACCGATGCGCACAGGTTGCAGCTTGCTCACCGCTTCGACTACGGCCTCGACTGCGGCGGCGGCGGCCCGATCGCCATAGGCGCGCTCGGCCCCGCGCAGATACTCGGTCTCCTCGGTGGTTTCCAACGGGAAATCTGGATCTAGCATAAAGTAGCCGAGGCTCGGGGCGGAATGCGTTTGGGTCGCCTGGACCATGATCGCCTCCGGTGCTAGGCCCGTTTGCTCGCCGATGGCGGCGCGGACTTTGTCCGTGTAGTCGCCAGTGACAATGGTGAGGTCCAAGATCACCATGCAGACGCGCTGCTCGCCCGCCTCAAAGACGATG
>JAGWBY010000054.1:25836-30456 GCA_021295675.1 Candidatus Latescibacterota bacterium | reverse complement strand
CTTTTAGTTCAATCCGATTTGGCCGCTCTCAATCCGATCTTGCGCTAATAGCGCAACGCCGCGTTGTCCCACCGTCGCAGCGCATCTTGTGCCTGCCATTGGGGATGCGCTTCATCGTTGGTGGCGACGTGCTTAAACCACTCGGCACAACGGGCGTCCAAGGGACGCATATTCATCAGCGCGCCGAGGGCGTTAAAGCGCACAAAAGGCTCGGCGTCGGTCAGCGCCGCTACTACCCGCTCCTCTGCACCGCGCGCCTCCCGGCCCCACAGTGCCAGCGCCTGTAGCGCATTGTGCCGCACCCAGACATCTGTATCGTCTAGAGCGCGCTCCATATCGGGTACCAGCGCTAGGCTTTCGCGGCCTAGATCGCCTGCGATATCTGCGACCGTTGCTCGCATCCAAGGATCAAGGTCTGCCAGCGTCTCGCGCAGCGCATCTACTGCGACGCGGCCCGCCGCACTCAGCGCCACCGCGGCCATCTCGCGCTCCTGCTCATCCCCGTGGCGCATCCGAGCGACTAAAGCCTGCGCCCCATCGGCATCTACTTGCCCACCCAGACCATAGGCCGTTTCTATGGCTTTGTGCTCTTGGTCTGATGATAAATCTTGGAATAGCGACTCCAACGATGCCGTGCCACCGAGCCGTTCGGCCCCGCGGCCGCCGAGTTGGGCAGGCACAACAAGCGCCCGTCGGGGCGCGCTGACCATTGGCGTGCGATTGCGGCAAAATCGGGATTGTAGGCGGATGCGGCTTTCCAGCTAGGCTCGCGCGGCTCGCCCCGGCGGTCGAAGACAAATTTGAGCATAATCCGCTCAGTGTTGCTCGTATTAGCTCCGGCCCGATGCCAAGAAGAGAAATGGCAGATGGCCATTATCCCAGCCTCACCTTCGACTCCGCATTCCAAATCCTCCATCGCCTCGGGTTGCTGTCGATAGTACTGCGACCCAGGTGCCAGAGTCGTCGGTCCCAACTCTTTGGGCACCGCGTGTGGGAAATACACCAGCAGCACCTTGCGCGGCCGGTGTCCATAGCGCCAGGGGCGGGTCCAGCCCCGCAGGACTCGCGGCGTCCCGTCTTGGTGAAACCCGCCGGCTGTTTGGCCGGGTTGGGTCAGGTGGGCATGGCGGTGGCAGAGCATGCGATAATCCGCGCCTAAGATGCTCGTCAGCGCCCCCACCACCTGTGGATGCGACAACACCTGCGCAAGTGCCGGGACCTGTTCGTAGATGGCGTTGCCGGGATTTTTGCCTTGGACAAAGGCGGCGCGGGTCTGCGCGCAAACCGCTTGGTGTATCTCCGCGTCGATCGCGGGGTGCAAGATATGGTACCCCCGCGCGATAAAGGCTAGCATCTCGTCGTCATTAAGTCGAAAGTCCACAGGCCGTCCTCCTCGTCGGTTGTCTATGGTCGTCGCGCTATCCGCTCTCCATCCGCGCTGCCTCTAATACGGCTTGCAAATCCTCTGGCAGCGGCGCGGTAAACTCCATCATCTCTCCGGTAGTCGGATGAGCAAAGCGCAGTTTTTTGGCGTGTAGGGCTTGGACTTGGCTTGACGCTGGTACTCCGGGCGGATGCCTCGCGCCTGATCGCGGCCTCCATACACTGGATCGCCGAAGACTGGGTGGCCGATATGGGCTAGATGCACGCGGATTTGGTGCGTGCGTCCGGTCTCTAGTTGGCACTCGACCAAGGTCGTAAAAGGACAACGCTTGGCGACGCTGAAATGGGTCGCCGCAGTACGCCCGTCCTCGACCACAGCCATTTTCTTGCGGTTTTTGGGATGGCGGCCAATCGGCGCTCCGATCCGCCCATTTTCCTCGCGCAAGACGCCCCACACTAAGGCGGCGTAACGGCGTTCGATCTGGTGCGCTTGGAGGCTTGCGGCCAGCGTCCGGTGGGCGGTGTCGCGCTTGGCTACTAGCAGCAAGCCGCTGGTTTCCTTGTCGAGTCGGTGGACGATTCCCGGCCGGAGTGCGCCGTTGATGCCCGACAGATCGCGGCAGTGGTGCAACAGCGCGTTGACGAGGGTGCCCTCGGTCTCGCCTGGGGCCGGATGCACGGTCATACCGGCCGCCTTGTTGACGACGAGCAGGTCGTCGTCTTGGTACGCGATGGACAGGGGCAGCGCTTCGGGGCGTGCAGCTAGCGGCTCGGGTTCGGGCAGTTCGACGGCGATTTCGTCTCCAGGCTGGACCAAGTACGCCGGGCGCGCCTTTTGGCCGTTGACGCGGATCGCTCCGGCCTTGATGAGTGCTTGGATGCTGCTACGCGAATGTTGGGGACAGTGGGTGCGGAGGAAAAGATCTAGCCGCTCGGCGGCTGATTCGACGGGGACGGCGAGGTCCATGGGAATTTACTCCCGGACGATTTCCTCTTCGGACTCAGGAGAGGAGTCCGTCTTTTCGCGGCGCGAGTAGCCCAAGGCCAAAAGCAAGACGCCGACGGTGACGAAGGAATCGGCAAAGTTGAAGATCGGCCAGCGCAAATCCCCGACCACTTCCCCCAAGTACAGGCGGTCGATGATGTTGCCCACGGCACCGCCTAACACTAGGCAGAGGGCTAAGCGCAAAAGTTGCTCGTTTGCGGCGAGCGAGCGATAGAGGTAAATGAGGATGCCGAGGGCTAGGAACGAGAAAGCGGTGTGCAACAGCGGGCTGCCCATGTTTAGTCCGAAGGCCGCGCCGGGGTTGTGGATGTAGGTCAGGCGGAAAAAGTTGCCCAATACAGGTTCGGATTGGTACAGTGCCATGGAGCCGCGGACGATGAATTTGCTTGTTTGATCGATGGCCACGGCCAGTGGTATGATCCACAGAAATGTCACTCTAAGTCCGACGCCTCTTCGCGTTTGGACTTGCAGTTAATGCACTGGGTGGCAGTGGGTACGGCCTCTAGGCGGCCGCGGCCAATTGCCCCCTTGCAGGTGCGGCAGATACCAAAGGTGCCGTCCTCGATGCGTTGCAGGGCCTCGTTTAAGTAGATGATGTAATCGCCACCGCGCTGGGCGAGGAGCAGGGATTTCTCCCGCTCCATGGCGTCGGTCCCGTGGTCGGCCATGTGCAGCGAATAGGTCGAGCGGTCCTCAGAGGCCGTTTCCCGGGCGTCGTTGCGCGAGGTGTTTTCGATGGCTTCGACATCGTCTGAGGTCTGGGCGATTTTTTCGCGGAGCAATTTTTTGAAAAAATCGAGGTCTTTTTGGTCCATCTGAGTAGGTTTGTTGGCCATTTTACTTTATACCTCTCTTCACTAGTACTAGGCCTTGGCGATGGCAATGGTGCCGTCGTGGCCGTTGACCTGCCGCTCCTGCTGCAAGAGCGCCTCTTGGGGCAGTTCCCCGGTGTGGAGGGCCAGCGCTTACTCGCGGTGCTGCTCAACAGCTTCCTCCAAGCCGGTGTTGCCCCGCACCCAGACGTGGATGCGGTCGGCGACGTCCAGCCCGGCGTCTTTGCGCATGTTCTGCACGCGATTGACGAATTCGCGTGCAGTGCACTCGGTGATCAACTCGTCGTCGAGCTGGACGTCCAGCCCCACCCCGAGGTTGTTGTCGAGGGCTACCACCACGCCCTCCTTCTCCCGGCGCTGCACAGCGATGTCGGCTGGAGAGCTGGCCACCGCTTTTGAGGAGGTGTACATCCTCGGCCGTCAGGGCTTGGATGCGGGCGGCGACTTCTGGCATCTGCTTGCCGAAGCGCGGCCCTAAGGCGCGGAAATCGGGTCGGTAGGAGACCTCGCTGAACTCGGTCTCGTCGTCCACCAACACTACTTCTTTGACGTTGAGTTCGTCGGCTAGCAGGTCGGTCATCTGCTCTAGCCCGTGGTGGCTGTGTCCGTTGGGGGGCAAGAGATAGAGGTGTCGCAGCGGCTGGCGCACTTTGAGTTCGTGCTTGCTGCGCAGCGAGCGGCCCAAGACCACAGCTCGCGTCGCCAGTTCCATTTGCTGTTCTAAGGCGGCGTCGCGCAGGTGCTCGTCGGCCTGCGGCATGTCGCACAGGTGAATGCTTTCGGGGGCCTTGGGATCGACGCGGCGCACCAAGTTCTGGTAGATAATCTCGGTGATAAAGGGCAAGACCGGTGCCAGGGCTTTGATGAAGGTCACCAGCACCCGATAGAGGGTGTCGTACGCGGCCTCCTTGTCTTGGTCGTCTTCGGATTTCCAGAAGCGGCGGCGGCTGCGGCGGATGTACCAATTGGTCAGCTTCTCGACAAAGGCCACCATCGCCGGCACCGTGCGATAGAGCCGGTAGGCTTCCATCTCGGTGTTGAGATCGCGGAGCAGAGTTTGCAACTCCGAAAGAATCCAGCGGTCGAGACGATGGTCGAGCGTCTGCGCGCGGCTCTCGTCTGGCGTCCAACCGTCAATGGTCGCGTAGGTGACGAAGAAGCTATAGGCATTCCACAAGGGGATGATGACATCGCGCAGGCTTTGCTTGATGCCCTCTTCGGTAAGACGCATCTCCTCGGCCTTCATGGCCGGCGAGTTGAGCAGATAGAGACGCAGGGCGTCGGCGCCGTAGGTTTCGAGCATCTCAGCCGGATCGGGGTAGTTCTTCAAGCGCTTGCTCAGCTTGCGTCCGTCGTCGGCTAGCAGCATGCCGCCGACGATGCAGTTGTGAAAAGCTG
>JAGWBY010000054.1:0-25779 GCA_021295675.1 Candidatus Latescibacterota bacterium | reverse complement strand
TGAAGTCGGCCGGGAAAGAGGCCTCAAAGTCCTCGCGCCGCCCGAAGGGGTAGTGGTTCTGCGCGTACGGCATGGACCCAGACTCGAACCAGCAGTCGAGGACTTCGGGTACGCGCAGCAGCGAGCCATTCCCCGATGGTGCCGGAATCTCAATGTCGTCGATGAAGTGCTTGTGCAGGTCGTCCACGGCGCGTCCGGTGAGTTCGCACAACTCTTGGCGGCTGCCGACGCACACGGCCTCGCCCGTCTCTTCATTGCGCCAGATCGGCAGCGGTGTTCCCCAGTAGCGATTGCGGCTGACGGCCCAGTCCGGTGCCGACTCAACGCCCTTGCCGAAGCGGCCATCGCGGATGTGCTCGGGAATCCACCAGATCTGCTGGTTGGCGGCGAGCATCTTTTCCTTCACCTCGCCTTCGATTTTTACGAACCAAGTGGAGATCGTGCGGTAGATCAGGGGCGAATCGCAGCGCCAGCAGAAGGGGTACGCGTGCTCGATGGAGCCTTCGGAGAATAGCTGGCCCGAGGCGCGCAAGCGGCGGATGAGGGGCGTATCGGTGTCTTTTACGAAAGTACCCGCAAAGTCTGGGAGCTCGTCGGTGAAGCAACAGTCGGCGTCGATGGGGCAGACCACAGGCAAGCCCTCGGCCAGACCGAGTTGGTAGTCGTCCTCGCCGAACCCCGGGGCAATGTGGACGATGCCGGTGCCGTCTTCGGTGGATACAAAGTCGGCCGTGACGACGCGGAAAGCGCCCTCTTCGGCATGACCAGCGAAGTAGTCGAACAGGGGCTCGTAGCGCAATCCGACGAGGTCTTCGACGGCGACTGGCGTTATCTCGGCGATTTCGCTGTCGTGCCGGCGGAAGAGGCCCTCGACGAGGGAAGCGGCGAGGATCAATTGCTCCCCGTCGCGGGTGGTGACGCGCACGTAGTCGATGTCGCGACCGACGGCCAAGCCCATGTTGGAGGGCAAGGTCCACGGGGTCGTCGTCCAAGCAAGCAGGGACAGGCGCTGCTCGCCAGCGACGCGGAAGCGCACCGTGATCGACGGGTCCTGAGTGTCTTGGTAGCTCTGATTGACCTCGAAGTTCGACAGTGGTGTCGCGCAGCGGGGACAGTAGGCGAGGGACTTGTAGCCCTCATAGACGAGTCCCTTGTCCCACAGCGACTTAAACACCCACCACACAGACTCCATGAAATCGGGGTCCATCGTCCGGTACTGGTTGTCCCAGTCAACCCAGCGCCCGAGCCGCTCGATCAGGCTGCGCCACTCGGCCGTGTAGTGCAGCACCAAATCTCGGCAAGCCTCGTTGAACTGGGCTACGCCGTATTCGAGAATGTCGCGTCGCGACCCGAGCCCGAGCTGCTGTTCAGCTTCGTTCTCGACGGGTAGGCCGTGGCAGTCCCAGCCCCAGCGGCGCTCGACCCGGTAGCCGCGCATCGTCCAGTAGCGAGGCACCACGTCCTTGGTGATGGATGCCAGCAGGTGTCCGTAGTGGGGCAGTCCAGTCGCAAAGGGCGGTCCGTCGTAGAACCGAAAGGGCCGCTCGACAGAGCGGGTATCGACGGATTTGCGATACAGGTCGCCGTCGCGCCAGAACTCGAGGATGTGGCGCTCCTGAGCGGGAAAATCGACTTGGGACGGGACCGGGGCAAAAGGGGTTTGGGGTGCCATGCTCATTCGGCTGCGGGGAAGATATTGTGGAGGAAAACGACGACGAGCCGGAGCAGAAAAAACAGGACTATCGGCGTAAAGTCTATTCCAGTTGACCAAAAAAATCTCGGCAAGAAGGAGCGGACTGTATCGAGGGCTGGATCGGTGACGCCGCGCAGAAATTGGACGAGCGGGTTGTGGGGACTGGGATTAAACCACGAGATCAGCACCCGGATGAGGACCACATAGCTGTAGATAGTGATGAGACCAATGATGAGGCCCTTGACGTCTGTAAAAAAACCGCCGAAATCGAACACGATTATCTCCTGTGCGTCAGGTCGGCCGCGGGCCGAAGATGGCCGTGCCGAGGCGCAACAAATTGGCCCCTTCGGCGATGGCGAGTTCAAAGTCGCCGCTCATGCCCATGGACAGGTAGTCCACGGACACGCCCGCAAATTCGCACTCGGCGACTTTTTCGCCGAGCTCGCGCAAGGTCCGAAAACAGCCCCGCACCGTAGCCTCGTCCTCGCTGTGGGCGGCAATGGTCATCAGGCCGCGAATCCGCAAGTGTGGCAGCGGCGCGAGGGCTGCGACTAGGTCGACGAGCTGGTCGGGTGCCACTCCCGCTTGGCTCAGGCTGCCGGCTGTGTTTACCTGCAAGAGTACTTCGATGGTGCGACCGGCCTGCTCGGCGCGGCGACTGAGTGCCCGCGCTAATCGGGCGGAATCGACCGATTGCACAAGATCGAAAAGCTCGACGGCCCGCCCGGCTTTATTCGTCTGCAAGTGGCCGACAAAGTGCCAAGCGAGGGGCGCGGCAACCTGCGGGCGCTTGACCGCTGCTTCTTGGATGCGATTTTCGCCCACGAGGCGCAAGCCGCAGGCGTAAGCGGCTTCGATTTCGCGTGCGCTGCGCGTTTTGCTGACGGCGACGACCTCAATCGCGCTTGCTGTGCGCCCGCTGCGCTCGGCCGCCCGCTCAATGCGGGTGCGCAGTAATTCCCAGTTGTCGCGGATGTGGTCCATACAATAAAATCTAGACTATTAAAGATACGAATCAGCCTAGTTGGACACAAACCAACAGCGGCTTGGCTCAGGTCGCCGCGTCTTCTTCTGAGGGACGGCCCTTTTCCGCAGGGACAAGGCTTGCATCTGCGAGCAACGAAAACGAGGAAAAAAGCAGGGTCGAAACGAGAATATCCAAGAGCACGGCCTGTGCCAACAGACCCTCGGCTCCTACGTAGGGGGCCAGCCCGTATGGGCCGCAGAACAACTCAAACAGCAACGCGCCGCGCGGCAGGAGCCGCCAGCCAATGCGCCGCCCTGGATGGAGGCCGGGTAGCGGGTAGTAAGCTATGGGAGCCAGTCCCCGCAAAAGTAGCGGCACGGCCACTAGGACGAGCGCGGTCTCGTACAGCCCATCCGCGGGTGGCCACAGTGCGCCGAGATCGAGCGCGGTCCCTAAGAGTGCGAAAAAGAGCATGAAGGCCACTGGCGCGCCCCGGTGCAGCAGCAACCGCACGCGGCGGCTTTGCTGCTTGTCTTGTACGAGTCCCGCCACCAACCCGCAGGGCAGCGCCATCAGCCCGAGGATCTCCAGCGCGAGCGCTGTTAAGAAAAAAGCCCCGACTAGGCCGGAGACTATGGTCGCGCTTGGCGTGGCAAACCGCCTTAAAAGGCGCAGCCCCAACCCCAGCCCGCCGCCAGCTACAAGCGATAGGCCGACGCGCCCGACCCATCCTGCGGCTCCAATTTCCAACAGAACCAGTGCTCCAGCCAATGCCCCGAGGGCGCAGCCCGTCCCTAGCACGGCCAGCACTAGCGCGCCGCGCCGGCCAAATTCCGGTACACCAGTGAAAGGCCCCCACAAGCTGGCCAATGCGCCGAGGAGTACGGCTTGCTCCCAAGGCAGCCCGAGCAATGTGGTCGCCGCGGCGACCGCGGCAAAGACCAGCGCGGTCGCCGCCGCTACCAACCCAAGCGTGCGCCAGGCGTGCGTTGGCCATACTACGTGCAGCCCGACTTGGAACCCGACCCCGAGGCCCGCTGTGAGAAAGAGCAATTGGTGCAGGGAAAATGCGCCTAGATCGACGAGTTGCAAGCCGCCGGTGCCCAGCAACATCCCGGCCCCGATCCATCCCACCAGTGCTGGTAGGCGGCTCGCCTGTGCCAATTGCCCTCCAGCCGCGGCCAAGAGGGCCAGCGCACCCAGCATCCACGCGGCGTCAAAGGAGCTAGAGCGATCCTGCGGCGGTCCGTAGTAGATCAACAGCAGGACAAAGGCAGCTACTACTATCGTTTTCATGGCGAGAGGCGGTCCCGCCCAGTTGGCTTTAGTCGGATCCTTTGGCGGCGGCCCGTTGTTGGCCTAGATAGAGCACTGGGCTGGCGACGAATACAGACGAATAGGTGCCGACCACGACACCGATCATCAAGGTGATGGTAAAGTCGCGGTTGACTTCGCCGCCAAAGAAGGGTCGTCGCCGAGGTGATCAGCGTGCGGCTCAGGCACTCGTTGATGCTCTGGTTGACCGTGCCGTCAAAGCCCTGTCGGCGGGCCGTGTGCAGGTTTTCGCGAATGCGGTCGAAGACCACGATGGTGTCGTTGAGCGAGTAGCCGACAATGGCCAGCAGCGCGGCGACCACCGCGAGGGTAATCTCAATGTCGAAGAGCGAGAGCAGCCCGAGGGTGATGAGCACATCGTGGAAGAGCGCGACGACCGCAGCGATGCCGTAGAGGAAGCGGTGGAAGCGCCAAGCCATATAGATCAGAATCAGCGCCAGTGCCACCAGGACTGCGCGCACGGCCGCGTTGCTCAGTTCACTGCCGATTTTGGGGCCGACCTTTTCTTGGCGTCGGATCCACTCCATTTCTTCGATATTGTTGACAAATCCGGCCTCGAGCACCCCCATGATGCCATCAGCTACCTCAGTGCCTGTCCCGCTCTCGCTGACGCGGATGAGGATGTCGTTTTCCGAGCCGAACTGCTTGATCTCGCTCTTGCTCAGGTCGATTTCGGCATCGCCCACGGGGACGCGACCGAGTTGGCTGCGGATGTCCTCGACTTGGACGGCTGGATCGAAGTGCAACTCCAGCAAGGTGCCACCGGCAAAGTCAATGCCCTGCCGGATGCCATTGGTGCCCAAATTGGTGCCCAAGATGGAGACGATGCCGATAAGCAGCACGGCTGCCGAGGCACCGAAGCCAATGTTGCGCAGCGAGAGGAAGCGGATGTTCAAATTGGCGAAGAGCGCGACCGGCCCGATGCTCAAGCCCGATTGCTCCGACTTTCGGGTGATCAGCTCGAAGATCGTGCGGGTTACGAAGAAGGCCGTAAAGAGGCTGGAGATAATGCCGATGCACAGGGTCAGAGCAAAGCCGCGGATCGGCCCGGTGCCGAACTGATAGAGCACGATGCCGACTAAGAACGTGGTTACGTTGGCGTCGATGATGGCCGAGAGCGCGTGGCCATAGCCGGAATCTATGGCCGCACGGACGGTCTTGCCCGAGCGCAACTCTTCGCGGATGCGCTCGAAGATCAGCACATTGGCGTCAACGGCCATGCCGATGGTCAGGATGATACCGGCGATGCCGGGCAAGGTCAGGGTGGCGTGAAAACCGGCCAGCACCGCCATGATGAAAAGCATGTTGAGCAGCAGGGCGCAGTCGGCGATCAGTCCGGCCGCTCGGTAGTAGAGGACCATGAAGATCACTATCAGGACCATGCTGTAGATGGCTGCGGTTTTGCCTTGCTCGATGGAGTCGCGTCCCAGCGAGGGGCCGACCGTGCGGTCTTCGATGATCTCGACTTCGGCCGGTAGCGCGCCGGCCCGCAGGACGATAGCGAGGTCTTTGGCTTCTTCTTGGGTACCGCTGCCAGTGATGATGCCGCGACCCTCGCTGATTTTGCTCTGGATGGTTGGGGCCGAGTACACCGACTCGTCGAGGACGATGGCCATGCGGTCGCCGATGTGCGAGCCGGTGATGCGGCTGAAGAGCCGCACGCCTTCGTCGGTGGTCGAGAAATTGACGATGGGCTGGCCCATGTGCTCTACTACTTGGCCGATGGAGACAAAGGCGTCCTGAATCATGTGCCCGGTCATCTCCGGCTTCTTGCGCACCAAGTAGAGGAAGTAGAACTCATTGCCCTCGGCTCCGGCGGGCTTGCTCGAAAAGATAAATTCCACGTCTGCGGGGATGAGTTCTTGAGCTTCTGGAGTGTTGAGCAAGTTCTTGACGCGCTGCAAGTCGCGGCCCGAGACCGTGAGGTCTTCTCCTGCACCGCTGAGCATGGAGGAGAGGGGGGTGCTTTCTGCGGTGGAGGAAAGGAGGAGGTCTTCTTCTTCCTCTTCTTCCTCTTTTTGCGGGGCTAGCACTTGGTCGATGCGCTGGATCAAGCGGGTGCGATCCTCAGCGGGTTCGAGGAGCTGGAATTCGAGCAGCGCGGTTTGGCCCACTAGATCTTTGGCGCGTTGCACGTCTTGGACGCCGGGCAACTCGATGATGATGCGGTTTTCGCCTTGGCGCTGAATAGTCGGCTCGGCCACCCCAAACTGATCGATGCGGTTGCGGATACTGCATCTTGGGCTTCCTGCTCCTCCATCTCCTCGGTCTTGACCTCTAGGACGAGGTGGATGCCGCCCTGTAAGTCCAATCCTAAGTTGAGCGAGCGCTTTTTCAGATCGGCGAGTTGCCCGGGAGATTTTAGCTCCATGGCCTCTCGCTCGTCGTCCGCCATGCTGTAAAATTCCACGCTTGGCAGCAGGTAGTACACTGCGGCGGCGATCAGTGCCACGATCAGCACGAGTTTCCGATTGCGTTTCATAAATTGGTCTTTACTCCGCTAGTGCCGAGCACAGCCCGGCGAAGGTTTGTTGCTATTGCAAAAGCGAAAGCGGTCGCGCAGCCCGGTTGATGCTTGGTGCATGAGCTGCCCGTCTCGCGCAAAAAAAATAAAGCCCTCGACGTTCGTTAGGCCCTCGACGAGCACGATCCCTTGCTCAGGCCCTAAGACGAAGACCGCGGTTGACAGAATGTCGGCGTCCAGTGCGGTCGCGGCCCACACAGTGGCGCTTATGCTAGCCCGCGCTGGATAGCCAGTCTTGGGGTTGAGCAGGTGGTGATAGCGCTCGCCCTCCCAATCAAAGTATTGCTCGTAGTCGCCCGAGGTCGCGATCGCCGCGAGCCCGAGGTCTTCTACTGCTAGGTATTGCTCTGGGTCGCGCGGGTGCTGCACCCCAAAGAGCCAAGGCCGCCCGTCCGGCTTTTCGCCCCAATAGCGAATGTCGCCCCCGGCTTCAATAATCCCGGCCTCCACTTGCAACTCCTGCATCGCCGCCACGGCTTGGTCAACCGCATAGCCTTTGGCCGCCGCCCCCAGATCCAAGCGCAGGCCCGGCTTGTTGATCCGAAACGACTGGGAGGCAACCTCCAACCCCTTGTAGCCCACCAGCGCCAGCGCCGAATCAATCTGCGCCGGAGCAGGCGGCGCTGCCGCATTGGGGAAGTCCCACAGACTCGTCAACGCTCCCACCGTGCAGTCAAAAGCTCCATCGGTCAACGCGGCGAAATGCTGGCTGCGCGTCAAGACCGCAATCAGCCCGGTCGGGCCGCGCGTTGGGGCGAGCTGCGCCTGCTGCTCTAGCCGCCGCAAGATTCCATCCTCGCGGTAGTGGCTCATCGCCGAATCGACGCGGGCGAATTCCGCGTACGCCGCCTCTAGGTGCGGGCGAACCACTGCTTCGCCTCCGTAGAGCTTGACCGTGACGAGGGTTCCCAACAAGAGGCGATCTGCGCGCACCGGCGCGGCGGGCCGGGGAGACGGTAAAAAGTACAGGACCACGGCCAAACCGCCGATGGCCAGCAGACTGCGCTTGAGCATGGGCTAGTCGCGTCAATTGTTGCGTTCGACGACGAGCTGCACAGCTCGTTCTAGCGCGGCGCGGGCCGGGGATGGGGCCAGTACTTTTAAGCATTCCTGAGCTTGGGCGGCGTATTCGTGCGCGGTCTCGGTGGCGGCGGCGACTCCTCGATACTCTTCGACAAAGGCTACGATCTGCGCCCATTCGGCTTCGTCTTTGTCGGGCCGGGCCAAAAGGGCCTCCATCTCGGCCCGCGCCGCTAAAGGGGCTTGCTGTAAGGCGAGTATCAATGGCAAGGTAATCTTGCCTTCGCGCAGGTCGTGCCCGACGGGCTTGCCCATGGTAGCCTGATCGCTGGTGAGGTCGAGAATGTCGTCGGCGACTTGGAAAGCGCGGCCGAGCGATTCTCCGTAGCGCCCCATAGATTGCACGATCTCGTCTGATGCGCCGGAGAGAATCGCGCCAATCCGCGCTGCGGCCGAGATCAGGGAAGCCGTTTTGTCGCTGACCATGGCAAAATACGACTCTTCGCGCGTGTCGCACTGAGTGCCGATCTGGATTTCAAAAATTTCGCCTATGCTCAGCCGCTCGGTGGCGTGCGCGACTGCGCTCAGGACCTGCAGATTGCCGATCTCGATCAGCAGGCGCAGGGCGCGCGCGAGCAGAAAGTCGCCCATGAGCACGGCGATCTGCCCGGTCCAACGCTCGTTGACCGTCTCGCGGCCCCGGCGCACGGTTGCTGAGTCCACTACGTCGTCGTGCGCCATGGTGGCGGCGTGAATCATTTCGACGGCCACAGCCGTGTCGATTAGCTGTTCGTTCCAGCGGCCAGACGCTTTGGCCACGAGCAGGATGAGGGCTGGCCGGAGGCGCTTGCCCTTGAGGGTGGCCATGTAGCGGGCAATGACGTGGACCAGCTCGACATCGGCGTTGAGTTCGGCGTTGAGCCGCTTTTCAAACCGGGCCAGTTCTTGATCGATCAGACCTATACAGGGATCCATGAGAAAGGCATCTGTCGAAATTAAATCACTAAATAAATAGAAAATTTAGAAGCTAAGTATTGAAAATATACCTGTCAATCTATGCACGGAGTGCTGGCAATGGATTGATTTCGCTCTATGAATTATACTTGTCGCTTCATTGCAACACGGGGAGACCGCTATGAAAATTACTCAGATCAAGACCTATTTGATGCAGTGTGCGCCTCCGCAGGCAAGCGGTTGGTCGGCGCGCAACTGGCTCTTCGTCAAGGTCGAAACCGACGCTGGCATCTACGGCGTGGGTGAGGCGTCGGGCTGGCCGCGCGTGGTCGAAACGGCCATCCACGATCTAACGCCTTTGATGATCGGCGAAGACCCGTTCCACATTGAGCGGCTGTGGGGCAAGATGCAGGTGGCGATGATGGGCCACGGCATGACCGGCATCGTCGGCTCTGGTGCCATGACCGGCATTGAGATGGCCTTGTGGGACATCAAGGGCAAGGCCCTTGGGCAGCCGGTGTGGAATCTTTTGGGCGGCAAGATGCGCGACCGGGTGCGAGTTTATGCCCATGCGCACGAGACAGAGCGGGCGCGCGCCTTGGTCGATCAAGGCTATACGGCGATCAAGACCGGGGGTATCAACAACTGCGTGGAAACGGTTGCCGCCATCCGCAAGGAGGTCGGCGACGAGGTGGACCTCATGGTCGATGTCCACGGGCCGCCTTGGCTGACGACGCGCGACGCTATTGCCTTGGGCCGCGCACTCGAAGACTACGACCTGCTGTTCTACGAGGATCCAGTAGCCCCGGAAAACATCGACGCCCTCGCTCGGGTTGCCGACGCAGTAGATATTCCCATTGCCGCGGGTGAACGCCACGCCACTATTTGGGGGGTAAAAGAGCTGATTGAGCGCGAAATTATCGATGTGGTACAGCCGGATACGGGCCGCGCTGGGGGGCTGTCGCAGATGAAGAAGATCGCTGCTATGGCCGAGGCGCACTACTGCACGATGGCTCCGCACGACGGCTCGCTGGGGCCGGTGGCCGAAATGGCGGCCGTCCACCTAATGGCTACGCTGCCCAATTTCCTGATCTTGGAGCACCTAGCCGACGATGTGCCGCAGCGCTACGAGGTGATGACTGGCCAACCCAAAGTGATCGACAGCCATATCGCGGTGCCGGATGCGCCCGGGCTGGGCGTGGACCTGGTCGAGGAGGCGATTGCCCAATACCCGTCGCAGGGCAACATCGCCGCTCCAGATACGAGCTATGACTATCAATACATTCAGGCGCGGCTTGGGCGGGCGCTGTGGCTCAGCGAACGGGAAATGCCGCCGCCGGACTATCGGCCAGGCGAGATATATTAGAAGCTGTCTGCAAACCCCTGGTCGGCGGCCGGCGTTGGGCAAAGCCACCCATATTTCGTCAATATGGGCGGCGTTACCCGCCTTGTCCGCCCCGCTTTCGCGCACGCTCGGGGCACACCCGGAATTTCCAGACAGCTTCTTAGGCGTACAGCTTACCGGGATTGAAAATGCCTTGGGGGTCGAGGGCGTGCTTGAGCATCTGATTCATGCGCGCCGCGCCGGTGCTGAGTGGGGTAAAGGCGTCTTCGTTGTGTTCGTCGGCTGCAAAGCGCCAGCCGATGGCTTGGTAGTGCGCGGCGGTGCGATGCAAACGCGCGGCTTGGGCGGCTACTGGCAACAATGCCCACAGCAAGCCGCCGGCCCAGTCCAAGCCCCAGCGGCTCAGCCCCTCGGCTTCTAGCGCTTTCATTAATTGCGCCATTTTGGTCGGCGGTCCAGAAAAGCGCCAGCGCTGTTGATCCTCGGCTGGAACCAGCCATTCAAGCTCGCGCCAGCGTCGCCAGAAGGCTTGCGATTCGGCCTCTTCTACGATCTCCGACTCTGCTGATTCTTCTTCGCGTAGCGTTGCTAGCTGCGCCCGCACCGCTGGTGCTGGGCCTTCGACGCGGGTGGCTAACCGGTCGGCGTCGCAGACTAAGCCCGTGATTTGGAGGGGCCGCGCCGCCCAGTCGAGAATTCGCTCCAATGCCGCAGGAGGCGTCAGCCCGTGGATGAACAGGGTTGCTTGGGTTTCGGGACGCGGCCAGACCTTGAGGCAGACTTCGGTGAGCACCCCCAGCGTCCCAAAGGAGCCAGCGAGCACCTTGGACAGGTCGTAGCCTGTGACGTTTTTGACGACTTTGCCGCCGGTGCGAATGCGCTCGCCGCGGCCGTCGATCAGCTCGGCTCCGAGCAAGTGATCGCGCAGGGCACCCATCTTAAACCGCCGCGGCCCCGAGAGGTTGCAGGCCACGGTGCCGCCGATGGTCGCGGCCGCACCCCAAGCGGGCGGCTCGAAAGCGAAGTACTGGTTTTCGCCGTGGCACAGGGCTTCTATTTTGCTCAGCTTGGTGCCTGGGCGAGCGACTAGGACCAACTCGTTCGGCTCATAGCTAATGATGCCGGTCAGAGCGGAGAGGTCAAGGGGGATCCCGTCGTGTTGGCGTCCGAGAAAGGATTTGGTGCGGCCGGCAAAAATGTTTAAGGCCGCGTTTTCGGCTAGGGCTTGGCGAACTCGCTCTTGGATGGCACCGGATGCGTCGTCGCCTTGGTTCATGTGCGCGGAGGCTAGGGCTTTTGCCCGCTCAGACCTTGATCCCGTTTTCTTTCAGGAACTGATGGATGCCTTTTTTGTTTAAAGTGCGTAGGGCACGGGCGGTCAGGCGGAGGGTGACGGTGCGGTTTTCCTCGGGAATGAAGATGCGCTTTTTGATGAGATTAGGCTGTTGGACGCGCTTGGTTTTGCGCTGCGAGTGACTGACGTTGTTGCCAACTAGGCCCTTAACTTTGGTCAGGCTGCATTGTCTGGCCATGAGTGCCTCCCTGTTAAGAAACTACTAAACATAGCGGCACTGAGCCGATAAGTCAAGGTGAGATGCTCTTGACAAAAAGAGGGCTTGGAATGACCTTAAAAGTGCCAATCACCATGAGCCAATGACCAATCCCACTCATACCACTTTATGAGATTCAAATGCTGTTTTTGGGCGCTCGCGCTTTTTTGCGGGAGTGCGGCCATGGCGGAGTTGCGCGTAAGCGAACAGACGCCGCAGCGCCTGCGGTTGGTTTGGCTGCCCGAGGGCCGAGAATTGGAACAGGGGCGCGGTGCCTTGATCGGCGTCCCAACCGACGGACAGGTTCGCTTGGAACTGGTCGAAGCCCGCGTAGCGCGGACGGATCGCGCCGCTGAAGACGACGCGCCCACGCCCGGTCCGGTCTTTCTCGGCGAAAGCGGTTTTGTGCGTCGCCAGCGCGTCGTTCCGGTGGCGTTTACCCCGCTCGTTGAAGCGGATGGAACACGGACTCTGTACGATCGCATCGTCGTTGACCTACACGTGACCGGCAGCAGCGGCTCTCGCGTTGCCGACCCTTGGGGCGAAGCATTCTACCGAGGGCTGCTCGTCAATCCCGAGCAAGCCAAGAACTGGCGATTGCCACTCAAGCGGCGGCCGGCGCGCAAAGCCGCGTTGCAGGAAGGTACTTGGCTGCGAATCTCCGTCGCGGAAGAGGGACTCTACAGGATATCGGGAGCCGACTTAGAGGCCGCTGGGGTGGCAATCGGCGACATCGATCCAGCGAGTTTGCGCCTGCACTACGGCGGCGGCAACGCCTTGCCCATCGACGAGATAAACCTGCCCCAAGCCCTGCGGGAAGTGGGCTTAGTCGTAGAAGACGGAGGCGATGGCCGCTTGGACGCGGACGACTTCGTCTTGTTTTGGGCCGAGCCGGTCAGCCGCTGGGAATACTCGCAAGATAGCCGCTCGTTTCAGTATCGACACAATCTCTACACGCGCGAGAACGCGTACTGGCTGGGTTTTGGCGGTGGAGGCGAGGGGCGGCGAGCCGAGCAAAGGAGCGGTGCTCTGGTGGAGTCCGACCCGCAGCAGCCCACGAGCTATCGGGAGCGGATCCACGAGGAGGCCGAGCAGTTCATTCTCAACCAGCTTTATGGCATGAAGTCCGGCTACACCTGGTACTGGGAGGATTTTCGCGGCAATGCGCGCAATTTTCCGATAGTGGTGCGGCAGGCCGCCCCCGAGCCGGTGGCCGTGCGTTTGGGTTTTATCGGGGTGCCTGGGACACAGCCGCGTTTTTCGGTGCGCTGGAACGAAGAGACCATTGGAACAGCGGCTTTTGCAATCCCAAGGAAATCGGGCCAGATGTCGGTTACATCCGATACGCTGTGGGCGACGAGAGGAGCGCAGGAGGGGCTGAACCACTTGGGGATCTTTCACTCCGGCAATCCGTCTCGCTTTGACTGGTACGAGGTGGAGTACAGCCGGGGCTTTGTCGCCGAGCGCGGCGAACTGTTCTTCAGCTATCCGCTGACGGGCACCACGCAATTCCACCTCGCGGGTTTTGCCGCCGAGCAGCCGCGCGTCTTTGAGGTGGCTGCGGGTTTGGCCGAGGTCGTGGACTTCGCGTACGACGCGCAAGCCGGGACGGTAATTTTTCAGGATCAACCCGGGGATGTGCCGCGTCATTACGCAGTGGGCGGCCCGGCGACTTGGAAGCGACCGCTGCGCATCGAAGTCGACTGGCCCGGCGACTTGACGACTAGGGGCCGGGGAGCCGATTGGGTGGCGATTTACCACCGCGATTTTCGCGCCGCGGCCGAGCGCCTGGCACAATGGCGGGCTGAAGACGACCGCTTCGGGCCGCCCCTGCGCACAATGGCTATCGACGTCCAAGACATCTACGACGAGTTTTCCGGCGGCCTTTTAGACCCGGCGGCGATCCGCAATTTTCTCGCCTACGCGGCCGAGCACTGGGATCCCGCGCCGCTATTTGTGGCCTTGATCGGCGATGGCTCGTACGATTACAAAAACAACTCAGCCCTCAGTCAGGGCAATTGGATTCCGCCGTTCCAAGACGGCGATAGCACGTACGACGAGTGGTACACGCGCGTGGTGGGCGGCGATTTGTACCCCGACGTGGCCGTTGGGCGGCTGACGGTGCAGACCGCGACCGAGGCCGATGTGGTCGTCGATAAAATCATCGCCTACGACCGCACGCCCGAATTGGGGCCTTGGCAGAGCCGACAGGCATTAGTCTCGGACGACCTGCTCAATCGAGACAAGCAGGGTGATGTCGAGTGGTTCTTCATCAACGATAGCGAATACATGGCCCGAAATGTTCTGCCCAATTCGCTGGACTTGATCAAACTCTACATCGCCCAATTCCCCTTAGAGGGACGGGAGAAACCGCGGGCACGCGACGAGTTTATTCGGCTCTTCAACGAGGGGGCGCTCACTGTGACCTATTTGGGGCACGGCAGTTTTAACGTGCTGGCCCACGAGAGCATGTTCTTGCTTGCCCGCGATTTGGACAAACTCAAAAACGGCGGTCGCCTGCCCTTGCTCTACACGGCTGCGAGTCAAGTTGGAGTGTTCGACGATCCCGTGCGCATCTCCATCCCCGAGGCGCTCCTGAAGAAGGAAGACGGGGGCGTGATCGGCATGATTTGCGCGACCCGGGTGGGGTATCACCAAAGCAATGTCGAGTTGGCCAGCCAGTTCTACTGGCAGATGTACCACACTGAGCGGAAGCATGTGCCGATTGGGCTAGCCCTCACCGAGGCTAAGCTATCGCTATTGCCGCTGCCGCGGTATTCCCCCGATGCTTCCAACGCCTCCACTTGGTTCCGCAATATTCAGCGCTACTCGCTCTTCGGCGACCCGGCGACGCGCTTGGCCATGCCGCGCTTTCAGGTGCAGGTCGATGTGGCCGATTCGCTCAGTGCCCTCGGCGAGGTGGCGATCACAGGTCAAGTTCTCGACGCCGCGGGTGCGCCGGCCACTGCCTATGCGGGCCAAGTGTGGTTGCAGGCTTTTGATTCGAGTGAAGAGAGCGACTTGGAGGGCTATACTTATCAGCAGACCGGTGCCCCCATTTTTCGCGGTCGCTTTCCAGTAGCCGAGGGCCGCTTCCGCGCCGCATTTCGAGTCCCTAAAGATATTACTTATGGTGGAGAAAACGGTCGCATCAGCGCCTACGTCTGGAGCGATGATCGTCCGGCAGCCTTTGGCGCAGTGGGTGGACTGGTGCTGGTGGGCACGGCTGAAGGAGTGGAAGCGGATGTGGAAGGGCCGGAAATTTCTCTGCGCTTCGAGGGAGCCAAAGGCAGCACGATTCCGCAGCAGACGGTGTTGTTGGCCTTGATTGCGGATCCCAGCGGCATCAACATCACCGGAGAGACCGGGCACGAAATCGAGCTGGCCATTGACGGCGAGTTGTTCACCTTGACGGAGCTGTACAGCGTGCAGGGCGGGGATTATCGGCAGGGCGTGATCGAATTTCCCCTGCCCGAATTGGAAACCGGCAAACACGAAATCCGCCTGAAGGCTTGGGACAACTTCAACAATTCGTCGCGTGAGACCGTGGTCGTCACGGTTGGAGACGACCAACGCGATGCGAGCCTTGCCAACGTCCTATTTTACCCGAATCCCATGCGCGATAGCGGCTACTTCACGTATGAGCTAGCAGACGAGATGCGCGCGGTGCAAATAGAGGTCTTTTCGCTGGTCGGCCGGCTGATAGACCGGCTAGACGGGCAGACGCGCGCTGGCTACAACCAAGTGCCTTGGACGCCGGCGACGGGTTTGGCCAACGGCGCGTATATTTACCGGATAGAAGCCGAGCGGGAAAGCGGTGCTGCGGTCGCGCGCCGCGCTGTCTTGCAGGTCGCCAAGTGAGCAGGGCGAGAGGAGTGCCTTTGCAGCAGTGAGATCGCCTTAGTACTTAGAGGCATCATTTTATAGTTTTTTATTTTTAGCTGAGGAGGACTCCGCTATGAGGAAACTGACGACCCTGCTGTTGGCTGGCCTTTGTGTCGGCGCATTGCCCGATGGGGTCCGGGCCACGCCCGAGAGCCGCAGTGCTCCGCTGCTGTTGTTGATCGAGCCGGGGTCTCGCGCTATTGCCATGGGCGAATCGTACGTGGCGGTGGCCGATGACGCCACGGCGAGCTACTTCAACCCAGCCGCGCTGGTCGGGCAGACCAAGAAAAAGCTCCACCTTTCGCACACCAAGTGGCTGCCGAAGCTGGCCGACGACTTGTCCTACGAGTTTCTGGCCTATTCCCAGCCCGTAGAAGGATGGGGCAACTTTGGCTTCAATGTCGCGCTGCTAAACCTAGGCGAGCAGATCCGCACGGACGAACGCGGCAACCAACAAGGCACCTTCCGCAGCTATGACGTGGCTGTGTCTGCGGCTTACGGGGCGCATATCGGCGACAATACATCTGCTGGCATCGGCTTGCCGATGCGGGGGCTGGCATTGAGCGGGGCCGGGGCGTGGGCAACAGCTTTGCCGCAGATCTGGGATTTTTGTGGAAGCCTGTTCCCAGCCTCAGCTTTGGCGCGGCCCTGCGCAACCTAGGCCCTAAGATCGCCTATATCGACGCCGATCAGGCCGATCCGCTGCCGCAGCACATCGTCGTCGGGGTGGCCTACGACGTGATGGATACCCAATACAACGACCTGATGCTCTCCTTTGACCTGTACAAACCGCTGATTGCCGATGGGTCTTTTGTCAGCAACTTGGCCAAGGCATGGGCCGACGAGGGCATGAGCAACGAGTTCAAGGAGATGGATCTGCACCTGGGCGGCGAATACCAATACGGGCTTTCCGCGCGCGAAGGGGAGGCGTTTATCGCGTTGCGGGCGGGCCTTTCTCAGGACACCGACGGCGAGGTAAGTACCAAGACCTTTGGCGTTGGGCTAAAATACAATCGCTTCCAGTTTGACGTAGCGTATATAATCGGTAGTGAAGACACGGTGGTGGGAGACAATACGCCCATTTCCATGAACATCATTTTCTGAGGGTGTTCCCATCGGACGCTGGTTTTGTTGCCGCGTCGAGCGGCGACGCTGCGATTTAGCCCCCTTGCTCCTCTTAGGCTTCTGCTTCTCATTGCTGTTGTCAGCGACCACCGAGGCTGACGCCGAGTGGCGAATTTTGGCCTTGCGCGTAGATTTTCCGCGCGAAAATCCCGACGAGTTGACTACTACTGGAATCGGTGCGTTTGATCTGCGCTCGGCGGTGGAAGCGGCGGAGGATTACGCGCTGCCCTACGACCTGCCGCCGCACGACCGCGCTTATTTCGAGCGGCATTTGACCGCGTTGGCGCGTTATTACGAGGTCGTTTCCGCAGGCCGAGTGGCGATTTCCGCCGAGGTATTTCCCCGCGCCGCACGGCAGGCGTACACACTTCCCCAATCCATGCTCCACTACGGCAACGGGCGCACGACCGAGGAGATCGGTGCGAAGTGGATCGAGTTGGTGCGCGATGCCCTACACGCTGCGCTGGCCGATCCCGACGGCCCGCGCTTGGACGAATTCAACAGCTTTCTCGTATTCCACTCCGGGGTCGGCTACGAGACCGGCGAACTGAACGACATTCGCTCGGTCTTCTTATCCGAGAGCGATTTTGTGCGTTTTAACGATGGTCCGTTGACCGTGGGCGATGTGGAGCTAGAGCAGGCGTGGATCCTACCGGAGTCGCCCAGCCTCAACGGTCGGGCCGGTCTCAATGGCTTGCTGGCCAAGTTTTTTGGCCATCAGTTGGGCCTACCTGGGTTGTCCAATTTCGCCGACGGGCTGCCGGCCTTAGGAGGCTGGAGCTTGATGGACGTGGGAGCCAATGCTTCGGGCTACGTGCGGGCCGACAGCCTCGCGTGGGTGACTGGCTTTGCGCCGCCGCATCCCATGGCTTGGAGCAAGATGCAGTTGGGATGGATCGAGCCGGTGGTGGTGCGGCGCGACACCGTACTATCGCTATTGGCAACGGATCGCAACGGCGATCTCCCCAAGGCCGTGCGCATACCCATTGACGCGCGCGAGTACTTCTTGCTGGAGAATAGGCAACAGCGGGGTCAGCGCGGCGTTGGGGAGGACGAAGACGAAGATAAGGTGTGGATTGACCCCGATCAGATCACTATAGAAGAGAGCGTGTGGACGGCGATGGAGGAGTACGACGTCTTTGTCCCGGGGTCGGGAGTGCTGATATGGCACGTAGATGAGGGCGTGATGGCGCGTGCTGCGGACCCCAATGCCGCGAACAATCAGCTCCATTGGAAGGGGATTGCCTTAGAGGAAGCCGACGGGTACCGCGACATTGGCGATCCTCGCCGTTCGTGGGAGTTGCAAGTCGATGGATGGCACGACGACCCCTTCTTTATCGGCGGACAAACGCTGTTCGGCCCGGCGACGCGACCCGATTCGCGCAGCAATCGGGAGTGGGAGACCGACATTGAGATCGAAGTGCTTTCCGCACCCGGTGATACCATGCAGGTGGCCATACGCTTTGGGCGTGCGCGCTTGGACTGGCCGCGGGATTTGCCGGGCGATGGTCGGTTGCAAGCCGCGGATTTGGACGGCGACGGAGTAGAAGAGTTGCTCTTTGAGGCCGGGGGTGGGGTCGGCTATGCGACCGGCGATGGCGTGATGCCGTGGCAAGTACCAGAAGCACGGTTGCTGGCGGCTGGAGACGGAGATGGCGATGGCCGGCCCGAGGTTTTTTTGCGGCGCGATGCAGAGATCAGCGCGTGGGATGTCGGGGCGGACCAACCCCTATGGCGGCTCGCACTAGACGAGGTACCGTTGGACGTGCGTTTCAGTATGGGTGAGGAGGCCGAGTTGCTGCTTGCCGGAGCGGAACAGACCTATGTGGTAGATGCCATAAGTGGCGAGTTAAAGGAGCAAAGGCAGCCGATGGTGCCCTCGGCTGCGGGCGATTTGGATGGCGACGGCCAAGTTGAGCCGATCTTTGCCACGGTCGGCGGACAGGTTGAGATCGGATCACAGGTCGTCGAGTTGGGCGATTCGCTCGCCGCGCCGCCGGTCTTGGGAGATTTGGACGGCGATGGCTTGTTGGAGGTGGTTTTGCTTGCGCGCGGTGGAGCGATACACGCCCTGCGCACCGACGGATTGGGCCAAGCCGACTTTCCCACGGCCTTGCCGCGCTTTGCCGAGGTCGGTGATCTCGTCTTTGAGCCGGTGCTTTGCGACGTGGATGCCGACGGCAAGCAGGAGATATTCGTCGCCGGCCACAGCGGGATTTTCGGCATGGATGATGATGGGCAGCTCTTGCCGGACTTTCCTCTGCTGATGGCCGCTCCCCCGACGGGGTCGCCGGTGGTAGTGGACCTAGACGGCGATGGCCGGTTGGCGCTAGCGGCTTTGGATAGCACGGCTGTGTATGCGTGGGATTTGCAGCGGGTAGCGGCGCAGTACACCGGGGGACTGGCCCATTGGCCGCAGGCGGGGGCTGATGCGGCTGGGTCGCGGACCGCGCTGGTGGCTGGTCGGCCCGTTGTAAAGCCCGAGGTGCCCTTGCTGGGCCGAGTCTATTGCTATCCCAATCCAGTTGGTCCCGGCGAGGAGGCACATCTGCGCTTTGCGCTGGGCGCGGCCGGGCGCATTGAATTGGAGGTGTTTGATCCGTTGGGCGGACGTGTTAGCAAATTTCGTAAGGACGGTTTGCAAGCTGGCGAGCGCGAAATCGCGTGGTCGGTAGAAGACTATGACAGCGGCCTGTATCTATGCCGATTGATCGCGCACGGCGACGATGGACGGCGCGGAGAAGTTGTGGTCAAAATGGCGGTGAGTCAGTGAATTGGGAATTGAGAATTAGGAATTGGGAGAGGAGTGCCTTTGCAGCAGTGAGATCGCCTTTACTAGAGGTTACGAGTTGAGGAGGACTCTTTGATGAGGAAACTGGCGACCCTGCTGCTGGCTGGCCTAGTACTCGGCTGGGTGGGTGCGTCCTTGGCCCAAAACCACCCGGAATTAGCTTGGCAGGTGGTAGAAACCGAGCACTTCCGCATTTTCTACCACGAGGGATTGGAAGGGGCGGCGGCGCGGGCGGCGCGCATTGCCGAAGCGGCGTACGCTCCCCTTACCGAGCTGTATGGGTACGAGCCTGACGGGCGCGTGCGGATCGTGCTCAAGGACCACGACGATTACGCCAATGGCGCGGCTTTTTTCTATCAAGACACTATTGAGATCTGGGCCACGTCGCTGGACCACGACTTCGACTTGCGCGGCAGTTCGGACTGGCTGCGCAACGTAATTACCCACGAATTTGCCCACATCATTTCGCTGGGGGCAGCACGCAAAGGCGTGCAGCGCGTCCCCGCGCTCTACTTGCAGTACTTTGGCTACCAGCGAGAGAAAAACCGACCGGACATTCTCATCGGCTACCCAGATGTCATTGCCTCCTATCCGGTGATGGGTACGGTGATGCCGATGTGGTTGGCCGAGGGGGCGGCCCAATATGGTACTGCGACTACGGCTCACGACCGCTGGGACGCCAACCGCGACATGGTGCTGCGTTCCTTGGTGCTGGCGGACGAGCAGCTATCCTTCGAGCAGATGGGCGTGTTTGGCAAGCAGGGCTTTGGCAACGAATACGTGTACGATCACGGCTTTGGCTTGGTGCGCTACATTGCCGAGACGTACGGGGAAGAAAAAGTCGCCGAACTGTACCGGGCCGCGTCGCAGTGGCACACCCTCGCCATTGACGGGGCGTGCAAAAAGGTCTTGGGCAAGAGTGCGGACGAGCTGTACGGCGAGTGGATCGAGTCCCTGCGGCAGGGCTATCGGGCGCAGGTAGCGGCGTTGGGGCCGCTGCGCGAAGGCGAGCGGATCGTGGATGTCGGCTTTTCCAATCTGCGGCCGCGGCTGGCACCCAATGGCGAGCAATTGGCGTATCTGTCAACGCGCAAGCGGCACCACTACCCACACGGTTTGATCGTGCGCGACCTCGCTACCGGCGAGGAGGAAGTGGCAGCCTTTCCGGCGGCCGCTTCGACCGTGGATTGGTCGCCGGACGGGCGCAAGCTGCTCTTTTCGCGCATCGACCGGGCGGACAAATACGGTTCGCGGCAGGCGGATATTTACGAGTGGGATTCTGCGGCCGCCGGTCCTAGTTTTTGGCGCAATATGCTGTGGTTTGTGCCGGCCATGGTCAGCGGCACGGCACCGGAGACGCCGCGCATCAAGCGACTGACGCGGGGGATGCGGGCGCTGTATCCGACCTATTCGCCCGATGGCGAGTGGATCGTCTTCGTGCAGAACAAGGACACCAACAACAATTTGGCGATGATGCGGGCCGACGGCACGGGGTTGCGCTATCTAACTCATTTCGCGGACGGTACTCAGCTCTACACGCCGCGTTTTTCGCCCGACGGACGCAAGCTGGCGTTTGCGATTGCGCGCGAGGGACAGCGCGACATTGCCGTGGTGGAATTGGACGCAGGGGGAGATCTGCTCACCGAAGGCATATTCGACCTCGCCATTGCCACGCCCGGCACGGATCGCGACCCCGCGTGGAGCGCGGACGGCGCGGAGCTCGTGTTTGCGTCGGATTTCAGCGGCATCTTCAATATCTATGCTCTGAACTTAGAGACGCGTGCGCTGCGGCAGATAACTAATACTGTTGGTGGCGCGTTTAGCCCATCGGTCGGCGCGGACGGCGAGGTCGTCTTTACGGCTTATACGGCGGCTGGTTTTGAGATCCGCCGGTTGCAGGACGAGGGGATGCCGGTGGCGGCTGAAGAGGCGTGGTTTTCTCAGGATTTGCCGCTGGATTGGGGCGGTACGCCCGTGGCCGCGTTGCCGAGCGCGCCGCAAGCGTATGGCATTGACTTTCTCAAGACCGGGATCCTGCCGAGGATATTCATTGACGAGGGGCATTTCAAGGCGGGCGCGTACCTCAGTGCTGGCGATGTGCTCAATCGCCAGAGCGTATTCGCCGGGGGTGCCATCGCGCCGACTAATGCCGACCGCGATTTGTTCGCCATATACGAGTTTAAGGGATTCCGTCCCACTTTCTTTTTACAGCTATTCAACCAGCGCCGACACTCGGCTCGCGGCGATAGCTCGGAGGCGCGGACGATCATTGTCAACGCCGTCAACTACAGCTTGAGCCAGTTCAATGTGGGGGTGCGCGGCAAATTGGGTCGCCATGGGGAGTTGACGGCCTCGGCCACGTACGACCGCTACGACGCCAGCGTCGAGAGCGACTGCCTCGTCTGCAAAGGCGACGGACAGGTCGGATTTGAGCGCACTGCCCAGCGGCCCTTTGGCTATACCTATCTCAACGGCTTTGGCCTAGGGCTGACCTATCGGATGGAGATGATTGCGCGGCGGCGGGACCGCGATATAAGCCCTGTGGGCCGCCAGCTCTACGCACGCTATGACCGGATGTTTAACTATTTTATCGACGGCTTTAACGAGCAGGCATCCTTTATCGACGAGAATTACATCAAGCTCTTTTACAATCAGTTTACCGCCGATTGGCGAGAGCACATGAGTATGCCCGGCAATACTCGCTTGGGCTTGCGGCTGTACGGCGGTTGGATCGACAACGAGGCAGTGAACGACGCGTCGCGGGTCGGAGATTTCTTCGACTATCGCCTCGGTGGCCTCAACTTTATGAAGGGCTATACGTTTTACAGCATTGAGGGGCGCAAGGCCCTGATGGGTACGGCGACGCTGCGCTTCCCCCTGCTGCCGAATATGGACAAGCGCATTGCGCAGCTATATTTCGACAAAGTGTATGGTGCGGTGTACACTAGCATGGGTAAGGCTTGGGATCGGAACATAGGCGAGTGGAACGAACGGTATGGACGCGACGGCCCGCTGCGGGATGTGGGGGGGCAGTTGCGGTTTGACTTGATTTCATATTACAGCATCCCGACGCGGGTGCAGGTGGATGTGGCTTATGGGATTGACGAGGTGCCAGATAAGGGACGGTGGAAGTCTTATTTTACCGTGTTGTTTGGGTATTTGTAGAAACGCAGATTGTTAGGGGCGCACATTGCGACAATTGCAACGCCAGCTTCTTGCTATTGGTAAGGGGCATCCGAGGCTCGACGAATTTCAACGCGAGCCGAATGTGAAGATGATTAGGGTATAATAGCTGGTCGCGTTTTGTCTGCTGCCGCAATGGAAAGGAGCAAGCATGACGAGGATAGGAATCGCGCTGGTGGTTGCGGTGCTGACTGCTGGCGGCGTCCGAGCAGAGGGATTGCCGAGTATTTTGAGCGAGGAGGGGCAGGCGTTCTTGGTGGGATTGCGGGCAGTGGAAGGCGATGCTGGTCCTGAGCCAGCGCCTCGCACAGAGCCGCGCAAGGGCAAGTCGTCCAAGCGGGCATTTTTGCTTTCCGCGCTGGTGCCCGGGTTGGGCGAGTGGTATGCGGGGTCGAAGAAGCGAGGGCTGGCGTTTTTGGGGGCCGAAGCCGCGCTGTGGGGCATGTGGGCGATTTGGAAGGGCAAGGGCAAGGACCTAGAAGAAGAGTTCCGAGCGGTGGCCGACGAGCACTGGGATCCGGAAGACTACATCCTTTGGCGCGAATCGACGATCTCGAACAATTCGTCGATCACGCACGCGCTGCCTTGTAGTAGCGAGGTCCGCGAGGTGTACATTCCGGCGCGAAGGGAATGGATAAATACGTCGCAATCAGGTGGGCTGGGGAGTGCGGCTTTTGGCGGGTGCGCACCGAGCCAGATTCAGCAATACTACGAGCTACTTGGCAAATACGACCAATTTGTCGCCGGTTGGGATGATCTGAAGCGAGTACGGCGCGATGGCAGTATCGGCAATGCCGCTGTGCCGACTGAAGTCGATTCCGTTGAAAATTTCCATTCCGAGCGCCGGCTCCGCTACGAAGACGACCGCGACGAGAGCAATCGCTTTCTCAAGCGAGCTTCCACGATAAGTGGGGTCATCCTGATCAACCACGTTATCAGCGCCATTGACGCGGCGCGGGTGGCGCGGGCGCGCGCTGCGGGTGCCGACGAAGCGGCCCTACAGCGGCGGACGCGCTTGGCGTTGGTCATGCAGCCTTGGGTGCGGTCGCACGTGCCCATGCTCGTGGCGTACAAGCCGTTGGATTGAGCTTATGTGGTGCTGGATCGCGTTTATTTTATTGCTGCCCGGCATAGCTGAGGCCGGGAAGGCCCAAGGGGCGTTTTGGCGCTCTTTGCTGGTGCCCGGTTGGGGGCAGAAGTACGCCCGCGGTGGCGGCGGTGGCTTCTTGGCCGCTGAGCTGGCGCTTTGGGGCGGCTATTGGGGTTTTGAGTGGCTAGGTCAGGTGCGCCGCGATCGCTACGAGGCGTATGCGGCCGAACGCGCGGGCGCGCGGCCCGAGGGCAAGGGGGACGACTATTTCGACGACTTGGGGTTTTATGCGAGCCGGTTGCAGCACAACCAGTTCGCCCGCTACGAGGATGGCCCAGATGCCGCGCTCTATCCGGTAGCAGCGGATTTCTTCTGGGAATGGGATCGCGCCGAGTCGCGCCAGCGCTACCGCGAGTTGCGCAATGCGAGCCAGCACGCGCAGCGGCAGGCACTCTATGTAACGGGATTGGTGGTCGTCAATCACCTCGTGGCCGCCATCCATGCGGCGCGAGTGGCCAGCGCGGAGCAAGCTCAGACCGGCTTCGTGCCCAAGGTGGCGGTGGGGCCTAGGGGAGCAGCGTTTTTCCTCGTGCGACATTTCTACTGATGGTCTGTTTTTTTTCACGGGTGGCCTTGGCTGCGTGGATGCTCTTGCTGCCGCTGGCGGTCGCAGCCGAAGAGAGGATATGCGGGACGCGCTGGCTTGAGCAGCACCGCGCGTCTTTCCCTGCGGCAGCCTCCAAGGCAGTCGGCGCAAGTCAAGAAGTAGGCCCCATTGAAGTGGGGACCCAACTTCCCTTTTACGTGCCGACTGAATTCGTGCTCAAATTGGCCACTTGCCGCTACAAGGGGACGCACTGCTATATCTTCGTCGAGGAGAGTCAGTGGGACATTATCGCATCCCAGCCGGATGTGGATAAGTTAGGTGCTCTTTTCGACGCGGCGACTCCGGCCGATCCCGAGCGCGGGATATTTAAATTAGCGGTCGATGCCTTTGGCGAGCCTGCCGATAAGGACGGCGATCCCCGCATTTTCATTCTGATCTTGGACCTTCCCGGCAACATAGTCGGCTATTTTGACCGTGCGGTGTATGAGTCATGGCTGCCCGAACTTAGACGAGATACGGTCTATCTCGACGCGAGCAAGCTGGCCTTTAGCGCCTATCTCGCCCACGCAACCTTAGCGCACGAATTTCAGCACCTCATCCATTGGGGCCGCGATGCTGACGAGGAGGCATGGATCGACGAAGGGCTTGCTGGGTACGCCGAGGACTTGGTGGGTTTTCCCGAGGCCGACCCGAGCATGGTGCCGAGTTTTCTCGCGGATCCTAGTATCAATTTGACGCACTGGGTGTCCGAGTCGGCGAATTACGGCAAGACCTATCTGTTCGCCTCGTTTTTGGCCGAGCGCTATGGTGCGGGGCTGATTCGCCAAATCGTCGCCGAGCCGCGCAACGGCATTTTGGGTATTGACGACGCGTTCAAGAACCAAAGCTGGATCGAGAACTACGCGGGTGCTTGGCGTCTGTGGATTGCGGCTAACTATGCGGCTGGGTACGAGGCCCTGCGCGGTCGCCGCGCCGCTGCGATTGCCGCGCCTGATGTGCCTTTTGCGGAACTGGCCGGTGAGGTTGGCAACCAATGGGGCGCGGCCAATGTGGTCATTCGCTCGGAGGGGGATGTAGTAGTTGATTTTGCCGGTTCGGACGAAGGAGAATATACCGTGTGGGTGTACGCCCTGCGCGACCAGCGCGGCGAGTTGATAGCGATGGAACTTGGCGCGGACAACACAGGGCAGGTGCAGGTCGCGGCTGTGGATAGCGCGGCGGTTATCGTCGGCAGGACCTCGCCGACGGGTGGAGAGTTTACCCTCGCGGCCCGGTATTTTACGCCCACGGTCGTAGCGATGCAGGCGGATGAGCAGGCCGAGGCCAGCGACTTGGCTCCGGCTTATCCGAACCCGGCCAACAGCGCGGTGAACTTGCCCTTTCGCTTGGCGGGGGAAGCGGACGTCGAGTTGGCGATATACAATGCCTTAGGCCAGCGCGCGGCCCTTTTGGTGGCGGAGCGGCTCGGGGCTGGGCAGCACTTGGCGCGCTGGAGCAGTGACCGCGCGGCTAGCGGGGCGTATTGGGCTGTGCTGAAGGTTGGCGGGGAAATGCGGACGCGCCGGTTGATGTTGGTCCGGTGAAGGTTGGACTGATGGCTTATAGGATGCCTTGCCCTTGACGATAAAGCCCTCAGTCCTCCAACGCGAGGGTGCCAATGTCGCGGGTGTGAGCGTCGCAGTACCACAAGACACCTTGGTGCGCGGTCAA
>JAGWBY010000053.1:11992-33682 GCA_021295675.1 Candidatus Latescibacterota bacterium | reverse complement strand
CCAATCGCGGGTACAGGGCCGAGGAGATCGCCAAGCTGTTGGGCGGAAACTGGATGAGCCTCTTCGAGCGGGTGTGGAATGTCTGAAGGAGGAGGGTACTCCAGTGAGCAGGACTATAGCAGTGGCCGTCGCCGCACAGCCGACCTGTGGGACTCACCGCTGATCCACGGTCAGGGCGCGAACTCGTGTAGGTCCGCGATCCAGTTGTACCCCTCTCGGTCCTCCCACTTGTGGGCCCCTCCCATGACGAATGGCCGCTCGCCTACCACACAGGCCGACAGCCAGGCCTTGCCCACCGGCATGGGTGCGTCTTCGAACCAGCGGTCGGCTTGGATGTCGTAGATTTCGGTGGCCGCTGAGTAGTGCGGGTCTTTGCCGCCAAAGGTGTAGAGCAGATCGCCCAGTACGCAGGAGCCGGACGATTCGCGTCCGGTAGGCACCGGTGCCAGCGCTTCCCAGCGGCCCACTGCTGGATCGAGCACATAGGTCTCGCTGCGGCAGGGGCGCTGTGGATCTTCGTCGCTGATACCGCCGGTCAGATAGATGCGGCCGTCGTGAGTCACCACGGTGGGGCCCTGCGTGGGACGGGGCAGGGCTGGCCCCGGGGTCCAAGTGTCGGTGGCGACGTCGTACACTTCGACGCGGTCGAGGATGCCCGGGTCTTCGCGGAGCATGGTGTTGCCGCCGATGGCCCATATCTGGTCCTGGCAGGCGGTGACGGCCAAGCCAGCGCGGGGTCCGCCGGGCATGGGTGCCAGCGCCGACCAGATCTGCTCGTCTAAGTCGAGCACTTCCGAGTTGTCGCGGGAAGTGAAGTGATAGTCGTGACCGTAGGCTTTCTTCTCTTCAGGCGTGCGGATGGTTTTGCCGCCGGCCACGTAGATCCTGCGGCCGATGCGGGCGGCACCCAGCCATCCTCGTTTGGTGGGAATGGGCGGTCCCTGGGTCCAGGTGTCGCTGGCCACATCGTAGATCTCGACCGCATCGACCGTGAGATCGTCGGCACCGGAAATGGCATAGATGGTGCCGGCGACAGCAATGGACTGTAGGTCGTGGCGGGGGGTGGGCATGGGTGCGCGTTGAATCCAAGTTCCCATGGTCAACTCCTAGTGTCAGTTCGGTTCAGTGTGGTGGCGCGGCCAATTCTGCCGGGAAACCGCTCTTCCGTCGATCCCTTCTCGGACGCCTATCGAGTCAGCGGCAGCGCGATTTTTGCGTTGTTCTGCTGCTGTGATTGCAGACAGGCGATCATCATCTCCACAACGGTCAGCCCATCTCGGCCGGTACACGACAGCTCGCCTTCGCCGTCGAGCACGCGCACGAGTTCGTGCACACCCGCGGCGATTCCATCGACTTCCCACGGGCGCGGTTCAACCAACTCCCGCTCTCCGTCCCGCTCGATGTACGCATCGCCTTCCCGCTCGATGAAAATATTCCCCGTGGTTCCCGATATGGTGAAGTCGAGTCGGTTGGGGGCCTGTTTTTCCCCGAGGTAGATCCCACGCACGCCGTTGGCAAAGTGAATGTAGGCGTTGGCGCTCGGCTCGGTGGCGGGGTCGTGTCCGCCGTCGCCGCGATACTCGCTGTAGTCTTCGTACCCGTCCTCCAACTCGGCGACGAGCCACTCAGGGTTACTGCCAGCGTACCACATGATGGCGTCGAGCAGGTGGGTGCCGTTGCGGAACAGCATTGATCGCGTGCCGTAGTGCTCGCACAAGACCGATCGCACATCGCCAATCTCGCCCTCAGTCACGAGTTCATGGCAGCGATGCCAGACGGGCATCCAGTGGCGAGTGTGGTCAACCGACAGCAAGGTGTTGTGGTTTTCTGCGGCCGCCACCATGCGATCGGCGTCTTCCACGCTGGTGGCCAGCGGTTTTTCGCAGAAAATCCCCTTAGCACCGGCTTCGGCCGCGGCCACCACCAAGTCGGCGTGCCGGTTGTCGCCGGTGGCCACTGTGACGATGTCGAGCTGTGCCTTTTCCAGCATTTCTCGGTAATGGTCGCCTTGAACTGCGCGGCAAATTCGTCGCGTTGCTCTGGCACGAGGTCGCAACCGGCCACGACCTCGGCGTTTTCTATATTCTCGGCCCCTTGGGCGTGCCGATTGCCAATGCCTCTACAGCCGATGACTCCTACTCTGTACATGGTGCCTCCTTTTGAGATGAGACCATTAGTGAGATTGAAGTAAGTGATTTTGGCGAAATTTCCAAACAGCTTCTAGGCACGCACCGCGTAGAGCCTGTTTACTGCTGCTAGGGACACCACCTTGGAATAGTGATATACCTGCTCGTTGCCTACGCGGGTCGGCGCTTCGAGGACGAAGTCGGCAAAGTGCGGTGCGTTGAAGACCACAAAGGCTAGGGATAGGGCATCGACGTGGCGGGCGTGGCGCTGGCTCAGGTCTGGGAAGGCCACCGGGCCGGTATCAACTTGGTAGATATCGTTGGCGCGATTGGTGTTCATGGTTTTTACCGGGTATTCCATGATCGCCTGCACCCCGGTTTCCTCGTTCCGCACTTGGGTCTGCGCCACGATCGGCACCGCAGCGTAGGTCGCCTCGCGCACCGCCGCATCGCTGGTCAGTTCTTCCACATCGCTCCCGACGATTAGATGGTACTGTTGCCCGTTCCACCACTCCTCTGAGCGGCGGATCTCTCGATAACTGTCGCGTAAATTGGCATGACGCCGATAGACGACCGACCACTCCGGGCCAAAGACGGGCAGGAAGTCGTAGTTGTCCTCGTGCAGGAGGTTTTCTTTGGCAAAGGTGTGCTCGCTCTTGCACGACCCCACCTGCACGTAGTCCTCGCTCTGGCCGGAGGCTGCGTCGATGATGCGCGTCCGCGACTCGACCCAAAACCGCACTTCGTTTTCCGGGGCGTTGCCGATTAGAAATGAGCGTCCGTAGTCTAGTGGTATCACGATAGGGCCTCCTTTGGAAGCTGTCTGAAAGTCCCGGTGGCAAAAGTATCCGCAGATGAGCGCAGATGAGCGCAGAAGCTCTACGGTGGAAGGTTGGAACGCGGAGAAAATAAGGCTACATTAGAGCGGCTCCAAACAAGAGAAAAGACTCCCATGACCTTAAAAATCACCGACGACGTATTCTTAGATCAGGCGGGTCGCCCGCGGCGGATTCGCGGCGTCACCGTCAACAGCGCCTCGCCCCTGCTCGTCTCGCTGGCAGCGCAGGTTGGTTTTGAAGCGGTGTGGATCGAAAGCGAACACGGCCCGATTGGCTTTGAGCGGGCCGAGACCTTGTGCTTGGCGGCAGAGGCTGGCGGCATTTTCCCGCTCATTCGCCTGCCCGATGGCGAGCGCCATCACGTGCTGCGGGCACTCGAAATCGGGGCGCGGATCATTCTCGTCCCGATGGTAGATGATGCGGAGTATGCACGCCGCATCGTCGAGGTGGGCAAGTACCCGCCGTTGGGTCGGCGCGGCTTCAACGTGCGCACGCGCGGCATGGGTTTTGGCATGGAAAATCTGCCCGATGTCCTAGCCCGCGCCAATGCGCGCACCCACCTTTTCGTCCAGATCGAGACTGTGGAGGCCGTGGCGAATATCGATGAGATACTCGCCGTGGAGGGCCTCTCTGGGATCTTCATGGGGCCGGGGGATCTAGCGGTCGATATGGGCTGTACCGGCCAGATGGGCGATCCAAAGCTGCGCGAGGCCGTGCTCTCGTGCTTGGCCAAGGCGCGGGCCGCCGGCAAGCTGAGTGGCATCTTCACCTTGCCCGGGCCACTGCTTACGGCCGCGATGGACGCGGGTTGCGACTTGGTAATCTGCGGCGGGGACGTGATGAATCTGGGCGCGGCTTGGAGCGAATTGCTGCGCCAGATCCCAGCCGAGCGCGGGTGAGGACGCGGCGCGGTCAATCGGAACGGACCGGCACTCCCGCCAACAAGCCGCTCTGGTGCATATCGACCCACTCGTCCATAAAGGTCTTGTTCCACTGCGCGGTCAGCGGGTGATCCATCATGTCGCGGTACACCGTCCACATGGTGACGAGTTCGTCGGCCCCGTCGCGGAAGGCAGCGTGAGCGGTCTCCACCGAGCGGATGAGGGCGGCCATAATGAAGGGGCGCTGGCCCCAGCCGCTGAACATCTGCGCGCACTCGCGGATCAGCTTGGTCGGGTCGCCGCCCACTTCTTTGACCGGCTCGCAGAACGGCAGGATGTGATTCACTCCGGCTTGGGCGACGGCTACAGCTTGCGTCAGCGAGAATACCGTGGTACAGAAGGTCTCGACGCCTTGATCCTTGAGGATGCTAAATGCCTTAAGTCCGTTGACGTTGCAGGGGATCTTGAGGATGATCTGCTCCGACATGTTGGTAAAAACCTGCCCGACTTCTAGGAGTTCTTCAACGCAATGACCGTCGATTTCCACTACTATGGGCTTGTCGGTGAGCTTGAGATATTGCTCTATCAGGCTGATGACTGTGCCGTATTGTTTGGCGTATTGGTTGAGCACCACCGTGTTGGTGACGATTCCGGCGATCCCGAGGGGCATCCACTCTTTTAGCTCGTCGGGCGAGCCAGCTAGCCAGATGGTTGGGCCGCGGCCTTGGGCGCGGGCGGTGGGAACGGGTCCATTTGCTGCCATGACAGGTCTCCTGTGGTTTTTAATGGGCGTTGACAGGTGGGCGAATATAGAAAAAACGCACTGCGAAGGCGAGTAGGTAGAAGAGAGGAGAATCCGTGAAAACCAACCAGACCAAGGCCGCCCTGCTCGGGGGAGCGACGGTGGAAATAGTCGAAATCAATCGGATCTTCGACCCGGTCGTAGTCGAGCTCGCGGCCCAAGCGGGCTTTGGCTGCGTCTGGATCGACATGGAACATTCCCATCTCGGGCTAGACGGGCTGTCGCAGCTAATTTTGGCGGCGCGGGCCACGGGGGTCGATTCAGTGGTCCGCATTCCCAAGGGGCCGTACAATCAAGTGATCAAGCCGCTGGAGTTAGGGGCCGGGGGCTTGGTTTGGCCCCACTGCAAGAGCGCGGACGAAGCGCGGGCCTTTGTGCAGATGGCCAAGTTTCGGCCGCTGGGCTTGCGCGGCTTAGGCTGTGGCCGGGATTCGGACTACGGTACGCTGGACCCCGCCGAGTACATGGGAAGGGCCGATGCTGAGACTCTACTCGGCGTGATGATCGAAGACGCCGAGGGCGTGGAGGAAGTGGAAGCGATTGCCGCAATCGAAGGGATCGACCTGCTCTTCGTGGGTCCGAGCGACTTGGCGCACAGCTACGGCGTCGAACGCGAAGGAGTCCCGCACATAGAACACGAGCGCGTGCTGGCGGCCTTTGACCGCGTGGGGGCAGCTTGCGCTGCCAGCGGCAAGGCCATGGGCACGGCCGTCGGCCCGGGCGAGTCCATGCGCCGCGTGGTCGCCAAAGGCACGCGCTGGCTCAATTGTTGCCACGACATGTCGGCCCTCACCAGCGGCTTGCGTAGCGCACGGCAAGCAACCCTTGGTGCCAAGCAACGCACGATCACCCAGCAGTTGTTGTACTTGTATCACAGGGGAGAGCTGGACCTTGGCGACGTATCCGGCACGGCAAAGCGGCACGACTTTAGCCGCAGCATGGTCAATCACTTGGCGAGCTTTGTCCAGCACAAGGCAAAGTGCGTCGAAGCCCTGCCCGAGGTAGCTCCGTTAGTCGAGCGCATGGAGCAGGCTCTCGTGGATGGACGGCGGGGCTTGGCGTTGACCGATGCCTATTACGTCTGCTTAGCGGTACAAAATCTGCCCAAAGAGCGTTGGCTAGAAGCGCTGCAAGCGACGTTTGACCGTTGGGAACACGCGGCCACAGGCTCCTTTAAGACGTTTTTTGACGAGGTTCTAAGTACACATACAGTAGAAGAGGTATGAGATGCTTCGCTTCGCTCAGCATGACAAGTGCTAACTTCTTATGCTGTCATGCTGAGCGAAGCGGAGCGGAGCCGAAGCATCTGATACCTAGATGCCCATCCGTAACATCCATTGGATTACTGTCGTGTATTAAGAACGAGGTTTTAAAGAACGGCTGCAGGCCGAGCAGTGACGCGTCAGATCGCGGCTCCGCCGCAGACGGAAATGCACTGGCCGGTCGCGTAATCCGAGAGATCGGTCGCCAAAAATTCCACTACCTTGGCACAGTCTTCTGGCTTGCCGAAGCGACCGCCCTAGGCTGCGGCCGGCACCGGGCACCAGCGCGACCTTATCAGTGAGCTTTTTCATCTTGGCCTCCTGTTAGCCAATGCCCAGTGCCGCGTCGATTTCGGCTTGGTATTCATAGACGGCCCCGCTTTCCACTTCGCTTAGCTGCACCGTCCGACCTAATCGACTCGACTCGAAAATCGCGTACACTGCGGCCACATCTTTTAGCCCCTCCATCCCGTCCACCTCGATCTCCCGTCCGTTGAGAATGGCCTCAGCCAGTTCAAAGTATTCTAGCGCCAACAGTTTCCAGTCGATGTCTTGGTCGGCGACTCGATCGGGAAAAAAATGTTCGGCCAGTGGCTCTAGGGCGAATGCTTCTGCGTCAGCCACGAGTGCGGCGTGGTCGAGCGTTGTGCCGTCGGCCCTTTGCAAGCACGCTCTGGCACCGCGCGTGCCAAATCCCTGCATCACGCCCTCGGACCCGAAGATGACCTCGCCGCCGCAAGAGCCGTATCCCCCTAGGCCCACCACCCAGTTGACTGCGAGGCCGCTTTCCATCCGAAACATCGCCATAGAGGTGTCTTCGGCCGTGGCTTCGACTTGCTGCTCCATCTCGGCGAAGCGGGTTTGGTAAAACTCATAGGGCGAGTTGACGGCCTCGGGTTTGTGGCGCACGGGAGAGGCTAGCTCGACGGCCCCGTAGGCTTCCTTGATATCCCCGAGTTGGTAGCGAATCATGTCGGTGAAATGGACGCCCAGATCCAGCAGCAGTCCCCCCCGATCCTTCATGTGCCGCCAAGGCGTGATAAATACCTCGTGATGCGGAGCCAGCGAATGGAAGACCGCCATGTAGGGGCGGCCAATGGCCCCTTGCTCCAGCAGGTGATGCACCAGCCGCGACGAGGGATCACGGCGAAAATTTTCCGCCACCGACAGGATGCGCTTGTTGCGCTTGGCGGCCTCAATCATCTGCTGACAGCCCTTGACGGTAATGGCCATGGGTTTTTCCACCATCACGTGCAGCCCCAGATCGAGGGCTTGGCAGACCACGGCGTGATGCACCGACGGGTCCACCACGACATCCACGGCCATTAGGTCGGCGACTTCGCGGTGCATGGTTTCGAGGTCAGTGAACACCGCGGGCCGCTGGCCCACGAGCTTTTCGGCTTCTGTGGCTGCCAGTTCGGCGTTGTCGCGCCGGATGTCGCATACGGCGACTAGGTCCACATTGTCAAACGGGGTTTTGGCGAGTTCTCCTAGGCCGTATAGATGCCGCGTTCCCATGCCTCCGCAGCCGACCAATGCCAGTCTTATTTTGTCCAAAGTCGCCTCTCTTTCTAAATGGGGTACGCACAAATAAATGTTGACAAAATGCTACGACATCCGTACCTAAATGAAAAATGTAGTATGATACAAGGCTTAACTCGCAGCACAGACGAAGTTAGTGAGCAGAATCTCACCCCCAAAAAAGGAGGCCGCAGCAATTAGTAGCGCGTTGAATTGCAATCGCCTGCGATGTAAAATTCAACAGTTGACCATCTCTTTCCACTACCACAATAAAGGAGATCACGATGCTACGCACCCTCCTCGGTCTGATGTTGGCATTTGTTATGGTTAGCCCGATCGTTGCCCACAACGGCATGACCAACTTCATTCCCGCTTGGCCCGATCCGACCACCTTTGTCCTCGATGGCGAGGAAGACGATTGGGGCTGGTACGACACTGATTCCTTTGGCGTCAAGCCCGAACAGATTGAGTCCTTGCTCGGCGAGCACAAAGACCAAGGCGCGAATCCCAACCCAGAAGACTTCAGCGCTAGCTTCTTCGTTGCTTGGAGTCCACCGCCGGACAATGCTCTGTACTTTTTCGCCCGCGTTCAAGACGACACGCTGCGCGCCCTAGAGGAAAAGGGGAATTGGTGGAACGACGATTACTTGCAACTCCAGATCGACGCCGATCATGCTTCGGGCAATTATCTATCCGAGTTCATCAACGGCTATCGCCTTGGTTTTCATCCGCTAGGTGGTGGGGGCGAAGCACCCCCGTTTGACGCGGAACAGGGGCCTGTGAACTGGGGAGGCGAAGAGCCGTACACCTTCTCTGCTTCGACCATCCTCCCGGCCGGTTCGGTTACGTGGGCGACCAACGTCGAGTACACCTTTGAGGTGCGGACTCACCTCTGGGACATCTACGGAGTTGAGGGCCCGCAAACCAGCACGCCGCACGTTTTGGAGCCCGAGCAGGTCATCCACTTCAACGCCCGCTTTGACGACGGCGACCGCGAAGCCAATGGCGAGCAGGATTTGTGGGGGCAGGTTGGCGGCAGCTACGAGTGCGACCGCGAAGGAGACCATTGCCCGGACTATCTGCTGGTGCCCACGGACATGGCCGATCCCTACGTCAGTTGGGAAGAGGGCAGCGCAACCGCTGTGGAACATACTACTTGGGGAAGAATCAAGAGCCACATCAATAGCCAGCTCAGATAGGACGGTCGATGAGCTGACCACTTAGTCCTCCGGCCCGCAACCGCAATGTGTTGCGGGCCGTTTTGTTTGTGCCAAGAGATTCGTCGCATCGAGTTGTCGCCGGTATTCGCTCTGCGCCCTAAGCGCTTTGTCTCCACTCGGGCTCAAGGCGTCCGCGAGCGTGGAAACGCCATGCGCCACGGCCCCGCGCCAGAACGCCAGCCCCTCTTGATTTTTTTTGCCGATGAAGCTCGTAGAGTGCAAAAAGAAGAAAAACGTTGTCCATGCGCCGACCTGAACTGCGTTAGCTCTCAGGGCACGCCGCAAGCTTTCCATCTCAGGCAAGCGGCAGCGGTCGAAGGCGCGAACCGCCAAGTTGAGAAAGGGCAGGCAGAGGAGCTTGTCGTAAAAGGTCGGCTGCTCCAGCCAACCAAGCAGTCCGTATAGCGCGAAGGCGCAGGTGCCGTACAGTGCGCCGAAGATCAACCGCCCCAAACCCGACTTGGGTGAAGTCGCCGGATCGGTCATCAGCAGGTGCAGCCCGATGAAAATTCCAATGGGAATGCTGGTGTCCACGAAGTACGAGAAGCCGAAAAAGGCACCATAGAGCGCGCTTAATACATACAAGGCGGTCGCAGCGGCCAAGGTCATCAGCACGACTGAAAAGAGGCATTGGACCACTAGCCCGAGCGCGAACACCACGACGTAGATGTACTCGGGCTCGGCTAGAGTTTTGGCGATTGCCTCACCGCAGGTAAGATCGGTGTTGCCAGTGGCCAACAGGGTGATGGAAAAGGCGGTGAGCGCAAAGCCAGAGGGGTTGAATATATGCGCCGAGCGTCCGTTCCTGCGCCAGGTGAAAAACTCCTTGCCCACGAGGCTTGTGGCCACCATCAGCAACTGCAATGCGAACCAGTCGAATTTGAACCATATAAACAAGTTCATACTCAACACGATGGGGAAGGGGCGAAAGCCTAGATGCCATTCTTGCCTTCTCGACCAGCAGAGCAACGCATCAAAGCCGTAGGCAAATGCGATCTGCGCTGCAACCAACAAGGCCATCTCATAGACCGGCGGCCAGTACCAGCCCCAGTACAAGTAGATGCAAAGCTGGATCAGCGCTTGTACGTAGTGGGCCTTGGCAACGCGCAGTCTCACCATCGGCTTGCGCCCGGCAGCCCCAAGCCACCCCTGCCAGACGAGGAGCAACAAACCAGCTCCCCACAAGCTCCAGCGCAACCGAGCATGGCCATAGATGTCTGAATCGAACGACAAAAGCCCAAGGCAGAGCACGGCCCCTAGCGGCAACCCAAAAGCAGCATACAGGCCGAGGCGACTATCTCGTTTGCAATGGTCCATGGTGGTCGGCGGCGGAGGGCATCTTCGTTGTTTGGGGCAGTGGTTTTTGGTAAATTTACTGGCCGAGGGCACAACGCCCAAGCAAAAGATAATGCGATCACGTCATTTAATCCGCCTGCTAGTTCTGGTGCTGATCTTTGGGAGCGCGGTCCGCGCTGAGGTGACACTATGGCAAATCAACGATGGCGGGCGAAACTGGAAATCCGTGGAAGAGGCCTCTACAGCCATTGATTTCGATGTGCCCAACGCCATCCAGATCGCTGGCTTTCGCCCAGGGGAAAACATCACTTCCACGCTCTCTTGGGTAGATGGCATACCGCGGGATGGATTCGACATCATCCGCTCCAATGCCCACATCTGGAACAATTATCCGCTTAAAAAATCGGATCTCCCCATTGTCGATGGCGACCCCAATACTTCTACCGAAGACCGCTTCAAGGTCTTTGGCTCCAGCCAAGCCGGCAAGCGCTTCTTCCTCGATTTAGGCAGCCGCTTTCCCCTGAATCGGATCGTCTTTTACCCAAGGCTCACGGGCTTAGATGCCAGCGGGAAGTCGCTGTGGTTAGACTATATCCGCGGCTACGAACTCTATGTCAACGACGGCCTGAGTTTTGGCACCGACGGGCAGCCGATCTATGGCGACCCCATAAAGAAAGTGGAATTCTCCCGCGACAGCGTTTCGGTCGTCGAGTTTGAACTCGATTTATCACGGCTACCAATCCCTTTGAGATCGCCGAAATCGAACTCTATGGCGAAGGCTTCGTGCCCCGAGGCGAATATCGCTCTGAGGTCATCGACTTGGGCAAGCCCGTCAATTTCGGGACTCTGAACTTCGGCGCTGCAAAAGTCCGCGTCGTCGGCGATAGCTTGGTAGAAGAACCCGCGGCCATGGCCTCGGCAATTATTCAGATGCGGTCTGGGCTGGACGACACCCCGCTGACCTTCTACGAGGTCACCAATCGCTACCTCGATGAACAGACGCCCGTCACCGAGGAAGAGTACAACGCGCTGTCCAAGGACGATCAAGGCGGCTTTGAGGACGATCAGATCAATTGGAGCCGCTGGTCGGCCCCCTTTACTGAATCGGGGCATAAGGTCGCCCTGCCCAGCCCACGACGCTATGTACAATTTCGGGTCGTCATGGAGAGCGGGTCAATTCTCGACGGGATACGGATCGAGGACCTCGGGATCGAAATCGCCGCTCCCCTCGCACAGGGGTTGGTGGGCGAAATATCCCTGTTGGGCGACCCCGACCCCAGCAGTGGCTTCGCCGTCGTACCCGTAGGGGTTCCCTCACCCTTTGTCTATGACGTGCGTGCCGCGGTCACCGACGGAGACGTGGGGTTTGACGCCTTGCGGATTTCGACTCCGACGCAGCCGCAGTTCACCGAGCTTTTCATTGGCCCTAGCGAAGACATCTTGACCTCCGTAGTCCCGGATAGCGTGCGGGAGGAAGCAGACGCCCTGACGCTGTTTTTTCCCGGGCACCGGGTTGACTCCACGACCTCGCTGCGAGTGGTCTTCAACGCCCAGCTATTGGTGCAATCGACCTTTTTTCATGGCGAGGTCTTCGACACTGAGAGCGAGGAGCTGCCCCAACCGGTGCTGCCGGACAATGCCAGCCAGCAGGTGACCACCGACAAGCTCCAAGTTCTGACCTCGGCGGAGTCGCGGAGTACCATCCTGCCCTTTCTGGAGGTCTATCCATCGGTGGTCTCGCCCAATGGAGACGGCATTAACGACGAGCTCGAAATTCGCTACGACGTTCTGCAAATTCTCGAGGAACTGCCCAACCGAGTAGAGATTTTCTCCCTCGCGGGCCAGCGCGTGTATACTGTTAGCGCGGTTCGCGGCCGCGGAGTGTACAGCGAAAGGTGGGATGGTCGGAACCAAGCGAGGCAAATCGTCCCGGTCGGCATCTACTTGCTCAGGGTTGCGGTGGAAGGCAATGTGCAGGACTTCGCGCATACGCGCGCGATTGCAGTCGTCTATTGACCAAGGTCGAATGTCATGCAGCTTCCGAGTATAGTGCTCTTGTCCTTGCTGGTGGGGTGGATTCCGGCGCGAGGACAGGAGTGGGCCTTCGGCGGGCAGGGCGGTCAATCTTGGGAGGAGTGGGCGCAACTCAAGGTCCTCGCCGATGTCGCTAGCGTACCGGGTGCATTGCAGCCGCGAGAATTGCGGCCGGACGTCAATATTTTGCCGAGCATTTTTACCCAGTTTCCCTTTGAACGCTGGCGCGACCCGCCCAATCCTCTATGGGTCGATGGCATGCCCCGGCTGTGGCGGGGCTTGGGCAACTTGGGGCACCCCGGGGTGATGATGCCCTTTTTTAGCTATGTTGACGGCGATGTCAACACCTTCCAGTGGGTGACCAATTTCGGCCCTGGCGGCAATAAAACCTCCAACGAATTCTATACCGTTGACCCAGGTGCGCCGCTGCCGTTAGAGCGATTCGTTCTCCGCCTGCCTCCGTCCGAGGCCACGGACCTGTTTGGCGAACCTTGGGAAAATTACGTTCCGCGACAGGGCGAGCTTTCCGCCAGCTTGCTCGGCGAGCAAATTCCCACAGAGGACAAGGGCCAGTTTACCTACAATACTCGCTACGTCCCTTTGGACAAAGTACTCGGCCGCATAGAGGGCAACCTCGTCGCGCCTATTGAGATCACCTTTCCTTTGCAATACTTCCGCTACGTGCGCTGGCGGAGTTTCCCCGACAACGGCCAAGGTCCCTTTTTCGACCAAGCCGAAGGCGTGCTGACCATTGCCAAGCTGGCCTATGCTGAGTTTGAGCTCTACGGCCGGGGTTTTGCCACGGAGTCCCGCTACGAGTCCAAGGTCGTGGATCTAGGGCAGCCGGCCATCTTAGGCCAAGTATCGATGGCCGTCAGCAAGTGGCGTCGACAGGAGGGGCAATGGGGCGCAGATCAGCGCTGGCAAGAGGGAGCACTCGTTGCTGTCCCAGACGCCGAGGCCGAGGTGCGGGTGCGCATCAAAACGGGCAGCACGGATGATCCGCGCCTGTTCTTTACATATAACGATCAAGGCGAACTAGACGAAGTGGACTTTGCCACTTGGCAGACCCTCAAGGAACGCCAAGGACCTTACGACCCGCTCTTCGTCGGCTGGCAAGGCCCCTTGGCCGAAGACCGCGAGCGGTGGACTCCGTGGTCGAGTCCAGTTCGTGCGCCGGGAGCGCCACTCAGCCTCGACCACGGCCGCTACTTTCAGGTGCTAGTCGAAATGACATCGCGTCGGCCAACCGATGTCGCGCGGCTCGATTCGCTGCGCATAGAGCTGCTGCCCCTGCTAGTGCCCGATCTCGTCGGCGAGGTAGGGGTAGTCGATGATCCCCTCGCAGCCTCGCTAATGGAGGTGCCCATTGGCGAGCCGATTGACCTGACCTACGCCATTCGCGCCGAGTTTGGCGATCAGTCGGGTGTGGGCTTTGACGCTGTGCGCGTCCAGACTCCTTCGCAACCGGAGTTTTTGGGCTTGGCCATTGGCAGCCCCCCAGAGACCATCGCGCTGGAGCGCGACGCCATCGTGCTCAATGAGGCCGGCCTGACTCTGCATTTGCCCCAACCGATTGCAGCGGACGCGGAGCTGCACATTGGCTTGCGCACCGAGCTCTATACGATCTCCATGCAGCTACAAGGGGAGATTTTTAACCGCACAGCGAGCCATGCGCGTCAGTTCGTCAAGGCGGGCAATGCCACCGACCGCATCCACACGGACCAGCTCCAGATCGTGGCTACGAGCGATATTGCTCAATCCATAGGCGACCTGCACATCCAGCCTCGGATTCTGACGCCGAATGGCGATGGCAACAACGACCGTCTGCACATTCGCTACGCACTTTTTGGGGTGCTCAGCGCCGAGGTGGAGGTCTCCTTCTATACCCTAGCGGGGGCACCGGTGCGCCGCCTGTTGGCCACGGGCCAGAAAGCGGGCATCAATCGGCCTTTAGAATGGGACGTCCGCGACGAGAGCGGTCGCCTGTTGGCACCGGGCTTGTATTTGTGTCAGGTCGCCATTGACAGCGGCCGCGGTCGGTTTGCCACGACTGTGCCCCTTGCCGTGGCCTACTAAAGAGGGGAGCTATGACGCGCATTGCAACGTATGTTTGCGGCCTCGTCCTCGCCGCCTTGGGATCGGCTGGGGGACAGGAATCGCAAGTGTACCGAGTCGAGCAGCAGGCGCAGTGGGAGGAGTGGAAAATTCCCCCCGGCACCATTGAATTCGGCCCGGATGGCTCTTTTGTGCCGGTGAAGTTTGCCAACGACATCAACGCCGCACTCGATGCCAGCCAATTCACCCACAAGCTGGCCAACGACGAGGAGATTCAGGGCGGCATCTGGCGAGTTGGTTCCACTGCACCCGGTGCTCGATTCAGGCCCGAGAACATCGCCGATGGGGACCCGACGACCTATTGGAAACCCGACCCGGCCGCGGGTTTAGACGATTGGTGGATCGAGCTCGACTTGGGCCGCGCCGTCCCGGTCACCCGCATCCGTTTGGTATTTCCAGACGCCGCAGGGGGGAGGCCGCTCAGGGAGTTTCGCGTCATGGGCTCGGACGGGCAGCGGCGCTCCTTTCAGGCCGACCTCTTTCACTACGAAACCCTCGGGGGCACTACCCGCTTTAACGACCAAACCGCAGTCGAATACGACCTCGCGCCCCTGCCCGACATCAGTACGCGGGTTCTGTTCCAAGACGCAGCCGATACCCGAGTATTCGACCCGACCTACCGCACGCTGCAATACATTCGCATCAAGATGGACAGCAAGAGTGAGGATGCGGCCTTGGCCGAGTTGGAAGCCTATACCTTTGGCAGCAACGTTGCCTTGGGCTCGCTCGCTCGCGGTGGCAGCCTCCTCGACAAGACGGGTCGTGGGACAGACCTGATCGACGGCGATTTTAATAGCTCTTGGGCCGTACACGGCGACGCGGAGGACCCGACGGTGTGGATCTTGGACATGGGCACCTTCGTGTGGGTCGATCGCATTCTCCAGATCGGTGCCAACACTACGGGCTTGGCAGACTCGGGGTACGGGGTGTCGTATGCCCGCGTCAACGACCATCGGCTCTTGGCTTCAGACGGCAGCCTAACCCTGACGGGCGACCTCGATTTCGACCTGCTGTACGACGACAACGACCGGTCTTCTGACAGCGACTTCCAGTACATCATGGCTAAGCCCCAGGCGATTCGCTACCTCGCCGCCATTTACGTGGGGGCAAACGGGGACATGGCCGAGCTCATGGTCATCCCCACCGGGCACTTCGCCGAAGTGGAGCTAGAATCTGATTTTATTGACCTCGGCGCTTTTGCTGGCGACCTAGGGGCAAAGCAGATCCAAGGCATCTTCTGGGACGCCACCACGCCGGAGGGCACCCAAGTAGAAATCGTCACCCGCACCGGGTACGAACTGACCGAAGAGGTTCTCTACTACAAACTGGATGGGTCACCGCTGGCAGGTAAAGCCGAGTACGAAGACCTCAACAAGTTCCTGCGCGGCGATACGGATACCCTCGTCGTCGCTGGCGCGGACTGGAGTCCGTGGAGCGCACCCTACCGGGAACAGGGCCAGTTCCTCTCGCCCAGCCCGCGGCGATTCTTGCAAATCAAGCTGACCCTGCGCTCCAACCGGCCCGAAGTTGTGCCGACTATGCGTCGGCTGGACGTGAACTTCACCGACGCCGTACTGCGCGGAGCCGAGGGCGAAATCCACCCCAAGACGGCTCAGCCAGGGACTCCTGAGACCTTTATCTACAAGATATGGGGCGACTTCGCGGATCCAGCTCGCTTCGACCGGCTTCTCTTTACTACCCCGGCCCACGCCGACGAAGTGCAAGTTACAGTGGGCGGCGCAGAGGTTGCGGCGCAAATAGAACTTATTACCAGCGACTCGTTGGTGATTCATCTTCCCCAAGCTATAGAGCAGCCCGCAGACACCGTGGCGGTGCGGTTGCGCACGCAGATAGACCGCAACCCCACGCGCTTCAATGCGTTTATCGGCGAATCGGCGCGTCCGGGCCTCTGGCAGGAGGTGACTCCAGCGGCGCACACGCCTCGGGCGACCCATGTATTTTTTCCAGCCGTCCCGGATCGCTTACTCGACAATGTCTCGATCCACCCGCGCATCGCCACTCCCAACGGGGACGAGATCGGCGACCAAGCGCAAATCCGCTTTCAGGTCCTCAATGTGGATGCAGTGCCTGAGGTCGCCCTGTACAGCTTGGACGGGCGGTTGGTGCAAAAATTGGCGGGCGACCGCGGGCCGGATGGTTACTACGTCTATACTTGGTCGGGCGCGGATGGCGGGCCGGGCCGGGCAGCCCCCGGACTGTACCTGTGCCGAATTCGCCTGCAAACCCAGTCCGACGAACAGCAAATCACCCGGACTATCGGCCTCGCCTACTGAGTGTCCAATCGGGAGGGTTAAATCGGGAGGGTTAAGATGCATAAGAAGGGATTGGAGCGAATCGCATGGCTGCTTGTGGGCAGCGCGGCCTTGGGGACACTGGCAGAAGCTCAATTGCCGAACCCCTACCGCGAAATTTCCGAACCTGGGATCGTCGGTGCCCGCATCCACCCCGGAGCCTTGGCCCCTACGATCCGTAAGTGGTACCTGCCGCAGAACCTGTACTACGAGTACCGCTGGCGCGGCTGGGAGTACAGCAACTACGCCCGCGAAGCCTACCAGCGCTACGTCGGGACTCTGCTCAACGGAGAGCGCCTCTACGACCCGTTGGGCAACTACATCGCGCGTGGCTGGGAGATCTACGACTGGACCGAGACCAATCCGCGATCTTTTGGCTCTTCGCTTTTTAAGAGTCCGCGTTTCAACTCTTGGTTTAGCAACCTCATCGTCTCGTCGGCGAACAAAGGACAATTCCACACGGCCGTCACCATTGGCGACGCGATCCGCACGACCTTGACGCCAATGACCTTTTCCAAGCCCGCCTTCAACGGCATTCAGTGGGACTTCCTGTCCGACAAGTACGCCGCGACCTTCTTGGGGTCGCGGGTCAGTGCCCCGGGCAGTCTCGCCAGAACTCAGCTTTCCAGCGCCAACACGGCCCTGAACTCCACCCGGGTCCTCGGGGGCCGGGGCGTGGCGCAAGTGGGCGACTTCGGCAAGGTAGGCATTACTTGGGTCAACGCGCATCACTCTGATTCCGAGCTAAGCTTGGACGACAACTCGCTCAAGGGCATCCTGACCCGCCCGCAAAACCAGGGCAATGTAGAAGAAGTGGTCATCCGCATCTCGGACGACTCGCCCGAATCGCCGGAAGAAGGAGCCGTGCTCTTTCTCGAGCGCATCCTGATCGACGGGGAGGTGCAGGACAAGATCGTCCCCCTCGTGGAGGGCGGCGTGCAAGAGGACGGGGTCCTCAAGGCCAAGGGAACGGACGCGATTTTGTTGACCTACGACGTTCGCAACGACTTCGAACTGACCGAGACTACCCCGACGTATCGGGATGCTAAGAAGCTGGAGTTCGAGCTAATTTTGGCCAACGACTACCGGGTTGAGGTCACGTCCAACAAGCAGGTCACCAGCCTCGGCGGCCCCATCTTTCTGCCTGTGGCCCACGCCGAGAACAACATCACCGACGGGTCGAACCAGCACTTCCTCCGCTTTGAGTACGGGCTGCCGACGGCCAACGAGATTTTGGGCGTGGATTTCAATGTCACGGATATCAAGGGGTTTGACCTCAGCACCGAGTACGCGATCAACCGACGCTTCCAGCGCTTTCCCAACCAGAACTTCCGCAAGCTGCCGGCCACCGAACAGACTTCCGAGGCATTTTACCTGACGGCCTCGTACGTCAGCTATCCGTTCTTCGGCTACGGCGAAACCTTCTACCTCGATCCAGAGTACAGCACGGCCGCGTACATGGCCGACGGCTCTGGCAACATCAGCTACGACCAGCCCTTCCGCTATCTCTTCGAGTTCGTCGATGACAACGACGATCAAGACCAGATTCCGGACTGGCTGCGCTCGGACCAAGGCGGCGCTAACGTGCTGTTCACTGAATTGGCTTCGACTTCCGGCGGTGACCGCGAAGTCTTTCCTGGGCTCGACGAGAACAACGATTTCATCCCGGATTTCAACCAAAACAAGAACGACAGGCCCGACTACGCCGAGGCGTTTTTGCGCTACCGGGTCGATTCGCCGGAGTTCCTCTTCGGCATGGACGTGAACAACAACACTATCATCGACCGCTTTGAGGACGATCTACAAGCCGACCTGCCCTATGAGCGCGACCGCTCGGGCTACAATGTGTACGGTGGCGTGGCCTTCCGCGAAGGTACCAACTTGACGGTCGGACGCTTGCGGCAGCGCCAAATCAGCAGCGGCCGCGAGAATCACGCGACCTACGCGCTGTTGACCTCGGAGTGGGATTATCCCGGGCTGCAAATCGCCGTCTTTGAGCTCGGCAAGCAGGTGCGGGACAATATCTTTGACGACCGGATCGTCTGGGCTGACCCAGATGGTATGGTGCCCTTCAACGATCCCCTCGACGCGCAAGATACCTTCATCAACAGCTTCTACGCCTCCGTAAAATACAATGCCATCGCCCGTTTCCACTTCACCTCCAAGCTGAAGTACGAGCGCTACTTCCAGCAGGGCAAGCAAGCCAAGCTCAAGGCCGACCGCTCTTTCTTAGGGGTGATCAACAAGTTCGACTACCAGTATCCGCTCAGTGCCGCCCTAACCCTGTCGCCCAAGTTCAAGAGCACCTTCCGCAATCGCGGACACTCAGATCTCGATCTGCGGACGTCGCGGGACCACGAGGGGACTGTATTTCTACTTGCCCGCTACAGCCTGTTGGACAAGACATGGGTGGATTTAGGAGTCGAGTTTAGCAAGTTCGACAACGCCAAAAAGACCGTGCAGGCCGGCGAGGAAGGCGACTTCAACAACTTCGTCTGGGCCGTTTTGGTCTCCAATACCTCGGCCTATATAGGCTACAATATCACCCTGAACGCCGGGTTCAAGCGCGAACGCAAGCAGTTCAAAGATGCGGACGACCCCCTGATGGAAACCATCGCCTTCATGCGGGTCTTCGCCGCCACCGGCGAGCTGTAAGGGGAGGGATCTGATGCAGAAAGCTAGCCTCGTATTCGCGCTCGTCGCGCTCGCTGGCTGTGCCCAGTTCGGCCTACGGCATTTCGCTGGGCCGATTCTGCCTAGGCCTGAGCAGCACAGCGACCAATTCGCCGTGGGCGACGACCGCAGCATTACCTTTTCGCAGGGTCGCTTGGAGATTGAGCTGCGCCCCTTGAGCGACGAGTTCCTCAATCGCCAACTGGCGGCCTACTCGTCCACCAAGGAGGGATTTTACCAAAATCCCTACGCCAGCAACCTCAACCCGTACACCTATGGGAATTGGACTCCGCCCGAGCAGGCTTGGGCGACCAAGCGCTTTGAGGTTTTTAACCTGACGGTCAAAAACTACGAGTTCCCCAAGGTGTTGATGGACCCGACCAGCATTTCCTTGGTCGCTGACAACGGACGCATCTATAACTCGCTGGCGTTTGCGGCTATGGTCGAATACTACTTGCCGTACTCATGGGCCAACGTCGGCAACCTCTATCTCTCGTATCAAGAGCGCGTGGACATCCTCCAGAGAACTTTGTACAAGCGCGATGAATACGTATTTAGCGGCCAGGAGTATAGCGGGTATATTGTGTTCCCGCCCCTGCACCGCGATGTGGCCGCGTTTGAGGTGCGGATAGAGGACGTGAGCTTGCGCTTTGACTACCGCAACGAGCCGATCGAGACCGTGGATATTGCCTATCGCTTCGACCGCGCGCGCTACATGGCCAAGACTCCGCGTCCAGTGACGACCCCCTAGGGACGCAGTCTCTCGTAGATCGCCAACTCGGCCTCGCCCTCGGCTCGACGCCCCTGCATGAAGTAAATCTGACTCAAGTTGTAGTGGGGATCCGCATAAGCCGAGTCCGCGCGCGCGGCCTTGTGCAAAATCTGCATGGCCATCTCCAAATTACCCAATTCCATATAGGCTGTGCCGAGGTTGTTGTACGCTCTGGCATTGCGTGGCGACAGGGTCAAGACCCGCTCGTATTCGCCAATGGCCGCCTCGGCTTGCCCGCGGTGCAACAAGTTGTTGGCGAGGTTGTTGCGCGCACTTAGGTCGGTCGGATTGATGGCGAGGGCGCGGCGATATTGCTCGGCCGCGGCTTCGGGATAGCCCAGTCGCCCGTACAGAACCCCGAGGTTGTAGTGGGCGTCCGCGTCTTCTCGATAGCGCCGCAGCAAGTGGCGGTAGTGCGCGATCTGCTCGCTGTAAGGCCGTACGCGCTCAAAGGCCACCAGCAGCTTTTCCCCCATTTTCGGTCGCGTGCCCTGTAGGTAGAGCGTCCCCAGCCGGTGTAGGGCTTCCGGCTCAAGCGGATCGGCTTGCACTGCTTGCAACAGCACCTTTTCGGCCTCTTCGCCGTGCCCTTGACGCAGTAAAACCGCCCCGAGGGCGGATAGTGCCTGAGCCGCGTACTCGCTCCGGTGCTTTAGGGCTGTGCGCAGGTTCGTTTCGGCCTCTATGTAGCGACCCAAGCGGCTGTGTATCTGCCCTAGCTGATAGTATGCGTCGCCGTAAGCCGGATTCAACTCCACTGCCCGTCGTACTGGGCCTGCCGCTGATAGAGCATGCCGAGGTTGTAGTACGTGCGCGCGTGTTGCGGAGCGAGGGTCTGCGCCTGTTGCAGCGCGTCCACCGCGGCCGCATAGCGGTTTTGGTCACCGTAGATGAGGGCCAGCTTGCGGTAGAGCGCGGCTTGGTCGGTCGCTTGGTCAAGCGCACGCTGGTAGGCTGCGGTCGCTTGGTCGTTGCGCCGCAGCCGCGCATAAACATCCCCCAGCGCCTCGTAGGCAGCGGAGTGCTCTGGGTGGTTTTGGAGGACCTGTTGATAGTGGGCAATGGCGCGGTCGAATTGGCCGTGTTTGAGGAGGATATCTCCGATGAGCAATCGCGCCTCCACGAGGCTTGGCTCAGCCGCGAGCGCACGTTGGCAGGCGGCGATGGCTTGGAGATACTGCTTTTGCCCGCTCTGCTGTGCGCACTCGGCCAAGTGCGCTTGGGCCTTGCTATGATCTTCAGCACAGCCGGCGAGGCCGGCGACCAGCAGTCCGATTGTCCAGCGCATCTCCATCACTCCTCAGACGAACAGCCCGTTGCCGACCATGCCAGTGAGGGTGTCGATGATCCAGAAGATGCCGAAGATCGCAAAGTGCCCGAGGATCATCCCCAAGAAGAAGGACGCCGCCGTAGTGCAGGATCGGCCCCTTGATGAGCCAGGCCAAAAAGGCGTTGAAGGCCATCCAGTGAAAGGTCGAGCTGATGGGGAAGCCAATCGGATGCAAGGGCCACCAGACCCAGTAGCGGCGCGCCATCATCAACAGCCCCATCACCCCGCCGCCAACGCCGGTGTGGAACCATCCCAACCAGTTGGGCGGCGAGGGGCTGCTCATCTGCGTGGCCGTATAGTCGTACACGTAGTTGGGCAACCAGATAAAATTGGGTGGCCGCAGATTGATCGCCCCATAGGTGTAGGCGAGGTGCATCAGCATCCACAGCGCACCGCCAATGCCCGCCAACAGGGCCAGCAGCATGCCCCAGAACAGGTAGCGCCGCCGCCCCTCGATTTGCCCACTCAGCTTCAGGCTGTTGGCCACGTGGGGCATGGCGAAAT